>NZ_DBMCWA010000014.1:0-91805 GCF_056977735.1 Succiniclasticum sp.
AGCGGACCGGTACTAATCCGTCGAGGGCTTGATTTAAGGAAGCGAGTGAAGATAAGTTAGTGAGTGTAAGTAGTTTCTTCTGTAAAGTTTTGAAGGTCTGAAAAGACCCGAGAAATGAATGAGGATTTTCAGGGGTTATGCGAGGAAGGCAAGGCGAGCGACGGGAGATAATACTGCGGTATATCGACCGAGGGAGCCGCAGACTGACGAAGCAGAAGCCTGAAAAGACCATTCATTGGACCAGGATTTTTGTGGAGGCCGCAAGGAAAGGCCAGCGAGCGCAGCGAAGGCATACCGAGGTATGTCGAGCAAGCGAGACGCAGTCTTGAGGAAGCGGGAACACAAAAAGACGGTTCAGAGATCCGGTGACGATGGCTGAGAGGAACCACCTGTTCCCATCCCGAACACAGCAGTTAAGCTCTCACGCGTCGAAAGTACTTGGCTGGAAGCGGCCCGGGAGGATAGATTGTTGCCGGTTAAGACGAAGCCCCCGCACAACACGTGCGGGGGCTTTTTGCGTGTATATAATTATTACTTTAAAAATAGGAAGATCAGGCTTTTATTATATCTTTCTTCAATGTTTTTTGATATAATATGTACAGTGGATAAATCTGTGCGTAAGGGGTTGATTCTATGCAAAGAACAGAATGCCTGGCTATGATATTGGCAGGCGGGAAGGGAAGCCGTCTGGGCGTCCTGACAAAAAATGTGGCGAAACCGGCGGTGCTGTTTGGCGGGAAGTACCGGATCATTGATTTTACACTGAGCAACTGCCGTAACTCAGGTATCAATACCGTAGGTATCCTGACACAATACCAACCGTTGGAACTGAACTGGTATATCGGCAACGGCAGCAGCTGGGATTTGGATTCCGAACATGGGGGAGCATTTATTCTGCCGCCGTATATGAATGATAAAGACTCTTCAAACTGGTATCAGGGGACGGCCGATGCCATTTATCAGAATCTGAATTTCATGGATATGATTGATCCTAAATATGTACTTGTCCTTTCAGGGGATCATATCTATTCCATGGATTATGCAAAAATGCTGGCTTTCCATAAAAAACATAAAGCCAAAGCTACGGTAAGCACGATTCAGGTGCCGTTATCAGAAGCTTCCCGGTTTGGTATCATGAATACGGATTCGAATCTGCGGATTAGGGAATTTGAAGAAAAACCGGCTCATCCAAAAAGTACGTTAGCGTCTATGGGGATTTATATTTTTGATAAAGCTGTATTAAAAAAATATCTTATGGAAGACGCAAAACGAAATGATTCGGATCATGATTTTGGAAAAAATGTGATTCCTGCCATGCTGGCTGACGAACTGCCGGTTTATGCCTATCCCTTTGAGGGATATTGGAAGGATGTGGGCACGTTTGAAAGTTTATGGCAGGCAAATATGGACCTGCTGGCCGATGATCCGCCCTTGAATCTGAATAATCCGAACTGGCGGATTTATGCAGGTAACCATTCCTTCCCCCCGCATTATGTTGGGGCGAACGCACAGTTGTACAGTTCACTGGTAGGGGAAGGCGCAGCAATTTGCGGTAAGGTCTCCCATTCCGTCATTTTTTATAATGTAGTAGTGGAAGAAGGGGCCAAGGTTACGAATTCCGTTATCATGCCGGGAACAGTTGTGGAAAAAAATGCAGTCATTGACCGGGCGATTATCGGGGAACGGTGTCGCATCTGTGCCGGCGTACAGATCCAGGGTTCCAATACCGAAGTAGCCGTTTATGGAAACGATGAAACAGTAAAAGCAGATGCAAAAGGAAAGGGGGGCAAAATAAAATGACGGACATTTTAGGTTTGATTAATTTACAGTGCCCCAATACGATGAAGGAACTGAGCGCAAAACGGCCATTAGCTTCTGAACCTTTCGGCGCCAAATTCCGCCTGATGGACTTTGCACTGAGTAATATGGTCAATGCGGGGATTAATACGGTTGGCCTGATTTTGCCGTTCCACTCCCGTTCCGTACTAGACCACGTACGTTCCGCAAAAGAATGGAATCTGGCACGTAAGCAGAATGGCTTGTATTATCTGCCGATGGATGAGGAAGAAGAACTCCTGCATCCGCAGGGAGGCGACATTTACAGTTACTTTAAGAACCTGCGCTATGTGGAAGCCGGACAGTGCAGATATTTGCTGCTTTCCGGCTGTGATGTGGTGGCCAACATTGATTACGAGGAGGTCATGCACTTCCACCGCAAGCATAATGCGAACATCACTCTGGTATATAAGAAGCAGGAAGAGGATTGCCCGGGTGAAGGCTATGTTCTCAAGACAACGGCTAACGGACATGTTATCGGTATGCAAAAGGCCGCAAACGTAAAAAAAGATGAAAACCTGTTTTTAGGTGCCGTATTAATAGACAGCGAGTTGTTCCTTCGGATGATCCGGCGGGCCAACTTTGGGGGGAAATGGAAATTTTTTGATGAAGTGCTGGCAGACAATGTGGAAAACCTGCGTATTTTCGGTTTTCCTTTTAAAGGCTATGCCAAACGGATCAATTCCATTGACAGTTATTTCCAGTCCAGCATGGATATGCTGAAGCAGGAGAATTGGCGGGAGATTTTCCACCAGGATAATCGGATCTATACAAAAATTAAGGATGAAGCGCCGGCAAAATATATGGAAGAGGCGCGCGTCACCAATTCCCTGGTGGCGAATGGCTGTATCATTGAGGGAACAGTGGAAAACAGTATCCTGTTCCGCAAAGTGCGGGTAGGCCGGAATGCCGTGATCCGCAACAGCATCATCATGCAGAACACCAATGTGGGAGAAGACGCGATATTGGATTATGTTATCTGTGACAAAGACAGGGATATCCAGCCAGAGGCGGTATTAGAAGGAACAGAAAAGGGGCCGTTGTGTATCATTAAACACGAGGTACGGTAATTATCAGGCTATGCGAATTTGGAAAACTAAAAAAGAGTTTAAAAATTTATTTATTGAAAAGGCGGAAGTTTTATTTGAAAAACCTGTAAAAGAATTATCCCGTAAGGAGGTGTATCAGATCCTTGCCACCATGATCAAAGATCTGGTGAGTGAAGACTGGATCCAGACGGAAAAGGTTTATAATCATAAAAGAGCCCGCCAGGTTTACTATTTTTCCATTGAATTTTTATTAGGCCGTTTGCTGAATACAAACCTGCTGAATTGCGGCATGGAAAAATTGTGCCGCGAGGCTTTACGGGATTTTGGCTTCGATCTGGATGATATTTTTCCCGAAGAGCCGGATCCCGGTTTAGGCAACGGTGGGTTAGGACGTCTGGCTGCCTGCTTTATTGATTCTCTGGCGGCATTGCAGCTGCCGGGGCATGGATGCAGCATCCGTTACCAATACGGCCTGTTTGATCAGCGTATCATCGACGGGCAGCAGGTGGAGCTGCCGGATGCCTGGCTGCGTAACGGTTTCCCCTGGGAAATTCGGAAATCAGATAAAGCGGTGGATGTCCGTTTTGGCGGGCAGGCCTACATGCGTCCCGGAAGGGGGGGGACGCTGGTTTGCGTACATGAGCATTACAATGCTGTACGGGCCGTACCGTATGATGTTCCCGTTCTGGGTTATCAGAACCGTACGGTGAATACACTGCGTCTGTGGAAGGCAGAGTACACGCGGGAAGGTATGTATGGCCAGCTGCGTTACGGCGATTACCGGCGTGCGTTGCATTATAAAGATCTGACCCAGCAGATATCCCGTTTCCTGTATCCGGACGATTCCACGTATGAAGGCCGCAAGCTGCGGCTGATGCAGGAGTACTTTTTCGTTTCTGCCGGTCTGCAGAGTATTATGCGGCATTTCAAGAAGCATTACGGTTCGCCAAAGGATTTTGATAAATACATTGCCCTTCATATTAATGACACCCATCCGGCCCTGATTATTCCTGAACTGATGCGTATTTTACTGGATGAAGAGGGCATGAAATGGGAAGATGCCTGGCGCATTACCACAAATGCTGTTGCCTATACCAACCATACCATTATGCCGGAGGCGCTGGAACGATGGTCCATACCCATGTTCCAGGAACTGCTGCCACGCATCTTCCTGATTGTTGACGAAATTAACAGGCGCTGGCTGGAAGCCGTGCGGCAACGGTTCCCCGGACGGGATGATGTTGCCAGGGATGTGGCAATTCTCTGGAATAACCAGGTGCATATGGCAAGTCTGGCGGTAGTTGGCAGCCATAGCATAAACGGTGTGGCAAAACTCCATTCAGAAATCCTAAAGATTAATACCCTGAAGCCTTTTTATACCTGGTTCCCGGAACGGTTCAACAACAAGACCAACGGTGTGACCCACCGCCGCTGGCTCATAGAATCCAATCCCCAGTTAACGGAACTGATCTGTGATACTATTGGGAATGACTGGATTCATGCGCCGGAAAAACTGCTGGCCCTGGAGCCATTTGGAAACAATAAATCGTTCTGCAGGGAACTGGCAGCGGTGAAACAGCAACGCAAGGATATTCTCGCGCAATATTTATATAAGGAACGAAATATTACGATAAATCCTCATTCCATCTTTGATATCCAGATTAAACGGATGCATATGTACAAGCGTCAGCTTCTGAATATCCTGCACGTGTATCATCTGTACAGGGAGCTGGTAGAAAACCCCCATCTGGATATGGTCCCCCGGACCTTCATTTTCGGAGGCAAGGCAGCGGCCAGTTATGGGGAAGCGAAGATCACCATCCAGCTGATCAATACGGTGGCAAAACTCATTGATCAGGATCACAGGGTGGCGGATAAACTGAAAGTGGTGTTCCTGGAAAACTATAACGTATCTCTGGGGCAGAAACTGTTCCCTGCTGCCGATGTCAGTGAGCAGATTTCCACAGCCAGCAAGGAAGCCTCCGGTACCGGCAACATGAAATTTATGTTTAACGGGGCTATTACGCTGGGAACTATGGACGGGGCCAATGTGGAGATCCATCAGGAAGTGGGAGATGCACACAGCGTAATCTTCGGTCTGCGGGCAGAAGAAGTCCAGCAGTATTATCAGGAGGGCGGATATTCTTCCTGGGATATTTATAACAGCGACGCAGATGTACGCCGCATGTTGGAAGTCTTCGAGGAAAATCCCATGTTCGGACAGCTGCGGGAAGCGTTGCTGGACCGTAATGATGAGTTCTTTGTGTTAAAGGATTTTAAACCCTACTGCGCCGCCCAGGAAGAGATTCAGCGCCGGTACAGAAATATTGACGGATGGTACCGGTCCAGTACGGTGAATATTGCCCATGCGGGACATTTCTCCAGTGACAGGACCATTCGGGAATATGCAAAAGAGATTTGGAATCTGAAAGCAGTAAAAATCTGAAGTATCATCTGATCCAACGGAGGAAGCGTACCGGGTAGTTAACCGAAACGCGGACTATCGGTGTTCAGATAATCGGAAATTTTGAATGTAAGAGGATTTACCATGCGAATCAGTGCGATTGATGCGTACAGTACCTATCTTTTCCATCAGGGGACCAATTACAGCAGTTACCGGCTGTTTGGCGCCCATCTTACCAGCTGGAAACAGAAATCCAGCGTCCGCTTCTGTGTGTGGGCTCCCCATGCCCGGGCGGTCAGCGTAGTAGGGGATTTTAACGGCTGGGATGTGAAAGCGACGCCTATGGAACGGGCAAAACAGGGAATTGGCCTCTGGGTTGCCTATGTACCGGGGCTTCATGAAGGTACGACTTATAAATATGCCATTAAAACAGCGTCGGGAGAGGTCATCTTAAAGAGTGACCCTTACGGGTTTGCAGCAGAACTGCGCCCAAACACCGCTTCCGTAGTAAAGAACCTGCATTATCAATGGCATGACGTCAGCTGGCAAAAAAGCCGGAAGGAGTATGATTCCTACCATAATCCCATGCTGATCTATGAAGTCCATCTGGGCTCCTGGAAACGCGACGCGTCAGGCGAGGTGATGAATTACCGTGACATTGCGGAGCCGCTGGCGCAGTATGTTAAAGAAATGCACTATACCCATGTGGAACTGATGCCTCTGTGCGAGTACCCTTACGACGGGTCCTGGGGTTATCAGGCGACCGGGTATTTTGCCGCTACCAGCCGTTACGGTTCGCCGGAAGATTTTATGTATCTGGTAGACACGCTGCACAAAAATAAAATCGGCGTGATCCTGGACTGGGTACCGGGACATTTTTGTAAGGATGCCCACGGTCTCCGACATTTTGACGGGGAGCCGTTGTACGAGTCGGGGAATCCCGTTTTGGCGGAAAATAAAGACTGGGATACCATGAACTTTGATTACGGCCGTCCGGAAGTGCAGAGTTTCCTGATTTCAAGCGCCTGCTTCTGGCTGGAGCAGTTCCATCTGGACGGGCTGCGGATTGACGCCGTAGCTAATATGCTGTATCTGGATTACGGGAAAAAACAGGGCGAATGGCAGGCGAATAAATACGGCGGCCGGGAAAATCTGGAAGCGGTGGATTTCCTGCGCAAGCTGAATTCAGCGGTGTTTAAAGAAATTCCCCATGCCCTGATGATCGCGGAAGAGTCCACATCCTGGCCCATGGTCTCCGGACCGGTGGACAAGGGTGGCCTGGGATTCAATTATAAATGGAACATGGGTTGGATGAACGATATGCTGCGGTACATGTCCATGGACCCGCTGTTCCGGAAAGGTTCCCAAAACCTGATCACTTTTTCGCTGTACTATGCCTTTGCGGAAAATTTTATCCTGCCCTTAAGCCACGATGAGGTGGTACACGGCAAACATTCCCTGCTGGACAAGATGCCTGGGGATTATTGGAAAAAGTTTGCCGGGCTGCGGGCCTTTTACGGATACTGGATGAGCCATCCGGGGAAGAAACTGCTGTTTATGGGCGGTGAGTTCGGGCAGTTTATTGAATGGAAATTCGATGACAGTTTGGACTGGCATCTGCTGGATTACCCTGCCCATCAGGAGATGCAACGTTATGTGAAAGCGCTTAACTTGTTTTATAATAAGCACCCGGAGTTTTGGCAGATTGATTACGCCTGGCAGGGATTTAACTGGATCAGTTGTGACGACAATGACAACAGCGTCATCAGTTTTTACCGGAAAGGCGTAAAGCCGGAAGACCAGACTATCGTGGTTTGTAATTTTACCCCGGAGGTCCGGAGGGGTTACCGGATCGGCGTGGAAGAACCCGGTACCTATACAGTGGTTTTTAACAGTGATGATTCGGAATTCGGCGGTTCCGGAGAGGGCAATAAAAAACAGGTACTGAGCGATCCTGTAGCCTGTCACGGAAAAGAACAATCAATCACCCTGACACTGCCGCCGTTGGCAGTGCTTTATATAAAATTTGAAAAACCGAAAAAGAAGAAAACTACAAAAAAGAAAATGAAGGAAACCCGTAATGTAAAAATTAAGGAATCACTTGTTAAATAAGTATTTGCGGATAGTCATAAACAAATAAATCAGTGTTTTCTTAAATCCTTCAATTCTTTTTACAGAAAGGCGGATTGATAAAAATGAAAGTTTTATTTGTAGCATCGGAAGCTGCTCCTTTTATTAAAACCGGCGGACTGGCCGACGTGATGGGAGCCCTGCCCAAAGCATTGCAGGCTCTGGGAGTGGAACCGGCCCTGGTGATTCCAAATTATGAAGGAATCGGTGAAGCATACCAGGGAAAGATGGAGACCGTTTACGAAGGAATGGTAGACCTGTCCTGGCGTAACCAGTATATGGGAGTAAAGAAGCTGGCGCAGGATGGTATCCCTGTATATTTCATTGACAATGAATATTATTTCAAAAGAGAAAAACTGTACGGGTATGATGACGATGCGGAACGCTTTGCCTATTTCGTCAAAGCCGTACTGGCCATGCTTCCCCACATTGGTTTCAAACCGGACGTGATCCACAGCAACGACTGGCACACTGGCATGCTGGGCGCTTATCTGAAAGAAGATTTCATGCAGGATCCTTTCTATCAGGGACTGAAAAACATTTATACGATCCACAATCTGAAATATCAGGGTGTATTTGGCAGGGAAATCGTGGAAGATGTACTAGGAATGCCCTTACGCCTGTTATATAATGGAAATATTGAAAATACCGGTAACGTGAATTTCATGAAAGCCGGGATGTGTTATGCGGATTACATTACCACTGTCAGTCCTTCCTATGCGGAAGAAATTACTTATCCGTATTTTGGCGAAGGGCTGGAAGATTACGTAGCCCTGTGTGCCGGAAAGATCGACGGTATTCTGAATGGGTTGGATGAACAGGAATATAATCCGGAAACGGATCCGAATCTGCCGGTCTGCTTTGATAGCAGCAATGTATTTTTGAAAAAACCGCTGGCCAAGGAAGCCCTGCAGCGTGAGCTGGGCCTGACGGTAAACCGGGAGATTCCGGTGCTGGGCATGATCACCCGTCTGGTGGAAGCCAAAGGGCTGGATCTGGTGATGCATATTATGGATGAACTGATGGAAGAACAGGTACAGCTGATTGTGGTGGGTACCGGCGACGAAGAGTATGCCGATGCGCTGCGTGAACTGGCCTGGCGACATCCGGGCAGCGTTTCAGTCAATATTCTGTTTAATGAAGGACTGGCCCGCCGTGTGTATGCGGGTGCAGACATGTTCATCATGCCCTCCCGGTATGAAGCCTGCGGTCTCAGCCAGATGATCGCCATGCGTTACGGTACCGTTCCCGTTGTACGGGAGACCGGCGGCCTGAAAGATTCCGTGTTCAATTTTGACAAGTATACAGCACCGGAAGGAAACGGTTTCTGCTTTACCAATTTCAATGCCCATGAGCTTCTGTTTACCATTAAACGGGGCCTGACCTGCTTTGCAGAAAAACCCTTGTGGGAAAGAATCGTGTCCAATGCGATGCGAAGCGATAACAGCTGGAACCGTTCTGCACAGGCCTATGCGGATTTGTATGCGAAAATTGCAGGGGACACCATTACGGTTGAACCTGTTTCCGAAGAACAGATCGCGGAAGCAAAAGCGGAAGAAGATAAAGCACCTGAAAAACCGGAAGAGCCCGAAGCGGCAGTTGAACTTGTAAAGAAGAAAACTGTGGCAAAGAGAACAACAAAAAAAGCGGCAGACAAAACTACAGAAACTAAAAAAACAGCAGCAAAAAAGACCACGGCTAAAAAGACGACGTCGAAAAAAAGTGCCGCTGCCACTGGGGAAGGAACGGAGGTCAAAAAGACAGCTGCAAGAAGAGCAACCAGAAAGAAAGCTGAATCGACAGCAGACGTAACAACTGAAGCTTCTGAAACTGCCACGCCGAAAAAACGGGGACGGAAGCCCGGGACAAAAAATACAAAGAAAGACGCTGAGTAACGTATAGGGAAAACAGAGACATTTTCCTTCCTGCCGCATATTTTGGCGGCACGTGTCAAAACCTGTTTAATCAGTGTTTACTTACTAAGCGAAAGTGATTTCTGAAAAGCGGGAACACTTTCGCTTTTTCTGTAAGCGGGAAAAACAAATACCCGGAAATTTTCGGGAGAAAGGAAGTCCTTCAGCTATTTTGCTGTTGGACGTGCTTGATATATGCAGCCTGAAATCATTCACGATTCAAGAAATACAACCTACCGTTATCCTTTTGGTGCAGTGGAGGTTGGATCCGTAGTCACGTTGCGCTGCGAAGTGGAAGGGGACGGAACGGAACAGGTGATCCTGCGGCTATGGCAGGAAGGGGCCGGAGAAACGCTGTATACAATGCAACCTGAAGTATGGAGGCGGAAGCAGGAGACAGTAAAAGAAGAAAAACTGCCTGATGCAAACATTGCACCGGTTGAAAGCGTATCAGTACGGTCTCTGCAGGGAGAACCAAAAACGACGAAAGCTTTGGATTCTTTAACCAATAAAGCTATACAAAAGAAGCGCAGTTATGTCTGCCGGATTACCGTTCCGGAAACCGGCTGCCTGCTCTGGTATTATTTTATTATAAAGAAAGCGGACAAAACAGTTTACTATGGTAATAACGCAACCCGGCTGGGAGGCTGGGGACAGCAGTATGAGCAGGAACCGCCGTCTTACCAGATTACGGTATACGACTGTGGCGCGGTTACGCCGGACTGGATGAAACAGGCTGTGGTGTATCAGATTTTTCCGGACCGCTTCAACCGGGGGGATGTTCCCCTGTCTCAATTCACTGGCAAGCCCAATGCGCTGCTGCACGGAAATTGGAATGACCTGCCCCGTTATATTAAAGATCCGGCGGAAGGCAGTATTCTTTACTTCGATTTCTTTGGCGGCACTCTGAAAGGCATCCGGGAAAAACTGGATTACCTTGAAAACATGGGTATCACCTGCCTGTACCTGAACCCTGTTTTTGAAAGCCGCAGCAACCATCACTACGATACCGGTGACTATAAAAAAATCGATTCCTTTCTGGGGACGGAAGAAGAGTTTGCAATCCTTTGCAAAGAAGCAAAGGAACACGGCATCCGCGTCATTCTGGACGGGGTCTTCAGCCACACGGGGGACGACAGCATTTACTTTAACCGGCGGGGAAGCTATCCGGAAGCCGGGGCATACCAGTCGAAAGCGTCGCCGTACCACTCCTGGTACCAGTTCAAAAAGTTTCCGGAAGAGTACAGCTGCTGGTGGGGCGACAAGAGCCTGCCGGAAGTGGATGAAAGGGACAGCAGCTATCAGGACTTTATCATACGGGATAAAGACAGCGTGCTGAAGCACTGGCTGCATGCCGGAATCAGCGGCTGGCGCCTGGACGTGGCGGACGAACTGCCGGATGAATTCCTGACGGTGTTTTACAGTGAATTGAAAAAGTGCGACCCGGACGCTGCCCTGATCGGCGAGGTCTGGGAGGATGCGTCCAACAAAATCAGTTACGGAAAGCAGCGGGCCTACCTGTGCGGCGGCAAACTGGACAGCGTGATGAATTACGTACTGCGCCGGCTGATGCTTGACTTTTTGCTGGGAAAAGCTGATGCGGGGCATACCAACACGTTGTATCTGCAGCAGATGGAAAACTATCCGAAAGAAAACCTGTACGCCATGCTGAACCTGACCGGCAGCCATGATGTGGAACGAATTCTTTCCGTTCTGGCAGAAACATCGGATCAAAATCGGCCTGGTAAAGCGGGACGCGAATTAATGCATGAAAACGCTACAGATTCATCCGGCCTGCGCATCGGTGAACGACGCCTGCTCTTATTCTGGGCCTGGCAGATGACGCTGCCGGGAATGCCCTGCATTTATTACGGTGACGAGGCCGGGCTGCGGGGCGGCAAGGACCCGGATAACCGGCGTCCTTATCCCTGGGGTCGGGAAAACAAAAAATTGCAGGCGTACTGTCGAACTTTTATCCAATTGCGGAAAAAGTTTGATGCCCTGCGTACGGGGCGGATGATTCCCGTTTATGCAGAGGGTGATGTATATATTTATGCCCGCTCCATTGAGGGTGGAAAAGATGTTTTCGGTAAACCGGCAGAGGACGGGTTGTTCTTTATGGCACTGAATCGTGGTACGGAAGCCCATACGGTGCGTGTCTATACCGGGGAACTTGCCTTTGGAGAATTACAGCCGGTGGGGCCGGTCCCCGCGGAACCCGTATCTACGGTCAACGGGATTTTTACGGTTACGCTGCCGCCCCTGGGCCAGCAGATTTACCAATGTGTGGAAAAGGGAGTTTACCTGCCAGAACAGGCAAATGGTTTTCCGGAACGAGTGCCGGCAGATAATACAATCAACTCGATTAATTTACGGAAAGCAGGAATTTTACTACATCCCACATCCCTTTGGGGCCATACCGGCAGGGAAAAGAAAAAAGCGGCGAAAGAGTGGATTGATTTTTTAGCAGCTGCCGGGCAGAGAATTTGGCAGATCCTTCCCCTGAATCCACCGGGCCTGGGTGATTCACCTTACTTATCCGTATCCGCTTTTGCCGGACATGAAACCTTGTTTGCAGAAACGGAAGAAAAAACCTGTGGCAGTACGAAGAAAACGTTAAGCAGCGCAAACATAAGTATAAAAGTGGAAGAACAACAAAACTATCTTGCTTTTTGCCAGGAAAACAGTTACTGGCTGCCGGACTATGCCCTGTTCCGGGCGCTGCGGGATCATTTTCATAAACCATGGCAGGAGTGGCCTGAAGAGATACGGATACGAAGACCGGCGGCGTTAAAAAAATATGGAAAGCTGTTGGAGAAGCAAACAGAGATATATAAAAGAAAGCAATTTGAATTTTTCCGTGTCTGGCAGGAAATCAAGGTCTGCGCTAATACGAAAGGAATTGAAATTTTAGGCGACATGCCCATCTTTGTGGCGGCAGACAGTGCGGACTGCTGGGCTCATCCGGAATACTTTTATCTGGATGAAGAGGGATACCCGGAAGAAGCAGCCGGGGTTCCGCCGGATTATTTCAGCGCTGCCGGGCAAATCTGGGGCAATCCGCTGTATCGCTGGGATGTAATGGAAAAAGACGGGTTCCGCTGGTGGAAAGAACGGTTCCGGGCTATAACGCAGTTCACCGACAGGGTCCGGATTGATCACTTCCGGGGATTTGTGGCGGCCTGGGGCGTTCCCCGGGGAGAAAAGGACGCCACCGCCGGCAGCTGGAAACCGGCTAAAGGCCGGGAGATGTTTCTGGCTTTACGGGAGGAACTGCCAGATTTGCTGCTGGTTGCAGAAGATCTGGGACAGATCAGCGAGGAGGTTTACCGGCTGAAGAATGAACTGGGGCTGCCCGGCATGCGGATCCTGCAATTCCATTTTCAGAACCGGGCTGACGGGATCTGTGATTTTGCCACGGAGCCAAATTGTGTGGCTTACACCGGAACCCACGACAACAATACCCTGCGGGGCTGGCTGGAAGAAGAAGTCTCACCGGAACTGCGGAACCAATTGCGTTGTTTAACCGGCAGCGAACCGGACTCCTGGTCGCTCATTGAATATCTGTACAGCCGCCGTGCTGAGACGGTCATTGTGCCCGCACAGGATATACTGGACCTTCCTTCCTCATGCCGTATGAATACGCCGGGAATTCCATCCGGAAACTGGATGTGGAAAATGGAAGAAGGGTGTCTGACAGAAGAACTGGCAAATAAGCTGGCTAAGCTGGTAAGTAAATATGCGCGTGGAAGTATATAAAAATGCAGCCCTGCTTTATCGTGTCTGTCTATCAAAAAAGAAAAGAAAAATACGTAGCATCGAAACGTATTTCAGTAATATTTTTGCAATCGTAATTTGTAGCGGCAAAATTAAAATCTGACAATTCAGCGAAAACAAACATGCCGATTTTATCACACCTCTATAGCGCTAAAAAAAAGTCAACAACTTTTTAAAATTTATTTCATTCAGTTTACAAAAAATGTGCTTGACAAAACAATAGAAATAGTCATTTACATAGATGTTCGATGTTTTTTAACAATATTTTACTATATGTTGTGGTGTGAATATAATAAAAGTTATACACACAACTTATCCACAGGTTGTGCATAACAATGGCAAAGACAGGGGAATTTATCGGAAAAAGTTACTGTTTTCCACATTTTTTCCAGTCAAAAGACTGTTTTTCTGTGGATAACCCTGTGCATACTGTGTATAAACAGGGGTTAAACAAAAATTCGTAAACCGTCTATTTGGTATTGCATCCGCAGTGGACAGATTTCTTTTCCGGTCTTTTTGGAAGAATTCTTTGAGCGGTATGTTCTTAACCGGTTTTTTCTCTAAACTCTGGTTTGCGCTTTTGTCTTTATATGGTAAAATATATCAATACAAATCATATCAGTTGAAGCCTTACGGGCTGTAATTGACATTAAGTAAAACAAAAGACATGGAAAAACAGAAAGGATTAGTTATATGGCAATCAAACGTGACATTGCGGAAAAACTCATGAGCGCGAAGGGAGATCTGAACGGATCTTCATTCAGCGTGATTCCTGATGGTTATCTGGGGTTTGTAGACGATAGCAACGGCCGTCACCTGGCGATAGTCTGCGGTGAAAAATCCGAATGGAACAAAGCCTGGAAGGGCGCGGAATACGAAACAGCGGATGAAAATAAAAAAATAAAAATAGGCCTGTTCCCCCTGAATCCCAACAACGCGGCACTGGTTCGCCGTCTGGTGGGCTGGGCGGCACCCTCTTCCTGCGGGGTAAACGGCATCAGCGTGGCCTTCAGCGACTGGCTGGGTGTGATAAACAGCAAGCTGCCCGATTTGTTTGTGCATAAACAAATCAAACCGGTATTGGTGGATTATACACCGGAAAACAGCGCTGTATTACAGCGGAACTTCCTGGAAGCGATGGACACTGCTACATGGAGTGTGCTGTCTTCCGGTTACAAAGGCGGCTGGGCAGCCAACGCGGCCGGACTGAAAACAGAAGAAGAAATCGTCAAGGCGCTGCTGTACGGATACAGCGGTATCGGTGTGGACTGCAGCGATAAGATCGACCGTTCGGTGGAAGAACTGAGCGTGGAAGAATCGGAAAAACGGTTCGGCGAATTTGATAGGGATTTTAAGGAAGCGATAGACAAATCTTATTTGGATGCGGAATTCCAGGTTGGCGATGTGAAAATCAAATTTGAAGAAAAATCCCTGCACCGGATGGTATTGGAGTTCGGTCAGGCCATTATGTTCCTGCAGAACATGTACAAGGATTATCTGGACGATACGCCCTGGGATCTGGACTTTGAAGTAGATCTGTCCCGCTGCGATAAAGCCCTGACGCCCCAGGAACATTATTTCCTGGCCAACGAACTGAAACGGGCTGCGGTAAAATTCGATACCCTTTGCGTCAATGCCAATATCTTCAAGAAAGAAATGGAAGCGGATATGGCGTATCATGCAGGCATTGCCAAAGCGTTTGACTACCGAATGAGTTTCGGGAACGCGGAGCTGGCATTTAATGACCTGGCGGCGGTGGCAAAAGAATGTAACCAGCGGGTTAACTTTAAACTGACGCATGTGCTTTGGCTGGCAGCGCTGCAAACCATTGCCAGGACCGACAGCACGTTGCTGAAACAGATAGCGGAGCGGGCCGGTCTGAAAGTTCCCGCCGTGGAAGAGCTGACCTTTGAAAAAGAAGCGGGCATCGCTTTTGTTACAGCGTATGATAAAATTTTAGGCAACGAAGAAGATAAGGACAAACTTCCTGTCAAAGAAGCGGTGGAAAAGGAAAAAGACCTGTACGAAGAAAACCTGGCAGAACTGGTGAATACATTGATTCGTAAACTCTAAATCTGTATTTATTTTTATATCATGCTGCGGGGAGGTGTTCTCATGGATGAAAAGATTGCAAAGTTAAATGAAATGATACGGGAATCCAAACGTATTGTATTCTTCGGCGGCGCCGGAGTATCCACGGAAAGCGGCATTCCGGACTTCCGCAGTACGGACGGCCTCTACAATCAGACGTACCGGTATCCGCCAGAAATGATCGTCAGCCACACCTTCTATGAGGACTGCCCGGAAGAGTTTTTTGATTTCTACAAAAACCGCATGCTGTTTCTGGATGCAAAACCCAATGCGGCCCATTTTAAACTGGCGGAACTGGAAAAAGCCGGTAAGCTGACGGCTGTAATCACCCAGAACATTGACGGGCTGCACCAGGCAGCCGGCAGTAAGACCGTGATGGAACTGCACGGAAGCGTGCTGCGGAACTACTGTGAGGACTGCAATAAGTTTTTTGACGTAAACTACGTAAAAAATTCCAAAGGCGTCCCCGTCTGCGACAAATGCGGCGGCCGGGTGAAGCCGGATGTAGTATTATATGAAGAAAATCTGAATATGGATATCCTGGAAGCCTCGGTAAACTACATTTCCCAGGCGGACATGCTGATTATCGGCGGCACGTCCCTGGTAGTGTATCCGGCAGCAGGACTGATTCGCTATTATCAGGGCAACAAGCTGGTATTGGTGAACAAATCCGAAACTTCGGCAGACCAGAGGGCCAACCTGGTCATTCATGACAGCATTGGCAAAGTGTTTAGCCAGATTGTAGTGTAACTGTTTTGATAAAATAAAAGGAATTTAGGAAGAGCCGGAGCAGATGATACTCCGGTTCTTAGTATTTTTTGCTTGACATTTCTATTAGCTGGTGATAATATAATAAAGCTTGTGATAGAGCATATTTTACTTCTTCTGCTCTCCAGACAGGGGGAGCCGAAAGTCCAGAGGAGGAGGTGATTTCGTGAGAGCATACGAAGTCATGTACATCATTAAACCGGTTGAGGATGAAGTGATCGATGGCGTTGTCGCCAAATTCGAAAAGCTGCTGACCGATAATGGTGCTACAGTAGAAAAGACAGATCGTTGGGGCAAAAAACACCTGGCTTACCTGATCCAGGATTTGTCCGAAGGTTACTATGTACTCGTTAATTTCAAGGCTGAACCTGCCGCTGTCAAAGAACTTGACCGTGTAATGAAGATTACCGACGAAGTGCTGCGCCATATGATTATTAAAAAGGAAGACTGATTGAAATACTCAGTCTGTGGAGGTAACGAATGAACAAAGTAGTTATTTTAGGCCGGCTGACCAGAGATCCGGAAGTGCGCTATACCCCTTCCCAGAAGGTGGTTTGCTCCTTTACGCTGGCAGTTGACAGACCTTTTTTAAATCAACAGGGCCAGCGCGAAGCAGACTTTATCCCCGTAGTGGTATGGGGCAAGGCTGCTGAATTATGTGGAAACAGTCTCGCAAAAGGACATCGTCTGTTAGTGGAAGGCCGTCTCCAGATCCGTAACTTTGATGCCAAAGACGGCACCAAGCACTGGGTAACAGAGATTATCGCCAATAACGTTGAGTTTATTGAACGCAAGAGCGAAAGCGCCAACCGCAACCAGCAGTACGGACAGCAGTATCCCGGACAGGATGCCGGTGCTTCCGAATCTGCGGCTCCTATGGCCAAATCACCGATGGGCGGTTTGGGCAGCGAAGTTCCCTTTGACGAAGAAGTTCCGTTCTAAACAACAGGGAGGATTAAGCTAATGAAAATGCAAAGAGGCAGAAGACCGAGAAGGAAAGTTTGCAGCTTCTGCGTAGATAAAGCGGAGAGCATCGACTATAAGGACGTTGCCAAGCTGCACAAATTCGTAACCGAACGCGGCAAGATTTTACCCCGCCGTATTTCCGGTTGCTGCGCTAAACATCAGCGCGAACTGACCACTGCGATCAAACGCGCACGTAACGTTGCGTTAATGCCGTTTACCGCTGACTGATCGGTTTCAAGATCTGTACAATCAAGGTCCCCGTCGCAAGTGCGGCGGGGATTTTTTATTAAAGAACCTGCATGTCCCGGCAATGTTTTTAGCTTGTTTATTCTTGACCGTCCTGTAATCAATTTGCTATAATTATCCTGTATAGCTATGCCGTTTTTTAAACGGTGGAAGGCATTGTGTCGCATAAACGGAAGTGCCGGCGCGCAGAATGGTTTTATACAATATTTAATTGCAGTATATCAAACAACCTGGAGGAAAGATCGACATGTTAGACATGAAGTTTGTACGGGAAAATCCCGAAAAAGTAATTGAAGCTGTTCATAACCGTAACGGGGAACTGAATCTGGATGAGTTTCTGGCACTGGATAAGGAACGCCGGGAAGTGACGCAGCAGGTAGAAGTGTTGAAAAACGAACGGAATACGGCTTCCAAAGAAATCGGCAAACTGAAAAAAGCCGGCGAAAGTGCGGAAGAAAAAATGGCAGAAGTGCGTGCCATCGGCGATAAAATTGCGGCGGATGACGCCCGTCTCCGTGAAATTGAGGCCCGCCTGAAGGAAATTATGCTGTCAATTCCTAATGTACCTGCGGATGACTGCCCTATTGGCAAGAGCGATGCGGATAATCCGGAAGTGCGGAAATGGGGTGAACCCCGCAAGTTTGATTTTGAGCCGCTGTCCCACTGGGATATCGGAGAGAAGCTTGGCATTCTCGATTTTGAACGGGGCCATAAGATTTCCGGCGCCCGTTTTACGGTGTACAAGGGTCTGGGCTCCCGTCTGGAACGGTCTGTCATCAACTTTTATCTGGATCTCCATACCTCCCAGCACGGATATACGGAATTTTTCCCGCCGTTCATCGTTAACGCAGACAGCATGCAGGGCACCGGTCAGCTGCCGAAGTTTGCGGAAGATATGTTCAAGCTGCAGGGTATGGATATGTACCTGATTCCCACGGCGGAAGTGCCCATTACCAACCTGCACCGGGACGAGATCCTGAGCGGGGATGATCTGCCCCTGCGTTACTGCGCGTACAGTGCCTGCTTCCGTGCCGAAGCCGGCAGTGCGGGCAAAGATACCCGGGGCCTGATCCGCCAGCATCAGTTTAATAAAGTAGAATTAGTGAAATTCACCCGTCCGGAACAGAGCTGGGACGAACTGGAAAGCCTGACCAACAATGCGGAACATGCGCTGCAGCTGTTAGGTCTGCCTTACCATGTGGTACGGCTGTGTACCGGCGACCTTGGTTTCTCCAGCGCCACCACCTACGATCTGGAAGTATGGCTGCCCCAGGCGAACCGCTATCGTGAAATTTCTTCCTGCTCCAATTTCCTGGACTTCCAGGCCCGCCGTGCCAACATCCGGTTCCGCCGGGACGCCAAGTCCAAACCGGAATTTGTACATACCCTGAACGGTTCCGGCCTGGCAGTGGGCCGTACCGTTGCTGCCATCCTGGAAAATTACCAGCAGGAAGACGGCAGCGTAGTGGTGCCGGAAGTATTGCGTAAGTACATGGGATGTGACGTGATCCCCGTACCGGAAAAGAACAAATAAGTATCCGTATTGATTTTGAGACATATGTTGTGAGGCTGTGCGATATGCACAGAAAGGCATTTTATTGTAAGGTCTCCGTGATATATAAAGAGAGGTGACAACATGGCGGATACATCTGTAAGCTATAAGTGCCCTAATTGCAGCGCGCCCTTAAGCTTTCTGCCGGGACATGACAAAGTGACCTGCGAGTACTGCGGTACGGAATTTGAGGTCAAAACCATTGAGGAAATGTTCAACAAGCAGGAAGAACGGGCCGCCCAGGCGGCAGAGGCCAAAGAGGCCAAGTGGGATACCGAACATGCAGGCAGCGAGTTTACGGAAGATGAAAGCGCGTTTCTGAAAACTTTTACCTGTTCCAGCTGCGGTGCAGAACTGGTCTGCGATGAAAATACTATGGCTACGGAATGCTGTTACTGCGGTAATCCTACCATGATTCCGTCCCGGTTTAAGGGGATGCTGAAACCGGACTACGTGATTCCCTTCAAGAAAACGAAGGAAGAGGCAGTGGAAGCCCTGAAGAAGTTTTATGAGGGCCGGAAGCTGCTGCCGGATGCTTTCACGGCCAATAACCGCGTGGAGGATATCCAGCCTATGTATGTTCCTTTCTGGCTGTTCGATTCGGAAGTTACGGCATCGGCGGTCTTCAAGGCGGAGAATGACATGGTCATTGATACGCCGGATGCAATTATTACCGAGACCAGCGTTTACGATGTAGAACGTGTCGGCACTATGAAATTTGAACGTATCCCGGTGGACGGCAGTGAGAAGATGGATGATGCCTACATGGAAAGCATCGAACCGTTTGATTACAGCGAAATGGTTCCCTTTACCACGGCGTATCTGACCGGGTACCTGGCGGATAAATATGATGTTTCCGCGGAAGACAGCGTGCCCCGTGCAGACAAGCGGGTGGAACATAGTGCGGCAGGGGTGCTGGAGGGTACCGTAACCGGTTACCTTCGGCATCAGATGGAATCCTGCGCTGTGCGTAAAGACGTAGGCAGCGTCAAATATGCCCTGGTGCCAGTGTGGATCCTGACCACCCGTTACCAGAATCAGCCTTATACATTTATGATGAACGGACAGACCGGCAAGTTTATTGGCAGCCTGCCCTGGGATAAGGGAAAAGCAACCAAATACCAGGCTCTTGCCACGCTGATTCCGGCGCCTATCATCTATTTCCTTGCGAAATTCTTAATCGGTTGAGGGGAGGCGGCAGATCATGAAAAAAATTTTTGCGATTATGACGATGCTGGTTTCCCTGTTATTGTCGGTCTCCACCGGGTTTGCAGCTGCAACCTCCGGACAGCAGTATCCCAGTTTTGTGGACGGCGCAGCCCTGGTAAAACCGGTTGATAAGACGAACCTTTTGTCCAACCTGCGGCAGATTGAAACCAAACACGGTATCCGCTGTGCGGTACTGACGGTTAAGTCTACCCAGGGGATGAATATCAGGGATTACGCCCAGGCAGTCCAGGACCAATATTTTGCCAACGCGGAAAAAGGAAGCATCCTGATGGTCATCAGCATGGATAACCGAAAGTGGCATATCACGACGGATAAGACCATGCGGACTAAGATTATCGACAAGGTGGTTACCGGCGAGTTGAAGAATGCGTTTCTCAACGATCTGAAAAAAGGGAATTACGCGGCGGCTTTCAACAAGTATGGGAGTAAAGTCGATGAGCTGATGACCTATTATGAAAAGAACGGGGAAGCCTACGATCCGTCCAATGCATTCAGCTTTGGCGCGGCAGGCATTGCCGCTCTCCTTTCGTTGCTGTTCGGCGGCAGTGTGAAGAAGAGCATGGTGAACTCCATGAGCAATGTCACCAACGCTGTATCTGCAGGACAGTATCTGAAACAGGAAACCTTCAATCTGATTGGTCAGAATGACCGTTACCTGTACACCCACACGGCCGTAGTACCAAAAGCCAAATCCAACAATAGTAGTGGAGGCAGCAGCAGCGGAGGCACCGGCGGCCACGGCGGCGGCGGAGGCAGCTTCTAGCAGCGGACTTTTCAGATGTCGTCGTACAGGATAGTTTTGCTGAACTGTAAGCAGACAGATGAATATTAACAATTTTATATTACTGTGACACGGGGAGCGATTTGCTGAGAGGAGCCCAGGGGCTCGACCCGGAACCTGATTTGGATAATGCCAACGTAGGAATGTCAGAAAAAGATTTGCAAAAAAGTTTGCAACAATGTTTAGCAGGCAGTATCCGTAAAGGCACTGCCTGCATTTTGTTTCACGTGAAATTTTATTAAAGTCAACAGTAAAATTTTTTTACAATCTGTAGCGTACAGGAAAAAAGTTACGAAAAATATCTGATTAGAAAATAATTACGCAAAAACGTTTTTGCAAAAGGGGAAAAATAATATGGAAAAATCTTATTACACCCAAATGGAAGCAGCGCGGAAAAACATCATCACGCCGGAAATGGAAAAGGTAGCTGCGAAGGAAGACCGTTCCGTGGAATTTATCCGGGAGAGGGTGGCAAACGGAACGATCGTTATCCCGGCCAACCCGCTGCATAAAAGTCTTGACCCCAACGGCATCGGCAGTATGCTGAAGACCAAGATCAATGTGAACCTGGGCGTCAGCCGCGACTGCAAGGATTACGATATTGAAATGAAAAAGGTGATGAGCGCCGTGAACATGGGGGCGGAAGCCATCATGGACCTGTCCAGCCATGGCAATACCCAGCCTTTCCGGCAGAAACTGTGCCGGGAATGTCCCGCCATGATCGGTACGGTGCCGGTGTACGATGCGGTCATTCATTACCAGAGAGACTTAAATACGTTGACAGCAAAAGATTTTGTTGACGTAGTGCGCCTCCATGCAGAGGACGGCGTGGATTTCGTAACCCTGCACTGCGGCATCACCCGGAAGACCATTGAGCAGATCCGGGCCGGCAAACGTAAAATGAATTTAGTGAGCCGGGGCGGCAGCCTGGTCTTTGCCTGGATGAGTATGACGGGCGAGGAAAATCCTTTCTATGAATATTATGATGAAATTCTGGACATCTGCCGGGAACACGATGTGACCATCAGCCTGGGGGACGCCTGCCGTCCGGGCTGCCTGGCGGATGCCACCGACCAATGCCAGATTGAGGAACTGGTGCGGCTGGGCGAACTGACCCAGCGGGCTTGGGAAAAGGATGTGCAGGTAATGGTGGAAGGGCCGGGCCATGTGCCCCTGGACCAGATCGCGGCCAACATGAAAGTACAGCAGACCATCTGCAAGGGCGCGCCCTTTTATGTGTTGGGACCGCTGGTCACGGATATCGCACCGGGGTATGACCATATCACGGCCGCCATCGGCGGCGCGGTGGCCGCTATGTCAGGGGCTGCGTTTTTATGCTATGTGACGCCGGCGGAACATCTTGCCCTGCCTAATGTGGAAGACGTAAAACAGGGTATCATCGCAAGTAAGATTGCGGCCCATGCGGCAGATATTGCCAAAGGCATCCCCCACGCACGGGAGCAGGACGACCGGATGGCAGATGCCCGCCGTAAACTGGACTGGGAAGCACAGTGGAAAGAAGCCATTGATCCGGAGACCGCCAAAGCTGTCCGGGCCAGCCGCGCTCCGGAAGACGATCACAGCGATACCTGCAGCATGTGCGGGAAATTCTGTGCCGTTCGCAGTATTAACAAAGCGCTGGCAGGGGAATTGATTGATATATTGTAAAGAAATGGTTTTGTCAGGAAATTTTTGTGAAATTGTCGTTGACTTTTTGACTTTTCTTTGCAAGCGTGGTATTATATGTATGCTGGCTGGCACTCTGATAAAAAGAGTGCTAAAGCCCGTGCGATGAAATATTTGCAGATATTGTTAAGAGATATTCTTCAGATACATCGCAAAACCATTTGTTTACAGAATCATGTATATAAAAGGAGTGTTTTACCATGGAAAAAGAAAAGTTTGAGTTTCAGGCAGAGACCAAACAGCTGTTGAATTTAATGATCAATTCCATTTACACGAATCACGAGATTTTTCTGCGCGAGCTGATTTCCAACGCCAGCGACGCCATTGACAAGCTGCGGTTTGCGTCCCTTACCAACAGCGAACTGCTGGAAGGGGACAGTGAGTTTGTAATCCGTCTGACCCCGGATGAAAAAGCAAAGACCCTGACCATCACCGATAACGGCATCGGTATGACGAAAGAAGAAGTGATCAAAAACATCGGAACGATTGCCCAGTCCGGTACCAAAGAATTCCTGGCCAAGCTGGAAGAAGCCAACAAGATTGCCAAAAAGGTTGAAGAAGAAGCCGGTAAAGACGCCAAGACTGATAACACGACGAAAGATCTGATCGGTCAGTTTGGCGTAGGTTTCTATTCTGCGTTCATGGTTTCCGACAAAGTAACGCTGGTGACCCGCAAGGCCGGGGAAAAGGAAGGCTGGAAGTGGGAATCCGCCGCTGACGGCACGTACACTATCGAACCCTGCGAGGTGGAAAAACACGGTACCAGCATCACTCTGCAGCTGGGCGAAGCCTATGCCGGCGAAGGCGCGGAGCAGGATATGACCAGCTACTGGACGTTGGAAAGCCTGGTGAAAAAATATTCCGATTACATCCGCTATCCTGTTAAAATGGAAGAAACTACGGAGGAACCGGCCCGCAACGACAAGGGCGATATCGACGACAAGCTGCCGCCGGTTAAAAAAACAGAAGACAAGACCCTGAACTCCCAGACTCCCCTGTGGAAACGGAACAAGAGTTCCATTAAAACGGAAGAGTACAATGAATTTTTCAAGCATCAATTCCACGAGTGGGAAGACCCCATGTGGTACTACCACACCCGTGCAGAGGGCACCGTGGAATACACCGCGCTGCTGTATATTCCGGGCAAGGCGCCGGCCAACCTGTATTTCCAGGAATATGAACCGGGCCTGCAACTCTTCTCCCGTTCCGTATTTATTATGGAAAAATGTAAAGACCTGCTGCCGGATTACCTGCGTTTTGTAAAAGGTCTGGTAGATTCCCCGGACCTGTCCCTGAATATTTCCCGGGAACTGCTGCAGCAGAATCATACCATCAAAGTGATTGGCCGCAACCTGGAGAAAAATATCCTGAAACAGTTGGCGGATATGCTGGCCAAAGAACGGGAAAAATATGAAAAGTTCTGGAACGAGTACGGCCGTTCCTTAAAGGCCGGCGTGTATAACAGTGTGTACGATCCGGACAGCAAGAAAGATAAGCTGGCGGACCTGCTGCTGTTCATGACCAGCAAGGAAGGCAAGCTCTGCACCCTGAAAGAATATACTGACCGGATGCCGGAAAGCCAGAAGGCCATTTACTACGCAACCGGCAAAGATAAAGAAGCCATTGAACACCTGCCCCAGATGGAAGCGGTGAAGGACAAAGGATTTGAAGTCATGTTCCTGCTGGATCCGGTGGACGAGTTCTGCCTGGAAGCGCTGCAGGAATACGCAGGCAAAAAGTTCCAGTCCCTGAGCCGGGGCGATTTGGACCTGGGCGATGTGGAAAGCGAAACCAGCAAGAAGGAAACGGAAGATATCGCCAAAGACAATGAGACCCTGCTGAAAGATTTCAAGGAAGTGCTGGGAGAAAAAGTCAACGAAGTGAAGCTGACCAACCGGCTGAAGGACAGCGCCGTCTGCCTGGTGGCCGGGGAATACGGTCCCAGCTTCGCCATGGAGCAGGCCTTTGCCATGGCCAACGCGCCCATGTTCAAGGCCCAGCGTATTTTGGAACTGAACCCGAAACATAAGCTGTTTGCCAAATTACAGGAAGCCCACGATCAGGGCAAGGACAGTCAGGACTTTAAAGATTTCTGCGCCCTGCTCTTTGACCAGGCTCTGCTGCTGGACGGCATGATTCCGGACGATCCGGCTGCGCTGGCTCAGCAGATCGCGCGGATGATGGCAAAATAAAAAATTGTAAATCAGAACGACAGCGTTTCTGCGGAAGGCGCTGTCGTTTTTTGTTTAACTTTGTTTCGCCGGAGTATGATATAATGAAAAAAGCAATGATATCAAAGCGTTTCGGAACACGGGAGTTTTTCAATGCGTTATCGGTTATTAGATACACTGCGGGGCATCTCCGTAGTGAGTATGATAGTATTCCACGCCTGTTGGGATTTGGTGAATCTTTACCATTTTGACTGGCCCTGGTTTCAGGGAACGGCAGGGCATGTCTGGCAGCAGAGCATCTGCTGGGCATTTATCCTGATCAGCGGGTTCTGTATGGGACTGAAAAAAGAAGATTCGTCTGGGTTTGCATCCTGTAAACGGGGACTGATACTACTGGCGGCCGGTGTTCTTGTCACTGTTTCCACCTTTCTGTTTACCCCGGAAAGCCCGATTATTTTCGGCGTGCTTTTTTTCCTGGGCTGTGCCATGCTGTTGACAACAGCGCTCATGCCGTTACTGCGTAACTGTTCCGGCAAGACCGGCCTGTTGCTGGCAAGTCTGCTCTTTTTCCTGCTGCGTAATATTAATGAAGAAACGCTGGGATTTGAGAATATTGTCCTGTACAGATTGCCGGAAGCCTGGTACAAGCAGGGGATGCTGGCGACTTTTCTGGGTTTTCAGGACAAAAATTTTTTCTCTGCGGATTATTTTTCTTTAATTCCATGGTACTTTTTATTCCTGGCAGGATACTTTTTATGCCGTTGCACGGAAGAAGAAAATGAATTGTCAGGAAAAAACGCAGTGGCCACAATAACGTTGCCCGCATTTTTTGCAAAAGGAATTTCCGTTTTTGAAAAACCGGGGCGGCGCTCTCTTCTGATTTACCTGTTACACCAGCCAGTCATTTTGCTGCTGTTGTCTGTCCTTATAAAATAAAAAAGGAAACATTGATTAATTGTCTGCATACCGGCCGAAGCTTTTTGTGACTGACTGCGCCGTCGGACCATCTCTTTGTCAGTCTCAAAAAACTTCGGCCGGCACACAAGCTTATTTAAGCAGCGACTCCTTAAGAAAAATTAAAAAGAATCTGAATTTCCTCTTGCTTTTTTCATCGAGTTGGCGTAATATAGTACCGTAATCTTTTTTGTGGGGATGTAGCTCAGCTGGGAGAGCGTACGGTTCGCATCCGTAAGGTCGAGAGTTCGATCCTCTTCATCTCCACCATTAGAACCCTCGACACTTTTTGTAAAGATAGTGTCTTAAATACAGACCCCATCAGTATTGTTAGCTGATGGGGTTTTCTGTTTATTTATTTAGTTTTGCTTTTTCCAAGATTGTGAACGAAGCATTTCTCTGCTCACTTTAACATGCGTTTTCATATTTTCGTTGCAAAATAGTTGGAAATTTGTACGATTGATATGGAGGATTGGAATAAAGAAATCACTGATAAAGAAGCGCTTAATCAGTTAGGAGAATAATTAATATAGGCATGATAGCGGCAGCACTGGATGAATCAAATGAAATGCAACTATCCGGCTTAGGGGGGATAATCTCCTTAATCCGGATTTTTTGTTTTACGTTAATAATGTAGTATAATTATTTATATATAACATGTTTATGGTTCTGAAACGAGGGGAATCAGGATGAAAACAGTCATAGCTATGGATTCGTTCAAGGGAAGCCTTTCATCCCTCCAGGCGGGACAGGCAGTGGCAGACGGGTTCCGGCGGGGTTTTCTGTATGTGTTATATTTTTTAGAAGTTTGTTGCGTAATAGAATTAGATTATGATAAAATAAGAATGATTTTAAGATGGTTATTACTATGAAATTTGAGTAAAAGTATATTATTACATCTTTAAGCGTAAATGATAATTGTTTGATTAGGAGGACGTGATGACTTTTCAATCCCTGACCCCTGAAGTACTTGCACAACTCACCGCTGCGCTCCCCGAAAGTGTTCTGGCCGGAGACGCACTCACCGAGGATTATGCCCACGATGAGATGGTGTCCGCCGGGTTTCGCATGCCGGACGCTGTAGTTCTGGCGCGGTCTACGGAGGAGGTTTCCAAAGCCTGCAAAATTCTGTACGAGAACAACATCCCCATCATTCCCCGCGGGGCCGGAACCGGGCTCAGCGGCGGCTGCGCGCCCATCTGCGGTGGTGTGGTCATTGATCTGACCAAGATGAACCATATTCTGCGCTGGGATATGGAGAATAGTCTGGTTCACATTGAAGCTGGCGTCCTGTTGGCTGACCTGGCCACTGCCTGTACGGAGCGCGGTATGTTTTATCCGCCCGACCCCGGCCAACGGTTCGCTGCGGTGGGTGGAAACGTGGCCACTAACGCCGGTGGGATGCGGGCTGTGAAATACGGCTGTACCCGTGAATATGTTCGTACCATGACGGTGGTGCTTCCCGATGGCCGTGTGGTGAAACTGGGCGGTGAACCCAGCAAAAACAGTTCCGGGTATTCTCTCATGCATCTGATGGTTGGTTCTGAGGGAACCTTGGGAATCATCACGGAACTGGGACTGAAGTTTATCCCCCAGCCAAAATTCACTGTCTCCCTTCTGGGAATGTTCGAGGATCTGGCGGCCTGTATCCGTTGCGTACCTGCGGTCAAGCACTCCGGGCTGGATCCCCAGTCTCTGGAATTTATGCCCCGGTCCAATGTAGAACGGGCGGAGAAATTTACGGAAAAGGTGGTCTATCCTGCCAAGAGTGAGGGAGTCGACGTGGGAGCATACCTTCTGACCAGCTTTGACTGCCGCCGGGAAGAGGAGATGGAAGAGACCATGGAGGCAGCCGCCGAAGTTATGCTGGAAGGCGGTGCGCTGGATGTGCTTGTGTTTGATAATGCCAATGCGATGAAAGCTGCCTGGGATATGCGCCGGGCAGTGCCGGAGGCAATCCTTGAAACCTATGACAAGGTGGAGGAGTGTGACATCGTGGTTCCCATCAGCTACATCGCGGAGATTGTGGAATATGCACAGAGCCTGGCGGGCGAGGTAGGTCTGGATATTAATACCTACGGACATGCCGGGGACGGCAACATCCATATCAAACTCTGTGCGAACGGCATGGAGGAACAGGAATTCCGCACCCGGTCCGATAAGTTCCTGGATCTGATTTATGCCCGGGGCAAAGGAATGAACGCCCTGATCTCCGGGGAACACGGCATCGGAGCTGTTTCCGTCAAACGTTTGGAGGACTATGTTGGAAGTGACGTGATGGGACTGATGCAGGGCATTAAGGCTGTATTTGATCCGAAGGGACTGTTAAATCCAGGAAAGGTCTGCACGTATGTGACGGACTGACACGATGGCGAAGTAATTTGGTTACCGTATCGTTTTGAATTGCCGGGTGCGTGTTTTACGCATCCGGCTTTTTATGATGATTCAATGATGCAGTGTTTACTGAAGCGTGGTGAGGTGGATTGAAAATGGTACGTAATGTAATTGTCTTTGTTTGTTTCTTGCTTTTGTGTAATGCTGGTATGGTTGGGGATGCCTGGCCGGATCTTATGGCAGAATTTCAAAAGCATTATGCAACGTTGGAAAAGTACAGATAGGAATCATATAACACCTTAAACTTAAATAAGAATTTCCTGTCTGTTGCTGGTCGTGCAGCCGTGCCCCCGTTTCTTTTTGCAAGCTGCATGCTCTTATGATATAATTATATGTCATTTATAATTAGATTACATTCTGTAATACCATAATGCAGTACGATAAAGGAGAATAAACTGTGAGCACGAATTTGGATGTAGGTATCGTGGGGCTTCCCAACGTGGGTAAAAGTACATTATTTAATGCAATCACCAAGGCCGGGGCGGAAGCGGCTAATTATCCCTTCTGCACTATTGAGCCCAACGAAGGTGTGGTTGCGGTTCCGGATGAACGGCTGGATGTGCTGGCAAAGATGTTCAATTCCCGAAAAATCACGCCGGCCATCATGCACTTTGTGGATATTGCCGGGCTGGTGAAGGGTGCGTCCAAGGGCGAAGGCCTGGGCAACCAGTTCCTCAGCCATATCCGTAACACGGACGCCATCGCCGAGGTGGTACGCTGTTTTGAAGATGAAAATGTGACTCACGTGGAAGGCAGCGTTGATCCGGTGCGGGATATCCAGATCATTGACACGGAATTGTGCCTGGCGGATATTGATACCGTCAATAACCGGATGAAAAAAGTGGAAAAGCTGCTGAAAGCCCATGACAAAAAGGCTGTAGCGGAGCAGGAATTGTTGGAGCGCATCGCCAAAGGGCTGGAGGATATCGTTCCCGCCCGCCGCATGGAGTTTACGCCGGAAGAAGAGGCCATGCTGTATGATTTGCATCTGCTCACCCGTAAGCCCATCATCTATGTTTGCAACGTGGCGGAAAGCGAAGCGGCGGATGCCAGCGGCAACCCCCATGTGAAAGCGGTGCAGGAATTCGCGGCCCAGGAACATGCGGAAGTGGTTGTGATTTCTGCCAAAGTTGAAGCGGAAATCGCGGAACTGCCGGAAGAAGAAGCAAAGGAATATCTGGAAATGGAAGGGCTGACGGAAGCCGGCCTGAACCGTCTCATAAAAGCGGGCTTCAAACTGCTGGGCCTGCAGACTTATCTCACTGCCGGTGAAATCGAAAGCCGGGCCTGGACCATCAACATCGGTACAAAAGCGCCTCAGGCAGCGGGAAAAATCCATACGGATTTTGAAAAAGGATTTATCAAAGCGGAAATTGTTTCCTATGACGACTTGGTAAAATGCGGCAGCAAAGTGGCTGCCCGGGAAAAAGGCCTGATTCGTCTGGAAGGCAAGGATTATGTGATGCAGGACGGGGACGTGGTGGAATTCAGGTTTAATGTGTAAACCTGGCGAATGTAATGAAAAGATTCGGCGTTTGCGCTTACAGAAGCAATCTGCCGGCTATTGTTTTGCTATATCGGGATCGGCATTATTATAGAGTAAATTCATAAGGAAGAAGAACATGTTTGACACACACAATCACTGTGAGTTTTCCTGTGATTCAAAAATGACGTTACGGCAGGCGGCAGACACGGCCGCGAAGCTGGGCATCGGGATGATTCTGACAGAGCATTGGGATTATGAATATCCCACCAACCCAGAGCAGTTCCTCTTCGACCGGGACGCGTATTTTAAACAGAACCTGCCTTTGCGCAGCGATAACGTGTTGCTGGGTATTGAGGTGGGGATGCAGCCTCATCTGGCGGAAAAAGAAGACAAGGTTGCGGAAGGGTACCCCTTTGATTTTGTGATCGGTTCCATCCATATGATGAACCGGCTGGATTTGTACGAAGCAACAACGTACAACGGACTGTCCAAAGAAGAAACCATGCACGATTTCCTCCGGGACAGCATCCGTTGCGCGGAAAATCACAACAATTTTGATTCCTTCGGTCACATCGATTACATCTGCCGTTACTGGCCGTACGAAGACAAAGAGTTTCACGTGAAACAAAATCAGCAGGAGTGGGATCGGCTTTTTAGAATTTTAATAGAAAAAAATAAACCAATCGAGATCAATACCCGTCGGCTGGATTCTGAAACGGCGATTCAATCGTTGCTACCTTTATACAAACGCTACAAAGAACTGGGTGGCAAATACTGCACCTTGGGCAGTGACGCCCATTACACGGATCACATCGGCCGACGTTTGGCTGTAGCGGTCGCCATGGCGAAAGAAGCGGAGCTGCAACCGGTGTATTTTAAAGAAAGAAAAATGGTTCTTGATACGGTGAAGTGAAGGTAACGCCGCGAATTTTCTGCCGCACAGACAGGCGTGGGGATGAGCTGGCGTTTCATAAAGTACTGGGTAACAAACCATACAGGTAGTTTTATGCAAAAGAGTATGACTTCAGGGAATTCCCTGAAACTGCTGCTGACGTTTATGGTGCCGTTGATCATCGGCAATATTTTTCAGCAGATGTACAGCATTTCGGATATTATTATTGTAGGACGTACCATCGGTGTCAACGCGCTGGCTTCTGTCGGTGCGGCGGCTCCGATTTTTATGCTGCTGGTGATGATCACTATGGGTATGTCCAACGGGTTCACCGTGCTGACAGGTCAGTTCTTCGGTGCAGAGGATCTGGAGAAAATGCGGCGCAGCGTGGCCATGAGTCTGATGCTCAGCATCATCGCGGTCATTTTCCTGGCCGTGACCATGTTCATCGTTATCGATCCGTTGCTGGCCCTGATGAACTTGCCGGAGATTTTGTACGAAGACACACGCAGTTATATTCTGATCGTGGCAGAAGGTCTGTGGGCCATGATGGCCTACAACTTTTTTTCGGCTGTGCTGCGTGCTCTGGGGGACAGCAAAACACCGGTGGCCTTTCTGATTTTTGCAACTATTATCAATGTGGGGCTGGCCCTGCTGTTTATTTTGAAATTCGGTATGGGTGTGCCCGGTTCCGCTTATGCGCTGGTTATGGCCCAGGGCATCTCGGCGTTTCTCTGTGTCATTTACATGTGGAAGCATTTTCCCATTTTGCGTTTAAAAAAAGTTGACTGGAAATGGGACAGAGATTTTGCCCTGGCGCACCTGAAGATTGGTTTGCCCATGGCGGGGCAGTTTTCTATTCTGGGCATCGGCATCCTTCTGATCCAGTCCATCACCAATTCCTTTGGCCCCAATACTATTGCCGGTTTTACGGCGGCCATCCGGGTGGAGCAGCTGGCACTGCAGCCCATGGCTTCCTTCGGTATCGCCATGGCGGCCTTCAGCGCCCAGAATTACGGGGCCAAACAGTTTCAGCGGATCCGTGACGCGGTTACAAAATGTTCCATCATTGCCATGGCCTTTGCCTTCGTTGCAGGTATCCTCATTTTCTTTTTCAGTGAAAATATAATCGGTATCTTCATTGAAGAAGGGAATCCTGACGTGGTCAAGGACGCACTGCTGTATCTGAACTGTTCTGTGCCGTTCTACTTTTTCCTGAGTCAGATGTTTATCTACCGCAGTGCCGTGCAGGGTATGGGCGTGGGTATGGTGCCACTGGCTTCTTCCCTGATCGAGCTGGGTATGCGGACCGGTGTGGCCAAGTTCCTGGCTGTGGACTGGGGATATCGGGGTGTTTGTTATGCCAGCCCAGTGGCCTGGGTAGCCGGTTCCATTTTTCTTTTTTTCGCGTACCGGTATTTTATCAGCCTGTTTGAGAAACTGAACCGGTAGAAAAAATTGCAGGCCTGATAGGAAACATTGACGATCCGATTGGAAAGAATCGTACCGGAATGAAAAAAGCCGTGACAAATGCTGCACGGCTTTTTTTGTATCAGTTGTTACATTTTTCAAAAATCTGATAATTTTTTTCTCCAAAAAATATTATTTGCGTTGTTTTTGTTTGACAAAAAAAATTTCTTTTTTTATAATCTACATAACGTAATTTTAAATTAGGTACATCTTATGAAGGGAAAGAGTATTCTGCTGCGGCAGGTCCCAGAGAGCCGGTGGATGGTGAAAACCGGTGACGGCGGGCAGAGGAAGATCCTCCCGGAAGACCGGCGCTGAATCCGCATTAAGCGCCTGCGTTTTTTCCACGTTACAGGAAACGCGTATGTTAGTACGTAGCAAAGTGTCCGTAAAACTTACGGGAATCAGGGTGGTACCGCGGATTGTTTCCGTCCCTCACTTTATGGGGGACGGTTTTTTATATGGTGAGCGGCTTCCGTTTTTATAATACGAAACGAAAGATGTTCAGAGGTATGAATCCGCACCTTCAGATACTGTTTTTTCCAGTAAAACAGCGTAAAGATAATTTCAGGCATACAGGGGGAAAACAAAATGATGAAGCAGCATTTGGCGATTCTGTGCGATAATAAACCGGGCGTTCTGACACATGTGGCCGGTCTGATCAGCCGGAGGGCCATCAACATTGAGTACATCAATGCAGGGTATACGGAAGAGCCGGACGTGACGCGTATTAACATCGTCGTGTCCGTAGAAGACCAGCGGGCACTGAACCAGGCGATCCTGCAGCTGGCCCGGCTGATTGATGTAATAAAGGTCGTAAATCTGGATGAGGCGCCGTTCATCAGCTATGAACTGGCCATGATCAAGGTCAAAGTGGGTTCCACACAGGAACTGTCTGATATTGCCAACCTGGCGGACCTGTTCCACGCAAAAATCGTGGACGTCAATCCGGGAGCTGTGGTCATGCGGGTCACCGGCAGGGAAGACCACATAGAGGCGCTGTTGCAGATGCTGAAGGAATATGAAATTATCGAGATGGCCCGCACCGGCCAAATTTCCCTGTCCCGTGGTTCCAACGCGGTAAAGAAGATGTAGGTATCCACGTTTCCGGTCTGGTCCGGGGCGCAGAATACATAATTTATTTTCGTGAGTTCTTTATTCAAATTATTTATTTTATTAAAAAAAGGAGAGATTTATCATGGCAAAAGTGTATTACGATCAGGATGTAAACTGGGACGTTATCAAAGGCAAGAAGGTTGCAATCGTCGGTTACGGAAGCCAGGGTCATGCCCATGCGCTGAACCTTCGTGACAGTGGTCTGGAAGTCGCGGTTGGTCTGTACAAAGGATCCAAATCTGCAGCAAAAGCGGAAGCTGCCGGCTTAAAAGTAATGACGGTAGGCGAAGCTGTAAAATGGGCGGACATAACCATGATCCTGATTCCGGACGAAAAACAGGCTGACGTTTATAAGAACGAAATCGCGCCAAACCTGAAATCTGGCAGCGCACTGGCTTTTGCCCATGGCTTTAATATCCATTTCCAACAGATTATCCCGGCTGCTGATGTAGACGTATTTATGGTTGCCCCGAAGGGCCCCGGCCATCTGGTACGCCGCGTATTTACGGAAGGCTCCGGCGTTCCCGACGTATTTGCGGTATATCAGGACGCATCCGGCAAATGCTTTGACCTGGCACTGGCGTATGCTCGCGGCATCGGCGGTACCCGCGCAGGCGTTATCGAGACTACCTTCAAAGAAGAAACTGAAACCGACCTGTTCGGCGAACAGTGCGTACTGTGCGGCGGCGTGACCGCTTTGATGGAATCCGGTTTCAATACGCTGGTTGAAGCAGGCTATCAGCCGGAAATCGCGTACTTTGAATGCTTCCATGAAATGAAACTGATCGTTGACCTGATGTATGAAGGCGGCATGGCCAAAATGCGTCACTCCATCAGTGATACAGCGGAATACGGCGATTACCATACCGGCAAAAAGATCGTTACCGATGAGACCCGCGCGGCGATGAAGAAAGCGCTGAAGGAAATTCAGGACGGTACGTTTGCTAAAGACTGGCTGCTGGAAAACCGGTCCGCCGGCCGTGCGCATTTCCTGGCAGAGCGCCGCATCCATGCAGAAACCCAGTTGGAAGAAGTTGGTAAAAAACTGCGCAGCATGATGAGCTGGCTGCAGGCTCCCAAAGCGGCAGCGCCTGCTCCTGCCAAAAAGTCCACGGCTAAAAAAGCGCCGACCAAGAAATCTGCTCCGAAAAAATAAGTATAACAGTAACGCAGCATAGAGGCGCGGCAATGAGCCTCTATGCATACCCTTACTGAACAATGAACCTGTTGCCGGAGTGTGCCTCCGGCGGTTTAATCCTGAGAGAATGAGAAGGTAAAGCTCGATGAAACTGAATGGCGCGCAAGTTGTAATTGAAAGCTTGAAAAAAGAAAACGTGGATGTGGTGTTTGGATACCCCGGTGGCGTAATCCTGCCTTTGTATGATGAAATGTATAAAGCGGAATATCCCCGGCATATCCTGCCAGGCCATGAGCAGGGTGCTGTGCACGCGGCAGACGGATATGCCCGTGCTACGGGGCGTCCCGGCGTATGTTTCGCGACATCCGGACCTGGTGTATGTAACATGGTTACAGGTATTGCAACTGCATACATGGACTCGATTCCGTTAGTTGTTTTCAGTGCCCAGGTGGCTACCAGGGCAATCGGAAGGGACTCTTTCCAGGAAGCAGATATCACCGGTATTACAACGCCGATTACCAAACACAATTATCTGGTAAAAAAGATTGAAGACTTGCCTCGCGTTATTAAAGAAGCATTCATGATTGCTACGACCGGACGGCCGGGTCCGGTACTCATTGATATTGCGACAGACGTTTTTCGTGCGGAAATCGACTATGTATATCCGGCGGAAGTCCATCTGCGGGGCTACAGAGCGGATTTTACCGGTAATGAAGCTGACATCGACAAGGCGGTTGCTGCGTTTAAAGAAGCAAAGAAGCCGGTACTGATGACAGGTGGCGGCGTCATTTCTTCCGATACGGCAGAATTTGTCCGCCAGATTGTGAAAGCTACCGGTGTACCGGTTGTAACGACACTCATGGGAAAAGGCGCAGTATCGGATTTTTATGATGCGCATCTTGGAATGGTGGGCATGCACGGGTCGTTTGCTTCCAACATGTGTATAACCCGGTGCGACTTGATCATGGCCGTCGGTGCCCGGTTTAGCGACCGTGTCACCGGTGATGTGGAAAAATTTGCCAAAAATGTTACGGTTATCCAATTTGAGGTGGATAATGTCGAAATTGACAAGATTGTTCATGCAGACATTCCCGTAATCGGCGATTTGCGCTGGTCCATGCCACTGTTTTTGAAGAAAATTAAGAAAAGTGGTGCGAGCCTGAAAAAACAGTTTGCACCCTGGCGTGAAGCCATGCTGAAAATTAAAGCAGATCATCCGTTTGTTTCCCGTAAACTGAAGGCTAAAATCACGCCGGAACTGTTATACAAAACCATCATGAAACATGCGGACACAGATGCTGTGGTAGTAACCGACGTAGGGCAGCATCAAATGTGGACGGCCCAATTCTACGATGTGGACCTGCCCCGCCATTTCCTATCTAGCGGCGGTCTGGGAACCATGGGCTTCGGTTTGCCGGCGGCTATGGGTGCCAAGCTGGGCTGCCCGGATAAACAGGTTATCCTGTTTACCGGCGATGGCAGCATCATGATGTGTTGCCAGGAATTTGCCACGTTGCACCGCTATGGCATTCCCGTAAAGGTTTTCGTACTCCACAATAACGTGCTGGGCATGGTGAACCAGTGGCAGCGCTTGTTCTTCGGAGGGCGTGAAAGCCAGTCTATAGTGAAAGACCTGGTAGATTTCCCAGCCATGGGCAAGGCTATGGGTGTGGAAGGCATGAAGGTCAGCGATCCCAAAAAGCTGGAAAGCGTTGTAAAAGCGGCGTTGGAAAGCAGTGAATCTGTGCTGGTTGACGTGGCGATTCCAAACGATGAGAACGTGTTCCCAATGGTGCCCGGGGGCAGACATCTGGATCAGATGATCCTGCAGGACACGATTGACTGACTAATTGGTTTGGGAATGAACCGGTCACCTTGCATTTGCCTGATGACCGGCATTGCCTGAAGAAATAAAATATAGTAAAATAAAGTACCGGCTATCTGTGCATATTATTTTGGGACTGCCGGTACTTTCGTATTTATTGTGTAAACATACTGTTGAACATTTTGGCAGAAGGTTGCCGGATCAGCAGTTTCTGTTATTAAGAAATGAGGGGTTGTGCAGTTATGGGATATCCCGACTTGAGAAAATTGATGCTGTGCCGGAATCTGTTAGAAGATGCAGTGATACAGAAACTGGTTGCCATTCAGTTAAAAGAACAGGACATTGCAGCTGCCGGTGAAGAAGACCGGAACACGGAAATACAGGTGCTTCGCAGTGAACTGGCGGCATTATTGGTAAAAAAAGCGGAAATACTGGGGCTTTCCGGTAATATTTTGTCGGCCTATATCATTCATTGCCTGGCGGAAGGCAACAACACGGCGGCGGATACCATCGAAGCGGCCGGCTCTTACGGAAAAGGGCTGATGCAGGTCATGGTCCGGGATATGCAGCTGTTGTTGCCATATCTTTCGGCTAAAAACGATGACTTTACCGGGCTTGCATTTCTGGATACATATTGCCCGGCTGTAGAGACTGACAATAAGTTTGAAACCAATTTGCAGAAAAAAATAGCCCGGGCAAAGACAGTAGCCGGGGCGGCCCGGACCTTGCTGGCTTATTACAGAAAATGGGGCAGTGGCATGCTGGCCCGTTACACAGCTTTCCGTATCGGTACAGGTGGAAAACTGATTGGAATCGCGGATTTCCCGGTCTTTAAATGGGAGGACCTGTTAGGGTACGAAGACCAGAAAACAAAGCTGCTGACGAATACGCGGAACTTTATGGAAGGCAGGCCTGCCAATAATGTGCTGCTGACCGGTGCCCGGGGAACCGGGAAGTCTACCGGGGTAAAAGCACTGGCAGGCATGTTTGCCGCCGATGGTCTGCGGCTGATTCAGATTGGCCGGGATCAGCTGGATATGGTTGCGCCTGTATTGGAAAAGCTGAATGAGATTCGAAGCAAAAAATTCATTCTGTTTTTTGATGACCTTTCCTTTGATGAAGGGGAGTCCAGTTACAAATACCTGAAATCAGTTATTGACGGCAGTGTTACGGCCCAGCCGGACAACGTTCTGATTTACGCTACCTCGAATCGCCGTCATCTGCTGAAGGAAACCTGGAGTGATCGGAGCGATGCGATGGAAGCAGAGGTGTACCGGCAGGACAGTGCTAACGAAAGTATTTCCCTTTCCGACCGTTTCGGTTTGATTCTGCATTATTCGGCTCCCAGCCAGGACGAATACCTGCAGATTATTGATCATGAACTGCGTAAAGCTGGCGTACAGCTTTCCAAAGAAGAGCTACGTCTTGAGGGCATCCGATGGGAGATGGAACATTCCGGACGGAACGGACGCATTGCCAACCAGTTTGTAAAATGGTATTTGGGGAATTTGGAAGAATAAATTTGTAATTACTGAGTTTGCTTTATGTTTTGCGTGAAATGTTTTGGAGAAATAATATGAATACCATTGCCTGTTTTGGAGATTCATTAATTGAAGGCTTTCCCTTTTATCAGGAAAACAGCTGGGTGGCGCAGGTGCAAAAAAACACTGGCATCCGCATGCTGAACCACGGTATCTGCGGTGAATGCTGTGATGATATCAAAGACCGTCTGATTTGCCGACCTCTGCCAAAAGAGGTAACACATATTCTTTTTGAAGGGGGCATGAACGATATTATCCAGGGCTGCCCACTTACCTTTTCCATTGAACAGATCCGACAGGCAAAACAGTTTTGTGATGAACAAAACGCAGCGTTCTGTCTGGTTCTGCCCTGGCTGTGTGGTGCGGAAGAACTGAATCACATCATTGAACGCATGCGTGAAGCAATGAAAAATGAATTTGAAAACAAATGTTATCTTCTTGACTTTGAGCCAATGTTTTTTACGAAGAAACACCGTATGGAGTGGTTTATCTGGGACGGTGTTCACCCTAAAGCTGAAACGTACGAAGCATTGGGAAATTATGCATCATCGTTGCTGAAAAAGTGGATCAGGGAAGATTAAAAAATAGTACTTGACGAATGACCGAAAAATGTGGATAATAATAAAGTACTACCATAGTTGCCACTTTAGCTCAGCTGGCAGAGCATCTCATTCGTAATGAGAGGGTCGTAGGTTCAAATCCTATAAGTGGCTCCATAGTAAACAAGCGGTTTCCAAGAGATTGGGAGCCGCTTTTTTATTCCGATAAAATAGAAATGGTGACCATTTTGGTGACATTTGGTAAAAGGAACATACAAGGGAGAGGAAAAAATTCCTTCATTAATTATGAGAAATAGGGTAAAATATAAACAGTAGACCAAAAGATATGTCAACATTCTATTTAACAAGGAGGTCATTATGATTAGCTACGTACGTCGAACTCTTATGCTTCTTTTGCTTTTGCTGTTCATGCTTTCTATGCCCTGTATGGTTCTGGCAGAAGATATTGTGATCCTGCATACCAACGACATTCATTGCGGGGTATTGGACAATGTAGGGTTTCCCCGTCTGGCCCAGTACAAAAAAGATTTAAAGAAGGCCGGATACAAGGTATTGCTGGTAGATGCCGGCGACTGTGTGCAGGGAGCGCCTATCGGCAAGCTTTCACAGGGAGAATCGGTAGTACGTATCATGAATGCCGTAAAATATGATTTCCTGATTCCGGGTAACCATGAATTTGATTATGGAATGGAACAGTTCTTTAAATTGGCCAAAATGCAGAAATCCAAATACCATTCCTGCAATTTTATTGATCTGCGTACCAACAAGCTGCCGCTGTTCCCCTATAAGATTATTAAAATCGGAGGAAAAAGTTTGGGCTTTATTGGTGTGACCACGCCTCAGACTCTGAACACTTCCACCCCTAAATTCTTCCAGGATGAAACGGGTAACTTTATTTACGGTTTCTTTGAAGATGAAACCGGAGAGAAGTTATACAAGCAGGTACAGAAGACGATTGATACGGTTCGTAAAGAGGGCGCGGAATATGTTTTTATAGTAGGTCATCTGGGCATGGACGGTTCCATTCCCCGCTGGGCCAGTCCGGCGATTGTACGCAATACCCGCGGGTTGGATGCTCTAATTGACGGTCATTCTCATGAGAAGTATGCAGCCCGTTATGAAAAGAATCTGGATGGGAAAGAGATTCTGATCACCCAGACCGGGACCAAGTTGCAGTCGATTGGTAAGCTGGTGTTGAAAGATGACGGCAGTTTTGTATCCACGCTGGAAACGGATTTAACGAATTCTGACAAAAAAGTTGAAAAGTTGATTGCCAAAGAAAATAAAAAATATGAACCGATTCTGAATCAGCCAGTAGGCGAAACCGCATTTGATATCCGTTCTGACAATCCGGCTGACAATGTTCGCAGGGTGCGTAACGGGGAAACCAATATGGGCGATTTTGTAGCCGACGCGTTCAAAAACGTATTGGATACCGATGTCGCCATTGTCAACGGCGGTTCCCTGCGCAACAACATTAAGAAAGGTGTATTTACGTACGCCAGTCTGCTGGAAGCATTTCCTTTTGGTAATATGTGCGCGGCTGTGGAATGCAGCGGCCAGACCCTGTTAGACGCGTTGGAGTTCGGCGCTTCCAATTATCCGGAAGAACGGGGTAACTTCATGCAGGTATCCGGTATTACCTATACCATCGACTCCCGGATTCCTTCTTCTGTGAAGCTGGATGAAAAAGGCAATTTTGTAAAAGTGGAAGGCGAATACCGCGTTAAAGATGTGATGGTCAACGGAAAGCCTCTGGATTTGAAGGCGAACTATACGGTTGGCGGTTCTAACTATGTACTGAAAAATGGCGGCGACGGTAATGTGATGTTTAAAGACTGCAAATTGTTGCAGGACGGTCAGATTTCCGATGTAGACGCAATCATGGAATACGTGCAGAACTATCTGAACGCCAAAATCCCGGCCGAGTATGCAGCCTGGGACGGACAGAAACGGATCACGATCATTAAATAAAAGTAACGTAACCTTGCAAAGGGATGGCTGTACTTTTACAAAGGCAGGTGCACTTTTTCACGGGTCGTTCTGAAAAGAAGCATAAAAAACCCTCTCTCCGGAGTTTTTTGGGAGAGAGGGTTTTAGCTTTCTTTTCAGTTCTTATCTTATTTTCTTCGTCTATCTCGTATTCGTTTACCCGTTTTTATCTTCATCTATCAGCAGTTTGTATATTTTTCTGTAATATTCCGACTGTATCTTGGTCAATTTATCTGTTGTACCCATGCGGAGATCCCATTTTACCCAGGACCAGGGTTCGCCGTAGGAAAGGGAAATGCTGTCTGAGGCGGCATCCAGTACAATCAGGTCATTTTCGGGGAAAGGTCCCCAGGTATCGATTTTATATTCCCGGCCCAACGCATCGATTTTCTCCAGTATTTGTGTGGAAATGACACGATTCTGCGTTTTTTCCAGAGAATTATGCCATTCTTTGAAACGGCTGTCGAACAGTGATTCCGTTTTGCTCTTCCGCGTAAGGTCAATAAAATGATGCCCGCCGCTCATACTTCCGGCGCTGCTGAAGCGACACTGTAACAACTGACCTAGCAGGACTTTCCCATCATAGAGTTTTTGCCCGTTATCCTTCGCCAGCTTTTCCATAAACTCTACCAGCATCTCATTGGAAACGCCTTTGCGGAAGGGGCTGTCTTTGCCCGCCCGGTTCAGCGTGATATGTTTTCCGTTTTTGTATTCTACGTACAGAAGCCGGAGCTGTTTAAACTCAATCGGCTCTGCGGTAGCGGCCGCTGCGCTGACTCCGCCTTTCTGGAGTAGTTTGTCCAGATTGGCCAGTTCCATTTCATCGGCAGTGAAGCTGCAGCCCCTGGGAAAAATGCGTTCCTTTTTCTTCGATGTATCTGCAATGGGCTGCATACCTGTGAGTCCGGAAGGTGGTGTCAGGTTGAACTTTGACTTCATGGTGCGCATGGTACAGAGGATTTTTTCCCCCTCGCGACGCATGATCAGTTCATAATAAATGTTTTTGTGATAAATCGAAATCTCGCTTTTCTGTATCTCGCTGGGCGTAAAGGATACATCAGGTTTTTGTGTCGGCTTTTGCGCAGGTTTTTCCTCTGCTCCGGTGCAGCCGTTCAGGCCGAATAAACTGCAGCACAGTAAAAAGAGTCCGAATTTCCAGAATCGCATGATGTTACCTCCTTCTGAATCTGTTCCGGGATGGCGAAGATGCCGTCAGCTTCTTTATCGTTTCTTACATTACAATAGCAGATTTCAGAAAACGTGCTGTCCGTTTCACGTGAAGCTAATTTATACACACTAAATGTCTTTGTTTTATTGTATCAAAAATAAAGTGCAAATTAAAGGGCGGGTGTTTATTTTTCAATACAGACTATGATTGTGTTTTTATGTGTGATATAATTATCTAAATTGTTTTTTATTATATTTATATTATAGAAGAGTATATATAGAAGACTGCTTTCGGCGCGAGCTGTTGCTGTGTGTCCTGCAAAACGGTGAGGCGGAAAGTTATCGGAGGGGGAGTTTGTATGGAAATTAAATCCGTCGCCATTTTGGGCGCAGGCGCCATTGGGGCGTATTTTGTCTACGGTTTTTCGGCAGCGCAGAACATTGACTTTTGCCTGATTGCCAAAGGAGAGCGGAAGGACCGTTTGCAACGGGACGGAATCTGCATCAATGGAACGGTGTACAAGCCAGCGGTGAAGACTCCGGAAGAGGCGAAAGGTGTTGACCTGTTGCTCGTTGCTACAAAATATACAGGATTGCGGGCTGCGCTGGATGATATCCGCACAGTGGTGACGCCGCACACGACGGTTCTAAGTCTGTTGAACGGCATCGACAGCGAGGAGATCATCGGCACGGTGATTGATCCCTCACAGATCGTGTACAGCCTGATGCGCATTAACTCGGAACGGAACGGAAACAGCGTGACTTTTAATGCGGAAAAGACACCGGGGTTGTTTGCAGGCGAAAAAGACTCGGAAAACGAATCGGAACGGCTGGTTGCCATCCGCAGGCTGTTGGCAAAAACAACATTGAAATATAATTTCTGCAAGGATATTATTTCGGACCAGTGGCTGAAGTATACGCTGAACATCGCTTACAATTTGCCTCAGGCTGTGCTGGGCGTAGGATATGCATCCTATTTTGACAGTGATCATGTAGGATTTATCCGTGACAGGTTGGAAGCGGAAGCCCGACAGGTGGCTGCGGCGTACGGGATTACCTTCGGACCCTTGGAGAATACCCGTCCCCGCTGGCTGGAAAAAGCCCGTTTTTCCACGTTGCAGGATTTGGAGGCCAAACGGCACACAGAAATTGATATGTTCTGCAGGGTACTGATGGAAAAAGCGGAGGCAAAAGGGATACAGGTTCCGTTTGCGGAATATACATATCATGCCATCAAGGCGCTGGAAGAAAAAAACGACGGAAAGTTTGACTATCAATAATAATTGTGAAGCAATATGTGGCTTTTACTCCGGAGCAATCCGGGTTGTTTTTGATGAGGAAGCAGATAAAAAGTCAGAATTTTTGTTAGAGAAGCATTTTAGAGAATTAAGGAAGAATAGAAATCGCCAGAGAGTTTTTCGGTGCTCTCTGGCGGTTTTATCATTTCCCGGGAAATAAATTCTGTATTTCTGTATCGGTTATTTGTCTTCTTCTACTTCTTTTTTCCAGTTTCCGGTTTCCATTTCGCCGGCTGCGTAATCCGCCACCATGGCGCTCACGGCGCGGAAATTGGCTTTCACACCGGAATTGGTGTTTTTGTATTTTACGGCATTTTGCTTTTTGATGCCGATGTTCTGTGCCGCGGCGGCCGCGTCGATGTTGGCGCCCAGGAAGACAAACTCAAAATTCTTTTCCTGCAGTTCGGAAATCAGCGCTTTCACTTTGGCGTAGGTCCACTCTTTGGAAGCGTTTTCCTTGCCGTCCGTGGTGATGACTACCAGTACTTTGTTGCCTTTGGCATCGATGTCCGGCAGGGTTTTCATCTGGGACAGGGTGTTGCCCACAGCGTCCAGCAGGGCCGTGGTGCCCTGGGGGGTGTATTCTTTATCGGTAATGTTCTTCACTTTATCCAGGTCGGTGCGTTCATAGATGGTGGAAACCGCGTTGTTGAACATGACGGCGGTCACTTTCACCGGCAGTTCGCTTTGCCGCTGTTTGTCCAGCATGGAGTTGAAGCCGCCGATGGTGTCTTTTTCCAGCCCGTACATGGAACCGGATTTGTCCAGGATCAGCACCAGGTCCATGGAAGTAGCTTTTTCGGCTTTCTGCTGCTGTTCGGCAGGTTTTTCTTTTTCCGTGGTTTCCGTGGCAAAAATCTGGGTGCCTGCAGGAATGCCGGGCTTGTTTGCCAACGTTTCCGAAGAAGCGGCGAAAGCCGTTACGGAACAGGCTAAAGCCAGAAGGGCAGTGCAGAGGATGGCAGTTTTTTTCATGATGAGTTCCTCCCGTAAAGTAAATGACTGTTTTGCGAATATCCATTGTAACTATTTTAAGGCAATTGTTTGTCAAAATTGTGTTTTTACGGTTATTTTTTCTCCGCCTCTTTCTGTTTGGGTTTCAGTTTGTTCAGGCCTTCGTTGCCGAGAATAATCAGGTCATTTTCTTCCATGGCGTACAGTTGGTTGGGCGCTTTTGTGTCATGTATTTTTGGTCCGATACACCAGCGGCCCAGCACGGGATGCCACCCGAATTCGTTGAAGGCGGCGTCGTGGAATTTGCGGTTGCGGACCGCGATGGCCATCACGTTGTCGGCCGGGGCCAGGCTGTCCATAAAGACATAGTATTTGATGATGCGTTTGTTCGTCGTGACAAACTCAAATTGCTTGCCGCTTTGTCTGATTTGCATGTCCCGGGTTATGTCGAAACGGCTTTCCTGTTCTTTGAAGGAACCGTCTTTCTGTTTTTCGCGCAGGAGCGTGATGGCGGGGTAGTGGATGGTAAAGGGCGCTTTGTCGTTGTAATCCTGCCACTGTTTGTGTTCAAGCTTGTCGCTTCCATAGATGGTCAGGGATTCAACGGCCAGGGAATCGTGCCCGTTCACCGGCCATTGGGGATTTTCGCCCCAGGCTGCGCGGCTGGCCACTTCCACATCTTTTTGCAGCGCGTCCGGAAAACGCTGCAGGTTCAGGCGCACGCGGCTGCTGAATTGTTCCGCCGCCGTTTCCATCACCGCGCGGGGACGCAGCGGGGCCCCGGTGTAGATGAAGTGCAGATTGACGGAGTAATTTTTGTCTTTCAGAGAATCTTTGGCAAAGGCGTCCATGTCTTGGATGGTAACGGGAAGCACGCCACGGAGCTCGCTGTCTTCTGTAACGCCTCCGAGCGGCGGTTTTTTCCCATGCATGTCGACCCGGGACGAGATGTGAACTTCCGGCTTAACCGCGGTCCACTGCAGTCCCAGCATGTCGTTGATCAGAGCAGTTACTTTTTCTTTATATAAATCTGCCTGTTTGGAGGTATAGATGTCGCCGGTTTTGGTGTTGACGGCGAACTTCAGCTGCTTGCTGCCGGACTGGTATTCGCCGCTTACAAATTCCGTCAGCTGCAGCTGGTGGTTTTCACCCAGATATTTTACGCTCGATACTTCTTTGATCTTTGCGTTGGGATCTGTTTTGGCAAGATAGTCTTTAAAGATTTTTATAGCGCTGTCATAGAGTTTGTCCTGTTCGGAGGACGTGAAGTCGTCCAGGTAGCATCCGGAAAAGGACAGGCAGAAGAACAGGGTTGCCAGGCATAACGTAAGCAGTCGTTTCATAAGCGGTTCCTTTCTCTGGAGCGGTCAGTAAAACCGTGTTACCGTATTCTCCCGTTTTTACTTAACTGATTCTGTAATATGTAATTCGTATGGCTGAAAAAAGAAATTTATCCATCCATCGTTTATATTATAAAATATCTGTGATAAAATAGCTATATAGAATTGTGCGGGGCGCGGTGGGATGTATTTGTCCGGATGCGTTTCCGGAAGTAAAAACCGTTCCTGGTGTTTTGCAGATTCGGCAGGAGGTGTTATCAGTGAAAAAATTTGTTGCGGCTTTATTGACCCTGGCGGTAATGGTATGCACGGCCTCTTTCTGTTTTGCGGAAGCACAGCTTCCTTCTGTTAAGATGGAGCAGCAGAAGAAGGAGTACCGGACGCCGCAGGGGCAGGTGTGTATCGTCACCGATTATACCCGCCTGATCGTGGAGAACGCGGACGCGTTCCCGGCTCTGGCGCAAAAGCTGGAGCAGGTGCATAACAAAGAGTGGAATTACCGCATGGAGGACGAAGCAAAAGAAGATTACAACGACGCGGTAGAACTGAAAAAGCACCGTCCGGAAGAGTATATGCATTTCCTGTTGGAAGAGAGGGTCTGGCAGAAATACCTGGACCGAAACATTCTGAGTTTATATGTTGAGTTTTATCAGAGTCGGGGCGGGGCCCATCCGAACATCGATATTTTCACCTACAACTTTGACCCGGTGACCGGCAATTTCATAACCATGGACGGGGCACTGGCTCCCGGCAAACGGGGAGAGTTCCGTGATTACTATGTGAAGCCGGCTCTGGAAAAGGCGAAAAAGGAGCGGCAGCTGTTTTATTACGATAACTACAGGGCCATTGTGGATGAGCTGTTCCAAAGGGATTATGCCGGGGAACCGCCTCTGACATGGTACTGGGGTGACGAAGGGATCACCATGGTATTCCCGGCGGGCACCCTGGGGCCCGCGGTAATGGGACCGGTTGAGGCCTTCATTCCCTTTAAGGGAAATGAGACGCTGTTCAATCAAAAACTTTTGAAATAACCCGGCAGTTTTCACTTACGTAATCTACGCTTTCAGGCTTGCGTTTTTGGCAATGCCTGAAAGCGTTTTTTGTCTGCCGGGCACATGGAACGCCCGGGAGGTACAAAACCTCGCCAAAATGGCGTTTCCTGTGTAATTATAAGTTGCTTTAAAGTTGTTTTCATATTATAATGGACATTATTATTGTGGCAGATGTGTGAAAACACTGGCACAAAATTTATTTTCAGAGACTTGGGGGACATTTCATTGGATCAGGAAAAGGAAAGAAATAATTTTACGGGAACGCTTGGTTTTGTTCTGGCTTCGGCGGCCAGCGCCATTGGCCTGGGGAATATCTGGCGGTTCCCGTTTCTGGCGGCCCGCGACGGCGGCGGTTTATTTTTGGTATGTTACCTGTTGCTGGTTGCAACGTTTGGTTATACGCTGCTGTCTTCGGAAATCGCGATTGGTCGTAAGACCCGGCAGGGTCCGTTAACGGCGTATTCCCAGTTGGATAAGCGGGGGCACGTTATCGGTGTGCTGGCCTGCCTGGTACCGGTTTTGATTTTGCCGTACTATTGCGTCATCGGCGGCTGGGTGCTGAAGTATCTGGCGGCGTTTGTCAGCGGTGCCGGTCTGGCTGCTGCGGGGGACAAATATTTTACTGGTTTTATCACTAGTACCTGGGAACCGATTTTCTGGTTTGTGATTTTTATGGCGGCGGTTGTGTTCGTCATTTATCTCGGTGTGGAAGAGGGGATTGAAAAGTATTCCAAGGTTTTGATGCCGGCTTTCTTCCTGCTGATCGTCGGGGTATCGCTGTATTCCCTTACGCTAAGTTATACGGATGCGTCCGGTGTGACCCGTACGGGCTGGGAAGGGTTTCTGGTATATACGGTTCCCAACCTGGAAGGTGTTACCTTCAGCAAATTTCTGAATGTACTGATGGATGCCATGGGGCAGCTGTTCTATTCTATTTCGGTTGCTATGGGCATTATGGTAGCCTACGGCTCGTACGCGAAAAAAGATGTGGACCTGAGCCGGTCCATCAATCACATTGAAATGTTTGATACACTGGCGGCGTTTCTGGCCGGTGTCATGATCATTCCGGCTGTCTACACCTTTATGGGAAAGGAAGGCATGGCTGCAGGGCCCTCGCTGATGTTTATCTCCCTGCCGAAGGTTTTTGCCGCCATGGGCTCCGCAGGGTCTGTTGTGGGAATTATTTTCTTCGTCATGGTAACCTTCGCGGCACTGACGTCCGCCATGTCGGTGCAGGAAGCTATCGTAGCGAGCTTTATGGATAAGTTCCACTGGGATCGTTCCAAGGCAACGCTGCTGATTGGCCTGTATGCCCTGGTTGGCGGCATTATCGTGTGCCTGGGCTATAATGTGGCTTATTTCGAGCTGCCGCTGCCGAACGGTGCGGTGGCCCAGATCCTGGATCTGATGGATTATATCAGTAATATCGTGTTCATGCCGCTGGTGGCCATTGGCGAATGCCTGCTGATCGGCTGGATTGTCGGCGCGGACTGGGTCATTGAAGAAATCGAGCAGGGGAAATATACATTCGGGCGAAAACGCATGTACCGGGTGATGGTCAAATATGTTACGCCGGTACTGTTGTTTGTATTATTTTTACAGGCGTTTGGCGTGTTTAACTGACGTGGGTCATACCGGAATATGTTCGAATGAACGGCTTGCCGGCAGCCAGACGGTGTGTTGAAGAGGGGATTGTGTTTTATGCAGGACAGGGAAAAAGCGGCTGTAAATCCTGAAAACGTAAAGGATGAAGCGCGGCTGCAGAAAGAGCTGGATCAAAAAGCCAGGGAATTACTGGAAGAAAAGGAAGCGGACTCCCGGATGCGGACGTATATCGGTCCCATGAGTAAAATATTGGTTGTTCTGCTCTGCGTCTGGACGGTATTCCAGCTGTATTTCACTACGCTGGGGGCGATCAGCGCCATTAACCTGCGGGCGTTTCACTGTATCTTTTTGCTGCTGTTTACGTTTTTGCTGTTTCCTACATACAAAAAAGAGAAGCGCGTGCGGAAGCTGCCGCCGGTCTGGGACATTCTTCTGATTTTGCTGGGAACCGGTTCTTTCGGTTACCTGATTACGAATTTTACCCGCATCGCCGAGACCGGGGGACGTGTGGATTCCTTTGAGGTAGGCATTGCGGCGGTGGCGGTGCTGGTGGTGTTTGAGGCGGCCCGGCGTGCTTCCGGCAACCTGGCGCTGCTGGCTCTGATCTTTCTGGGTTACAACTGGTTCGGCGCGTTTCTGCCGGGGCTGCTGGGGCATAACGGCTTTACCCTGAAACGGGTGCTGATCACCCAGTTCTGGGGAACCCAGGGTGTGTTGGGTACCGGTATCGGTGTATCGGCAACTTATATTTTCCTTTTTGTTGTGTTCGGCGCCTTCTTAAAGCACAGCGGTTTTTCAAAATTTATTAATGATTTTTCCCTGACGTTAGTGGGTCAGACCCCAGGCGGTCCGGCAAAAGTGGCGGTTGTTGCTTCTGCCCTCATGGGTATGATCAATGGCTCCGCCATTGCCAATGTGGCCACCACGGGTACCATTACCATTCCGTTGATGAAACGGACCGGCTACCGGAAGGAATTTGCCGGGGCGGTGGAAGCGGTGGCTTCTACCGGCGGTCAGTTCTGTCCTCCCATCATGGGCGCCGTGGGTTTCGTCATGGCGGAATTCCTGAACCTGAGTTACACGAAAGTTATGCTGGCGGCCATCGTGCCGGCGTTCCTGTATTACCTTGGGCTGCTGATGTCCGTACACTTTGAAGCGAAACGGCTGGGCCTTTCAGGTCTGTCGAAGGAAAACATTCCCGATGCGATGAAGGTGATCCGGGAGCAGGGGCATCTGGTGATTCCCCTCGTTGTACTGATCGCTCTCATGTTTGCGGGCTACACGCCGTTGTATGCCGCGGTCATTGCCATCTTTGCCACCATCGGGGCCAGCTGGCTCCGGGAAGAGACCCGCATGACCTGGAGCAAGATTATCGAAGCCACGGTGGAAGGGGCCAAAGGCGCTATTTCCGTTGGTGTCTGCTGCGTTATCATCGGCGTGATCATCGGCACGGTGACCCTGACCAGCATGGGTCTGAACATGGGTTACCTGATTCTGAATGTAATTAACAACGACAATATTTATGTGACGGGCCTTCTGGTCATGATCATGTCCACAATTCTGGGCATGGGCGTGCCCGGTGTGGCCGCTTACGTAATCGTGCAGGCGGTGGCGGTTCCGGTCCTGATCAAGGCCGGCGTGCTGCCCCTGACTTCCCACCTGTTCTGTCTCATCTATGCCTGTCTGTCCAACATCACCCCGCCGGTGGCCATGAGCGCCTATGTGGCGTCCGGTATTGCCGGCTCCGATCAGACAAAGACGGGATTGTGGGCGGTACGGCTGGGGCTGATTGGTTTTATCATTCCTTTCTTCTTTCTGGATAACCCGGTGCTGTTAATCGGGGTGGATTCTAACGCGGCATTATCAACAACGTTATGGACCGTGTTCACGGCCTGCGTGGGAACCGTAGCCCTGGTGGCCGGGCTGGAAGGCTGGCTGGTGCAGAAATGTAATATGGTGGAGCGGTTGGTCCTCATCGCTGCGGCGCCTGCCATGCTGTACCCGGGCATGTTCACTGATTTTGCGGGTTTAATCTGCCTGGTGGTGATCGGCGCGCTGCAATTCATAAGAAGGAAGAAAAGCTGAGTTGTAGTTGAATAAATTTTTTTGCGTCAGAAAAAGACATGAGTAAAACGTCGGGAACGTTTGCGTGATTCCATGAGATGAAATTCGCCGTTATGGCGAGACTGTCTGAGGGGCGTAGCCCCGAGTTTCGAAGCCATAGGCGAATGAACCCATGGAATAGCAAACGGGCACGGTTTTACGAAGTCTTTTCCTGACGCAAAATTTTATACAGACTGCAAACAGGAAATGCTGTTATTTTTATGAAAAAAGCGATATAATAGTTGAAGCAGCAATACTAAACTTGCATGTGTTTAACGAGGAGGAAAGAAATATGAAAAAGTCCTTGAAACGCGTATTGAGCGCATCTCTGGCATCCCTGTTTATCGTTGGCGCGCTGGCAGGCTGCGGCGGTGGAGAGAAAAAGGCGGAAGCTCCGAAGAAAGCTCCCGCGGCTGCGACGGAAAAGATTAAGATCAATTTCCCGACAGCTTCTGCTTCCGGCGCCCTGTATGCAGTAGGCGCTGCCATTACCAATAATTGGAACAAGACCGTTCCTTCCGTCAGCGCGGCGAGCCAGGCATCTGCCGGCGGCATTGCCAACCTGAATATGGTTTCCGACGGGGAAGCCCAGGTTTCCATCGCCATCAGCAGCAATGCGTACCAGTGCATGAACGGCACGGACAGCTTTAAAGGCCATGCGTACAAAGACCTGAAAGCCATCGCCGGTCTGTACCTGAATCCCAATCAGGTTGTCGTAACCAACAAATCCGGTATCACAAAACTGGAAGAAGTGAAAGGCAAACATTTTGCCGTTGCTTCTGCCGGGTCTTCTGTTTACAACGAATGCCAGACCCATTTCACTGCGGCCGGCATCAAATTCCCGGATGAGATCAAAGCAGAATACATTGCATTCGGTGGTGCGGCGGATATGCTGCAGAACGGTACCATCGACGGCGCGTGGATCATGTCCGGCACCCCGGCATCTGCTGTTTCCCAGGCTCTCAGCGCGAACTGCCATCTGGTAAATATCAGCGATGATATTATTAAAAAGTTACAGGAAAAATATCCCTGGTATGTTAAGTACACGATTCCCGCAGGCACCTATCCGAACCAGAAAGAAGCCATCAACACCTCTGCAATTAAGATGGTTATGTTCTGCCGTCACGACCTGAAGGAAGACACTGTATATCAGCTGACCAAGACCTTCTGGGAACATATCGACGAACTGGGTCAGTCCCAGAAGAACCTGAAAGGCCTGAAACCTGCGGACGCCGTAAAAGATATTGCCAAGATCCCGCTGCATCCCGGCGCGGAAAAATATTATAAAGAGATCGGCGTGCTGAAATAAAAGTGTTTGCCGAGAATAAACTTGCTTAATTGAATGCGTTCAGGTACAATAATTGTGCCTGAACGTTTTTTATTTTGAGAAAGAAGGCAACACGGATCTGTTTTATCCTGCGAACATAATTATTTTTGCAGTTTCTTCTTGCGTGTTTCACGTGAAACAATTATACTAAAAGCACGCAGAAGAACTTTTACACAGTAGTTTTTCCGTGTGCGTTGTAATTTTTTATTCTATAACTTTATAAAATTTATTGTGGCGAAGGACTTGGGGGAGCGCCCTGGTCCCGTTAGAAAATAAAAATATTTTCTGAAGCCGAAATGCGAGGGAGCCCGTGTGCCGGGCTGAGAGGATGCCAGAGATCATCGACCGCCGGTTTGTATGAAGGAAGACCGTTGTATGTAAGGGAAAAGTTGCGGCTGGAAAGCGGTGGCAATCGTTTTCCTGATGCGCAGTTCCATTTCATGCATATCGTTCCTGAAACGCATTTTGGTTTTGACATGGAAGGCGCGATATGCAGTCGCGCTTTTATTATTTTGCGCGGTATTGTTGCGTGTTGCAAAAAAGTGTCAGGAGCGTGATATTCATTGCGATGTGCAGAAATCGGGTTGAAGAAAAACTGCAGAAGATTTTGTGAAGAAGCAGGCGTCGTTATTACTATTTGTTGTGTTGGTGGGAGGAAGTTCAAATGAAAAAAATACTCGTCCTTGTTACGTTTCTTTGCCTTTGCGCGGGTTTGCTGGCAGGCTGCGGAGGCGGTGAAACGAAAAAAAGTACCGGAAGCAATGAGATTAAAGAACTGAAGATTGCCGTGTCGCCCTATCAGGACGCGGAGACGGTTAAAACGGCTGTGGGCCCATTAAGCACGATGTTGCAGGGGAAACTGAAGGAAAAGGGCTTTACCGTCGGCAAGGTTTCCGTAAGCGTGGGCACATCCTACAGCGCGGTGGGGGAAGCCTTAAGCGCGGGCAGCGCGGACGCGGGGTTTGTATCCGGCGCGACCTATGTGTTGTTTGATAAGGAGATTGATGTACTGCTCACGGCCTTGCGGCAGGGGATCAGCAAGGACACAACCGACGTAAAAATATGGAACGAAGGGGAACCGGAGAAGTTTACCGACAAGCTTGTCCAGCATTACCGCTCTGTTTTGGTGACAGGGCCTTCCGCCAAAGGAAAAGCCTTGCTGAAAAAAGTGAAGAAGGGGGAAAAGCCTTCCTGGGAAGAACTGAACGGCCTGACCTGGACGGTGATGAGCCCGGCTTCCGCTTCGGGTTATCTGTATCCTTCCCTGTTTTTGAAAAAAGAGTACGGGAAAACGCTGGCTGACCTGGCCCATGTGGTGCAGGCAGAATCTTACACCACGTCCATGGCGCGCCTGGCTTCCGGGCAGGCGGACATCGCGGTGGCCTTTTCCCACATACGGATCCGCAATGAAAAGAACTGGCAGAAAAAGCTGGGCGGCACGGATACAATCTGGAAACAGACGGGAATCATCGGTGTAACGGACAAGATTTATAACGATACGGTCTGTGTGAGCAAAACGTCCAAAACCATGCAGGATCAGAAATTCCGCAAGGCTTTCGGTGAAGCGTTGATTGAAATCGGAAAGACCAAAGAGGGAATGGACGCGCTGAAGATTCTGGGACACAAAGGCTATGACTGGGCCGACGCGAAGCATTATGACGACGAACGCCGGGTGCATCGGGAACTGAAAGGGAAGTAAACAATTTTTGATGCGGTGCCGCTGCATCATGCGGCAGGCTGGCAGCCCGGTTGCGGGGGTGCCGGGAAAACGGCAAAGAGCGGGCCAACGGATTATTGATATCTGATACATTGCGCAAAGGTGGTTCGGTATGCTGGAGTTAGATAACGTAACCTATCAATTTCATAAGGACGCCCCGGTTTTACGGCAGGTATCCCTGCAGATTGCGGAAGGTGAGTTCGTGGCTGTGATCGGACGCAGCGGGGCGGGGAAGACCACCCTGCTGAAGCTGTTCAACGGGATGGTGAAGCCGCAGCAGGGCGAGGTCCGGGTAGACGGGGAGTGCCTGTCGCGCTGCAACGGTAAAACGCTGCGGCAGATACAGCAGAAGATCGCGGTGATCTATCAGGATTTTTGCCTGGTCTCTCCGTCGACGGCGCTGGAAAACGTTCTGCACGGTGCGTTGAGCCGGAATCCGTTCTGGCGCGTCATGACGGGTTGCTTTACGGAACAGGATCAGGCAAACGCGAAGTTGGCTCTTGCAAAAGTCGGGTTGGCAGAGAAAGCAGATGCACTGGTCTCTACCTTAAGCGGCGGCGAGAAACAACGGGTGGCCATCGCCCGGGCGCTGCTGCAGCAGGCCTGTATCATTCTGGCTGACGAACCGGTGGCTTCCCTGGATCCGGTTGCTGCGGAACAGGTTCTTTCATTATTAAAATCCCTGCAGCAGGAGAATAAGCTGACGGTAGTCATGAACAGCCACAATACGGCGCAGGCTGCGCAATATGCAGAACGGATTATCGGCTTAAAGCAGGGTGTCGTGGTAAAAGACGCTCTTGTTTCCGCCTGGGATGATGCGTCTTTTGCGGATGTATATGGAGGTGCGTAATGAAACGGCTGAATGCTGCCTGGATCGTTACGATTTTCATTGCCGCTGAATACGGGGTAACGAAATGAAACGGCTCAATCTTGTCCGCAGTGTAATCGTTGTGCTTTGTCTGCTGGCTTCCTCATGGCAGACAGAGTTTTCCCTGTCCCTGTTATGGGAGCGGGGACATTATTTTATTGAGACTGCTGCCAGGATGTTCCCTCCGGATACTTCTTTTCTGGATGTGATACTGGTTCCGCTGCGGGACACGGTGTATATTTCCCTGTTGGGAACCGTTTTGGGCGGAATCATCGGGGCAGTGGGGACAGTGTTGTGCAACGGGTATGTGAACCAGTGGAAAGCTGCAAGGATTATCCTGAAAGCAACGGTACACGTGTTTCGCTGCATTCCCGTGCTGATTCTGGCTCTGCTCTGTACGTTTGTGTTCGGTCTGGGCATGTGGTCCGGCATTATTGCGGTTACCCTGTCTACTGCGGCTGTGCTTTCCCGTCTGGGGTACGAAGACAGTGAAAATGCGGAACTGAAGACGGCCCGCATATTGGAATATGCGGGAGGGGGGCGCCTCAAAGCCTGGTGGGTCTCTGTATGGAAGCAGATACTTCCGGGTTATCTTGCCAACCTGCTGTATCTGTTGGAATCCAATGTACGTAATGCGGCCGTGCTGGGTTTTGTGGGAGCGGGCGGCATAGGTCTGCTGCTGAATGAAAAACTGGCCTGGCGGGAATATTCCAAAGTGGGTATGATCCTGTGCGTGTTATATCTGGTCGTGCTGGCAACCGAGAGTTTAAGCGGATTCCTGCGTGTCCGACTGGTAAAATCGGAAACAGAACACAAAAAATGGCGCGTCCCCGCGCTTCTGTGCGTTTTTTTCATCATTTACTCTTTTTTTGCCGGCTTTCCAACCATCTCCGAAGTGAACAAAACCGCGCTGGTGTCTATTGTTGAAGGCGTTGTATCTCCGGATATTACAATGCTCTTTTCGATGGGTTCGGACGGGGTGCCGGCCTTGTTGTTTGAAAGTCTGTGCATTGCCTTTCTGGGAACCCTGGGTGGAACTGTTTTCGCCCTGCTGTTATCGGTTTTATCCTGTTTCCGCTTTTTGGGCTGTGCTGCACTGGTGACGCGTCTGCTGTTGCTGGCGTTCCGTTCGGTACCTGTCCTTGTTTACGGGCTTCTGTGGATCCGGGTGACCGGGCCGGGACCGTTTGCCGGCGTGCTGACCATGGCCCTGTGCAGCATCGGTCTTCTGGCTAAGCGCTTCCTCATCGCCGTTGACAGTATTGACCTGAAACCGTATTACGCGTTGCGGGCTTCCGGGGTAGGATTTCTTGCGGCTGTCCGCTGGGCTGTGATTCCCCAGATACTGCCGCATTATCTGTCTGCCGTCATCTACCGCCTGGACATCAACCTGCGGGAAGTGGCCGTGCTGGGCCTGGTTGGCGCAGGCGGCATCGGTACACCTCTGATCCTGGCCATGAATCATTATGAATGGAAGGCGGCGGGCGCGCTGCTCTGGGGTCTGATCCTGCTGGCAGCGGCGGCAGGGGCGGTTTCAGAAAGATACCGCAAAACACACAGGCTAAACGGGAACGGGTAAAAAAGTCCCCCACTGTAACGTATTGTTGCAATGGGGGATTCGTTATTTAATTATTCTTCACCCGGTGCGCGTACGATGGCACCTTCTGCTGCAGAGGATACAAGCGCGGCATAGCGGGCCAGGTAACCGTGTTTTACCTTAGGCGGCGGGCATTTCCATTTTGACCGGCGTTTTTCCAGTTCTTTGTCAGATACTTTAACATTTAATGTACGTTTCGGAATATTGATCTCAATGATATCGCCTTCTTCAATCAAGGCAATGTTGCCACCTTCCCGAGCTTCCGGAGAGATATGGCCAATGCAGGCACCCCTTGTCGCGCCGGAGAAACGTCCATCGGTCAGGAGGGCTACGTCCTTATCAAGCCCCATGCCTGCCAGAACGGAAGTCGGATTCAGCATTTCCCGCATGCCTGGGCCGCCCTTGGGTCCTTCGTAGCGGATGACGACCACGTCGCCTTTGTTAATCTTCTTGGCACAAATAGCTTTGATGGCTTCGTCTTCCGAGTTAAATACCCGGGCGGGGCCGGAATGTACCAGCATCTCTTCCGCTACGGCGCTTTCTTTAACAACGGAGCACATGGGCGCGATGTTGCCGGTCAGCACGGCGATACCGCCTGTCTTCCGGTAGGGGTCTTCTACGCTGCGGATTACATCCGGGCGTGTAATGACCGCATTTTTAATCAAAGCGCCGATGGTTTTGCCGGTGACGGTCTTGCAGCTCTTGTTAATGAGTCCCAGTTTACTCAGTTCGTTCATGACCGCGGAGATGCCGCCGGCTTCGTTCAGGTCGATCATATGATGGGATCCGCCGGGGCTCAGTTTAGTCAGGTACGGAGTTTTCTTTGAGATCTTATCAAACAGGGATAAAGGAAGTTTAATGCCGGCTTCGTGGGCGATGGCCGGTAAGTGCAGCGCCGTGTTGGAGCTGCCGCCGATAGCCATGTCGACAGTGATAGCATTCTTAAATGCATTCATGGTCATGATATCCCGGGGCAGAAGCTGTTCTTTGACCAGGCGGACAATAGTTTCCCCTGCCTTTTTAGCCAGACGGGCACGGTCGCCCTGGAAGGCTGCCGGAATGGTTCCGTTGCCGGGCAGGCCCATGCCTAACACTTCGGTGAGGCAGTTCATGGTATTGGCGGTGAACAGGCCGGCACAGCTGCCACATCCAGGGCAGGAGCAACGCTCAATACGGGACAGTTCTGCTTTATCAATCTTGCCGGCTTCAAAACGGCCGGCCGCTTCAAATGTGGTGGAAATGGAAATGTCTTTGCCTTCATAACGGCCGGGGAGCATGGGACCGCCGCTGCAGAACACAGCTGGAATATTCAGGCGCAGCGAAGCCATCAGCATACCGGGCACGATCTTATCGCAGTTAGGAATCAGGACCATGCCGTCAAAAGCATGGCCGTTGATTAGTGCTTCGATGCTGTCAGCAATCAGTTCACGGCTTGCCAGGGGGTATTTCATACCTTCATGGCCCATGGCGATGCCGTCGCAGAGACCGATGGCAGGTACTTCTACAGGTACACCGCCCGCTGCGAGGATACCGTATTTGACCATTTTTGCCTGATCATCCAGATGGGCATGGCCAGCAATGATATCAGTCTGGGAATTTACTACAGCAATCAGCGGTTTTTTGAGATCTTCATCGCTGAAACCGAGGGCATAAAATAAAGAGCGGTGAGCTGCACGGGTGGAACCTTTTTTGACTAAATCGCTTCGCATATACAAACCTCTTTTCTTAAATAAATAATATATATAGTATTCTTCGTTTTAACGAAGGTATCAAAATAATTTTATGCTTCTGGGAACGCATTGTCAATGTTCAGGTAACAAATAAAATGGACAGGTTTTCTTTTTATGATATGGAATGTAAAAACCGTTACAGCTTTTTTACCTGCAGAACATGGGCTCGAACCGACAGACAGAGGCCTGTTTTATTCTTAGTTTGAACGGATTGCCCAACGCAGTTTTGTGGATTTTGCTCGTGGGTTGGAAAAGCATTCCTCGGCCGACGGTCGGATTACATCTCTGGCCGCAGCAGTAAAGGTACCGTTTCTGACATATGCTTTAAAGGCCTTTTTAACCAGGCGGTCTTCTCCGGAGTGAAAGGTCAGTATTGCTACGCGTCCGCCGGGAGCCAGTGCATCGGGAAGTTTTTCCAAAAATGTATATAGAGCCTCCATTTCACCGTTTACGTCGATGCGCAGTGCCTGAAAGACGCGGGCACTGCTTTTTTTAACAGCTTCTTTTCGATCATTCTTTGGAAGAAAGGACAGAGCTTTTTCGATCTCTTGAAAAAGTTGTTTTGTTGTATCAACGGGAATTCCTTTTTTTAGATCAGCAGCGGTATTTTCTGCAATTTCCCGTGCATACGGCTCATCGGCGTTTTCGATGAGCAGGCCTTCAAGTTCATCTGCAGAAAGTTTCCTGAGCAGTTTTGACGCAGGGATGCCCTGTTGCGGATTCATGCGAAGATCTAGGGGCCCGTCTGTTTTATAGGAGAATCCCCGGGCGGGATTATCCAGTTGCATGGAAGAAATACCTAAATCAGCCAATATAAAATTAAAAGGACCTGTTTCATTAACGATTTTGTCAATTTCGGAAAAATTCAAATGATGAATGGTAAGAATTTCTTCGCCGTACCCTGCCTCAAGCAGACGCTTTTTGGCTTTCTCGGATTCGATGGGATCTACGTCTGTTGCGTGTAAGTGTCCTGTTCCCTTTAATTGTTTTAACATGGCTTGTGTATGCCCGCCATATCCTAGCGTTGCGTCAAATCCTGTCTGGCCCGGCTGGATTTGTAGAAAATCCAGAATTTCCTGGACCATGATGGGTATATGGGTTCCTGCCGGTGTATTGCCTTTGGCGATAATATGTTTCGTAATATCCTGATACTTTCTGGGATTCAGTTCCTTGTATTTTTCATTAAAACTTTTTGGATAGTGTCCTGTATAGTGTTTCCGGCGGACATGTTTTTCGGCGTGGTTGTTTCCCTTTTGTTCGGTTGTTGTTTCCATAAGTGTCCTTCCTTCGATTTATCGTAATAATATGTAGTTGATTTGCAAAATTTGACTGATGTTAATAAAAAACATAGAGAGGTTGCTTTTATTAATTTCTGTTTGTCGCTGATAGTTTAATTATAAATAAAATCATGTGTTTTGAAAAGACGAATATCAAATGTTTCACGTGAAACATTTGATAACAATTCAGAAAGGATTCTCAAAATATTCTCAGCAGAAGACAGAAGGGTGCTTGTTAGTGTGGAAAGAATATAATATAATATAAACTGACATTATCTATTGAAGTAACTGGCGCTGGTGTACCGGACGCCGGCTTCGATTATTCAGGAGGATGAGGACGGATGATTACAATTGAAGATGTACGCATCTGGCTGGAAGGAAAGAAAGTTCACTATGAGGTTATGGTAGATTCTGCTACGGGTAACGATGTGTATATTATCAAACATCATTCCGAGGCGGCGGGTATAGACTATCTGGGTGTTATTGCTGTGCCTCCGGGACGGTTCATGATGGTCAAGGTCGTGGGGTGTGATTTAAGCAAATATCATCCCCGTAAATGTCTGGCGGTACTGCAGCAGTTTAATGGTCTGATGAACCGGCGCCATACACCGGACAGCTATAATTATAATGTTGAAGGTAAAAATCTAATTATTGTCTTCTGGCCTGAGAATACAAATACTGACAGTATTCAGCATTATCTTGATTTCGGTTTTAACCGTCTGGACTTTATGTACCGGAATCTGGAGAAGTTGGAGATTGCGGATTAAGGATTTTCTGATTCATTGTCGTTATGCATGTGGATGCCAATCCGGAATGACAAGAAAAAATGGAAGTTATACTTGTGTTTTATTTATTTTTTTTCTTGACATTCCCAGGTCTTTGTTCTATAATATTCTAGTAACACGTCAAGTGGTCGACTAGCTCAGCTGGCAGAGCAACTGACTCTTAATCAGTGGGTCCGGGGTTCGAGCCCCCGGTCGATCACCATGTGGGCGCTTAGCTCAGCTGGGAGAGCGTCTGCCTTACAAGCAGAATGTCAGCGGTTCGATCCCGTTAGCGCCCACCATTTTTTTATGTCCGGCCCGGTGGTTCAGTTGGTTAGAATGCCGCCCTGTCACGGCGGAGGTCACGAGTTCGAGTCTCGTCCGGGTCGCCATTATGCCTCGGTAGCTCAGTTGGTAGAGCAAGGGACTGAAAATCCCTGTGTCCACAGTTCGATTCTGTGCTGAGGCACCATGTTGCAATGCAGTTACCCACGGATATTGCGCCGTGGGTAATTTTGTATAAGAAAGCAGTCAAAGGTGTTTCAGATACTTAGGACCTTTGTTAGATGTGTTAATATAAAGTTTGTCATCAGAAAAGCAGGTGTTTATTCATGTTTCCGGGCGGAGAAAGTACTACCACTTCCCTTATTTTTATCTGGGGCGTCATACTGATTTGCAGTATCCGTGGCTGTTTCCGTAATTTTCAGACGGGGGATAAGGCCTGGGGTACGGCGTTTGGTATCCTGATTCCTGCATCTGCCTATTTCCTGGCAGATCTGCTGGGGCTGCTGCCTCCGGGGGCGCCTCATGTGTTTATGTAAGCGGATAGTCGAAGAGATCTTTTTTCAAAAACGCTTGACAAACGGAACGTAATACGGTAAAATGATTTTGGTTAGCGAACGCTAACCAAAATTTTGCTTTGAGTGTTAGCACTGGCTAACCCTTTTCTGATGATTCCTCTTCATTTTTTTGTTTTGTGGAGTCTGGCTGAAAAGCATCATGCGGATTTGCATTACCTGTACAGGATAATGTAAATCCGCATGAAAAGATTCCGGTGTTTTCTTTTATGCGACTGGCGTCAGCCGGCCGCTTTTTTATTTTCTTAATACAAATCCAGCGGCACCAGGGTGCGCACGCCTTCGGATGTAAAGACATCTTCTGCTTTGACACGGAATACTTCTTTCAAAAGGTCTACCGTGATTACGTCTGCAGGGTTGCCGCTTGTAACCAAGGTTCCTTTCTTCATAACCACGACATGGTGAGCAAACTGAACAGCCTGGTTCAGATCGTGGAGCACCAGTGCCACCGTCAGGTGCAGTTCCCGGTTCAGTCTATCCAGTAGTTTCATGACTTCCAGCTGGTGGCAGATATCCAAGTAGGTGGTGGGTTCATCCAAAAGCAGAACCTGAGGCTTCTGGGCAAGAGCCATGGCAATCCACGCGCGCTGCCGTTCGCCGCCGGACAGGGTCTGAAGGATTCGGTGCTGGTAGGGCACCAGGCTGGTTTCTTCCAGAGCCCATTCAATACATTCCTGGTCTTCCTTTGTAGCCTTGCCGAAGAGGCTGCGATAGGGGAAACGTCCCATGGCAACCAAATCCCGTACGGTCATATCGGCCGGGGCCTGGGGAGACTGGGTCAGGATAGCCAGCTTCTGAGCAAATTCTTTGTAGCCGAAATCCCATACGTTCCGGTTCAACAGGGTGATCTGGCCGGCAGAAATTGGATTGATCCGGCAGACGGCTTTAAGCGTAGTGCTTTTCCCACAACCATTTGGCCCGATGATGGCGGTAATCTTTCCCTTTGGAATATCCGCGTCCATGTGCTGCACGATGGTTTTTCCTGACAGTGTGACCTGCAGGTCTCTTACTTCAATCATATTGTCCATCATAATTCCCTCCTTAACAGGAACAGGAAGAATGGGGCACCGATGAACGCCATAATAATGCCTACCGGCAGTTCGATGGGCGCAAAGGCTACCCGGGCAAAAGTATCGCTGAAGGTTATGATAGCGATGCCCAGCAGGGCCGCGCCGGGGATAAGGAAGCGATAATCGGAACCAAGGATCAGGCGGGCCACGTGAGGGATAACCAGACCCACGAATCCCAGCAGACCGGCCACACTGACAGCACTGGCTGCCAGGAGCGCCGCGATGGCAGTCAGCGCAATACGTGTAACTTCTACGTTTACGCCAAGGCCTTTGGCCATTTCATCACCTAACTGCAGGATGTTCAGATAGTGGGCGCTGGCAATGGCAAGTATCAGCCCAATCAGCGCGTAAGGTACGATGATGGAGACGTGGGGCCAGCTTCTGGCTGCCAGACCGCCTACCATCCACATCAGGGCGCCGTTAACACGGTCGCTGTAGAAGACCAGAAGGCCGGAGATGCCGGCGCTTAAAAAGGCGGACACGGCTACGCCCGCCAGAATGATACGGACCGGCTTGATGCCGTTTTTCCAGGCAAGAATGTAAATGGCGACAGCGGCCAGCATGGCGCCGATAAAAGCAACCGGCGTAATCAGGTATTCCAGCGCCGGGAACAGGATCATGATGGTGATACCGGCGATACCCGCACCGGAAGAAATGCCGATAATGTGCGGGTCAGCCAGAGGGTTGCGCATAACGGCCTGTAAAATTGCGCCGGAAAGCGACAGGTTCAGTCCCACCATGGCGCCGACGATGGTTCGCGGCAGCCGGATGTTCCAGATGATCTGGTCCTGGGGTGTTGCCTTCGGATGCAGCAATATTTCCATAACCTGGGAAACGGAGATATCCGCAGCACCTAAGGCAATGGACAAAAGACATCCGGTCACGGCGAGGACAGTGAACAGGATCAGCATGGAGACGCGCCAGACCCTGCGGTCAATACCGTAGCGTTCAGCCCGTTCGGATACGTCAGGCAATTTATCTGCCATATTGTTTTCCTCCGATACTATTTAAATGTTTCCGGGAATACATGTTTTGCCATCAGTTCCACGGCGTCCGGGTACCGTAAGCCCGGAGGAGTCAGGAATAAATCTTCCGGCAGGATAAACACCTTGTTGTTTTTTACAGCGGTTAAGGCGCTGTAAGCGGGATTCCCCTGCACATCGGCTTTCAGGCGCTTTTCAATTTTATCCTGTGCGCCCATGGAGGTGATAAAGATGATTTCCGGATCTTTCTCAACCAATGCCTCTATACTGTAAGGGGCTTTTTCCGGCTTGCCCTGAATGGCTGTGGTGCCCTGGGCGATGTTGACAAACCCCAGCATTTTCGCAGCGTTGCCGGCAATACTGTTCTCCAGTTCCACGGTTACAGTGGAGGGGGTGGCGTGCAGGATGACGATTCGTTTTTTGTGATCCTTCGGCATTTTAGTAATGGTGGCAGCGATTTTATCATCCATTGCTTTGTTCAGTTTTTCTGCTTCGGCAGATTTTCCGTAAACCTTACCGGTGATAACCAGAGCCTCTTTGGTCTCTTCGTAGGTCTTCGGCTGCAACGTGATGGCGTTTATGTTGTTGGTTTCCAGCATTTTTATGAATTTTTGGTGTTGCATCGCATTGATGAATACCAGATCCGGCTTTAGTCCCACAACTTTTTCCATGTTAACGTTAAATACGTGTCCGATGTCTTCGGCTTTTTCCATGGAAGGGGGGATGACAGAGGCTTTGCTGCTGGAAGGACGGCCGATAATAGTACCGCCTACTGCGTCCACGTAATTCAAAATCGAGGGTACCATGACTACAACCCGCTCCGGTTTTTTGGAAAGAACCACTTTACGGTTTTCGGAATCGGTAATTTCTGCGAAAACGTTTTGCGAGCTTTGGGCTGCCGGCTTGCTTCCTGCGTTTGTGGCTGCGTTGTCCGGTTTGCAGCCGAAAGAAGCAAAGGCCAGCAGGCATACCATCATTGAAAAGAAAAGAAACTTTTTCATAATCCGTACACTTCCTTATTAATTTCTGAGCTTTATAAACGCCTGGCCGCCGATGATAAAGACAACGACCAGATAGATCAGCAGGATTCCTACCGACCATAAGGATACCTCCGCCCCACTGCCGATGCCCCGCAACAGATAGCTGGTATGGGTGAGGGGCAGGCATTCGATGAAAATCCGCAGGGCATCAGGCAATGCTTTGGTAGAAAAGAAGGTGCCGCATAAAAACGACATAGGCAGCAGGATATAAGTGTTGACCTGGCCCATCTGCTCGTAGGTGCTGAGGAACATGGCCGCAGCAAAACCGATTTCGGCGAAGATGGCGCAGTTCAGTACCAGCACCAGCAAAAAAAGGGGCGTAATGGTAAAATGTGCGCCGAATGCATAGGAAAGGGCGATGATGATCGCAGAGGAAATCAGGCCCCGCAATACGGCGGCCAGAACCTTTCCTATAACATAAGCGTATGGGCGGATCGGCGCGATGATATATTCTTCAATACTTTTGTGGTACACACGTTCCGCATGGACCGGCGTTACGCTGTTGAAGCTGATGTTCATGGAGTTCAGGGCCAGGATGCCCGGTACCAGGAAATCAATGTAGGAGGCGCCGCTGGCGGTCTGTATGCTGCGACCCAGCCCCCAGCCGAAGGCTACAAGGTATAACAGAGGCGCCACCATGCGGGAAAGTATGAAGGCAGTCATGCGATGCTTCAGCACCACCCAGTCCCGCCAGAAAACAGTCCAGATGTCAGCCAGCATCAGAGTCCCTCCTTCCGGCCGGTCAGCTCGATGAACACGTCCTCCAGGTTTGCTTTGCGGATAGAAGACGCTGCATCGATGGTGCCGATGAATTGCCGCGCTTCTTCACGGGTGTTGAAGAAGCGGAAATCCCGGTGCACGTCGTCGCGCCATTCTGCTACAAACCGCCCAAAACGGGAGATAAAGTTCTTCGGCGTGTCAACATCAATGAGTTTTCCTTTGTTCATGATGGCGACCCGATCACAAAGCTTCTCTGCTTCTTCAATGTAGTGGGTGGTGATGAGCACTGTCGCACCGTCTTTTGCGAGGCGCCGCACCAGTTCCCAGATCCGCCAGCGCACCTGGGGGTCCAGGGCTACCGTCGGTTCGTCCAAAAACAGGATCTCGGGTCGGTGGATCAGGGCCCGGGCAATCAGCAGTCTGCGTTTCATGCCGCCGGAAAGCTGCCGTACCCCGTCGTTGATCACGTTTTGCAGTTCCACGTATTCCAGCAGTTCGGCAATACGGGCTTCCCGTTCTTCCCGTTTCATATGGTACAGCCTTGCGTGCAGTTCCAGGTTTTCTCCTACGGTCAGATCCTGGTCAAAGTTCAGGTTCTGGGGGACCACGCCGATCATCTGCCTGATTTTCCTTGCATCGTCCGCATTATCGATATGCCTGCCGTCATACAGAATATCGCCGCTGGTGGGGCGGGACAGCATGGTCAGCATACGGATCGTGGTGGTCTTGCCGGCACCGTTGGGTCCCAGCAGGCCGAATATTTCACCGGTGCCGATCGTCAGGGACAGGTTCTCTACAGCAACTTTTTCAGTTTTTTGGTTTTTTGTATCTTTATGGGGAAATGTTTTTCGAAGATTTTTAACTTCAATCATATCCGGCTTATCCTCTCGCGTTTTCTGGTAATAATTTTACCCTATCCGCTCATTTTTCGCCATATGTGAAGCAGGCTGTCTTCCGAAAGTTTATCAATTTTGAAATAGGATGCATCCATTTTGCGGGCCAGTTTTTTCGCCAGCCCCAGCTTGATGAACCCGTTTTCTGTATCGATTACCGCAATAGGGATGTTCCGCTTGCCGATATGTTCCGCTTCGGTCATGGCATCGTCCACCGCGTTGGTACCGTTATCCAGGGGAAGGGTGGCGTGGCCGTCCGTGATCAGAATCAGCACGGGATCCTGCAGCGGGTCCTGCCGGTACAGCATATCCAGCACATCTTCCGCTTTGGCAAGGCCTTTGGCCAGCGGTGTTTTGCCGCCGGTCGGCATGGCTGCCAGCTTTTTCTGGGCGAAGTCAACGCTTTTGGTTACCGGCAGCAATACTTCCGCCTGGTTTTTCCGGAAAGCAATCATGCCGACGCGGTCACGTTTTTGATAGGCTTCCAGCAAAATTTTCAGGATGACGCCCTTTACGGTCTTCATTCTTTCTCTTGCACCCATGGAGCCGCTGGCGTCCACGGCGAAAAGGAAGATATTGCCTGTGCGTTTCTCACGGACTTTGGTACGAATGTCTTCTTCCTTTATTACCAGGGCGCAGCCGTTGGACTCCCGCCATTTCTGGTAGGGAGCCGCTGCACGCAGCGTGGCGTCAAAAGCGATATCGGAAGATTTGGAGTGGGGGATTTCAGCCCGGACATAACGCCCCTGACGTTCATCGGTACGGGTAGCGCTCCGTTTGCCGCTGCCTTTGCGTTTCTGTTTTCCTTTTACCGGCTCTACCCAGACTGACGGCAGCTTCACCCGCATGTCCGCTGCGTCGATGCGGTCATTGCTTCCCGCATTGGGGTTGGCCATGGATTCATCTTTCTTCTGTTCTTCCTGGTTGCCTTCGTGGGCTTCTGTATCGGTTTCTTCCGGCTCCGGCGCATCCGGCATGGAGAACAGTTCATCCTGATCCTCCTGCCTTGGGGGCGGCAGGTTCTGCTGCGCGTCTTTCGGTTCCGTTTTCTCGTTTTGCTGAGGATCCTGCTGCTGTTCCGGCGGCAGTTCCCGCATCCGATGGGGCAGTACGAATTCCGCTGCCTTCTCCAGATCTTTCGGCAATACATACTTCCGTCCGGCTAATGCCGCTACGGCCCGTGCGGCTTCCATCAGATAAATATCGGCCCGGTGTCCGGCCACGTTGGCCTTCAGTGTGTAAACGGAAGTCAGCCGGATCATGGCGTCTGAAACTTCTACTTCCGGCAATAAAGCGCGGGCAACTGCAATTTTTTTAGTAAGGCTGTCCGTTTCCCCCGCCCATTTTTCCCGGAAAGCAGATCCGTCTTTTTCAAATTCCATAACGCGCCGGACGATTTCCATCCGTGCATCTTCATCAGTTTCTGCGTCTACCGAGACGAACAGCCCGAACCGGTCCAGGGCGGAAGAGGGAAGAGTCCCACTTTCCGGCGCAATTACTGCCAGTACCGTGTAATTTGTGTCTCTGTGTCCGGAAAGACCGTCCCGTTCCAGCTGGTAACCGCCTGCTTCCCTGATACTCAGTATGGCGGACAGAATATCATCCCGCAGGAGATTGGCATCGTCCAGATAGATCACGCCCCGGTCCGCCTCATCAATGAGGCCGGGCTGAAGCTGGCGTTTGCCGTATTTAACCGCTGCTTCGGCATCGATGGAGCCAAACAGCCTGTCTTCCGTCACGCTGACGGGAATCTCAACCCAGGGAGCGCTGAGCAATTCTCTGGCGCCACGCAGCAGGGTCGATTTCCCGGTTCCTTTTTCACCGCTTACCAATAATCCGCCTGCGTGTGGATTGACAAGGGCCAGCAGCACTGCGTCCTTTGCCTTTTCCATACCGCAGACGGCGGCAAGCGGATATCCTGCCCGTTTCATCCGTCAATCACCTTATCCACATTTTCCCAATCCAGTTTCTGTTCCTCGAAGGGGCGGCGCCGCATACGGTGGGGCAGCGCCAGGTGGGCTGCTTCCCGTAAGTCTTCCTTAGTCACTTCCGTATGACCTGCAATGGCAGCCAGCGTTTCTGCTGTTTTGATCAGCACGATGTCGGCCCGGTGCCCGTCCACGCCTAATGTGATGGAAATCTGTGCGGCCAGACGTAAAATTTCGTTGGCAGCGGTCACCTGGGGCAACAGCTTCATGGCGCGTTGGATACGACGTACTTCGTTCTGCTGCTCTTCTTCCCACTTTGTAATAAAGGCTTCCGGATCGTCTTCGTATTCGAGGCGGCGTTTAATGACCTCCGCCCGTTTGTCCAGATCTTTTTCACCGGCTACGTACACGGAAAGGGCAAAACGATCCAGCAGCTGGGGCCGGATGTCGCCTTCTTCCGGGTTCATGGTGCCCACCAGAGAGAAGCGGGCGGGATGGGAATAGGAAATGCCTTCCCGTTCTACCGTGTTGATGCCCATGGCCGCCGAGTCCAGAAGCACGTCTACTACATGGTCGTCCAGGAGGTTGATTTCGTCTACATATAAAATGTTCCGGTTGGCGTCGGCCAGGATGCCGGTTTCAAAAGAGCGTTTCCCTTCTTTGATAGCGGCTTCAATGTCCAGCGTACCCACGACGCGGTCTTCCGTAGCGCTGACAGGAAGCTCTACCACCTTCATGGGCAGTTCTTCAATTTCCGGTTCCGCATGGTCGTATTTTTCATGGCATTCATCGCACCAGTTGGATTTGTCGTTGGGGTCGTCGTGGAAACGGCAGCCTTTGATGCACTTGCGTGGCGGCAGCAGGTCGGCCAGGGCCCGCACTGTGGTGGATTTGGCAGTGCCTTTTTCACCGGTGATGAGAACGCCTCCCAGCCGGGGATTTACCACGTTCAGCATTAGTGCTTTTTTCATTTCTTCCTGTCCGATAATGGCGGTGAACGGAAAAGTTCCCTGTCGTTTCATAATCGTATTGTCCTCCTGAGTTTTAAAATTTATTCTATAGTTATTGAATTAATCGTCAGTACCGTTTTTCGGGGTTTTGTTATTTAAGCTCTTCGTTCGTAAAATGGTTTATTCTTCATCGTCTTCTTCGATTTCGCCCTCTACGGAAAGGTACAGTTCCTGCAGTTTCTCCTTGGTCTCATCGTCCGCGTTCCACATCTGCCGCTGTTCTGCTTCCAGCAGGGTTTCCGCGATATCCTGCAGGGCCCAGGGATTCACTTTCTTCATCCACTGCTGCACCTTCGGGTCGAAGGCGTATTTTTCGGCGTAATCGTTATACATCCAGTCTTCCATTACGTTGCTGGTGGCGTCCCACTGGAAGCTGATGTTCAACCGGTTGGCCATGTCCATGGCACCTTTGTAGCCGTGCTGCATCAGGCCTTCAATGTATTTTGGGTTCAGTGATTCAGCCCGCACCACCCGTTTCATTTCTTCCGCAACAGTGCGCATTTTCGGAGCGCTGCGGTTGGCGCTGTCCCCAACATAAGAAACCGGTTCTTTCTGGCCGAAGCTCTTTACTGCGGCGATCATGCCGCCGTGGAACCCGTTGTAATCGTCAGAACTGAGGATGTTCATGTCGTGGCTGTCTTCGTTTTTTACGGTAAGTTCCATCTGGGCCAGCCGTTTTTTGAACAGCTCCGGCTGGTATTCGCCACGGCGCCCGCCGCCGAAAGCGTGGCCGCCCCAGCGTACGTAAATGTCGGCCAGGTCTTTTTCGGATTCCCAGTTTTTGGAATCCAGCACGATGTTGATACCGGATCCGTAGGTGCCGGGTGCGTCGCCGAAGACACGGAAGGCTGCGCTGCGCCATGCGTCGTCTGCAGATGCGCCGCCGGCTTCCAGGGCTTTGCTCTCTTCCCGGATATGCTTGCGGACAAAATTGTCTTCGTCGGGTTCATCCAGTTTTGCCGCCAGCAGCACTGCGTTGTCCATCAGTTCGGCCAGATGGGGAAGGGTATCCCGGAACAGGCCGCTGATGCGTACGGTCACGTCGATGCGGGGGCGCTTCAGTTCGTTTAGCGGAATCACTTCCAGCCCGGTGACCCGGAGGCTGCCTTTCTGCCAAACGGGCCGGATGCCCAGCAGGTAAAGGAATTCCGCAATGTCCTGTCCGCTGCTGCGCATGTTGGGGCCGGACCAGAGGACCATGCCGATATTTTCCGGGTACTTTCCTTCATCGCCGATGTATTTGTCGATCATGCGGTCTCCCAGTTTCATGCCGGCGATCCAGCCTGCCTGGGAAGGCAGCGCTCTGGGGTCCACGCCGTAAAAATTCCGGCCGGAGGGAAGCAGGTCCACGCCGCCGGCGCTGGGGGAACCGGATGGCCCGGGGGGAACGTATTTGCCGGAAAGGGCGGCCAGGGTATGTTCCATTTCGTTTTTAGTATCCGTAAGCCGCGGGTAAATTTCTTTTATAATGTATTCTGCCAGGGAAGAAATTTTCTGTTGCCATTCTTCCGCCCCGGCAGTTATCAAGGACAGCTTCATGGTTTCGGCTGCTGCTTCTTCCGAGAAACCGCCGGCGGCAAGGGATGCAATAAATTCACGGCTTTCGCTGCGGATTTTTCGTAACAGTTCACCGCCGGTAAGATGCAGGGAATCGATGATAGCGGAAGGATTTTTTTCGATTTCGGAAAAATCCGCGCCGTATTTTTCCGCCCACAGGCTGTACAGGGAGGGCACGTCACCGTTGGACAGCCGCAGAAGGTGCAGGATCTCGCTGATCAGTACGTCCCCCTCCGGGGACTGGCCTAACACATGGAGGCCAACATGAATCTCGCTGTCCTGCAGGTCTTCCATGTATGCGTGGAGATCCGCCAGATACTCGCTGAAGGGTTTGGTTCCATCCCTGGGGACGGACTCGTCAATTTTTGTGTTGTGGGCCAGCTCCAGAATTTTTTCTTCCAGGGCGGCGGCCTGTTCGGAATCTTCTTTTTGGAAATGGCTGTATTCGTCTGCCATTTTTTCCAGTTCCGCCAGTTCGTCAAAAGCGCCGGCTTCTTCCACGGGGGCCGGCAGGTAGCCGATAAGGCAGGCGCTGCTTCTGCGTTTGGCGATGACCCCTTCTCCGGAAATGGTCATAAGGTACGGATAAATGTTGGGCAGGGAACCCAGGGCAATGTCCGGGTAGCTGGCTTCGTCAAGGCCGGTGGCTTTTCCCGGCAGCCATTCCAGATTGCCGTGGGTGCCTAAATGGATCACCGCGTCGGCCTGAAAGATTTCCCGCAGCCAGTAGTAAAAGGCAAGGTACTGGTGGGTGGGGGCGATCATGGGATCGTGGTAGGCCCGGGAGGGATCCATGCCGTAATGCCGGGCCGGCTGTACGGTCATAAAAACATTCCCGTTCATGGTGCCCGGAATCAGGATATTCCCTTCATCAGAAAGCATAACGCTGCCCGGCGCCTCGCCCCATTGTTCGATCATCTTCTGCCGGGCTTCTTCTGGCAGGGTGTTGAAAAATGCTGTATATTCTTTAGCGGAAAGCTTCTGGCATTCTTCCGCCTGTTTATCGGTGAGCAGGCTCAGGTCGTTAGTGGCGTGGGAGGTCATGATGCGGATGAATTCTTCCGCCGATGCCGGTAAAAAATCCACCCGGTAGCCGTCTTCCTTCATGCGTGCCAGCAACCGTGTGGCGCTTTCCATGGAGTCAAGGCCTGAAGCGCTGCCGATGTTGTAATTTTTGGGTGGGTAATTATGGAAGATCAGGGCGATCTTTTTGTCTTCGTTCTTCATCTTATGCAGGTTCGCCCATTTTTTTGCTTTTGCCGCCATGGCCGCCATGCGCTGGGAAAGGGGGATGTATTCGATGGCGCCGTCGGGCAGTTCACGCCGTCCCGCAATGGGGATGCCATGGATGGCACCGTCAAATTCCGGCAGGGCTACGGCGATGGAAGTTTCCACCGGGTTGAGGCCTTCCGGATTTTTTCGCCAGTCTTCTTCCGGAGTAAGTAACGTATAGGCCGTTAAGACAGGTACGCCCAGTGTTTCCAGTTCGTCAACGGTCAGGCTGCCGTTGCCCACATGGGAAAACTTCATGGTGGTGACCAGGGTGTCAATGGCAGTTTTTCCTTCTATCGTAAAGAAATCTTCAAATACTTTGCGGATGCCGGGCATGCCCAGGGCTTCGTCCGGCAACTGGTTGGTAAACACGGCGATCACGCTGCATCCCTGGCGTTCCGCTTCCCGGATAAATGCTGCGGGATAGGCCAAATCTTCCCAGATCCACTCTTCCCGGTAAAACAGCAGGCCGATGACGGGCTGTCCCGGCCTGCAATATGTTTCCCGATAAGCCGAAAGGTCAGTCATATATCCTTCCGGAATATCGGGATGATAGATGCCGGCCCAGCAGCGGGGCTTCGGTCCTTCCGGCGCGGGGATGGAAGAGTCTGCCAGGGATGAAGCGTAGAACCAGAAGTTCCGGAAATTTTCGCTGCCGCCGTAGAAGGTATAACCTTTCAATTTGTCGGCGATTTCTTTTTCCACGCCGGCTTCTTCTCCGTCCAGGGCGGATTCCACCGCGTCCAGCATGTAGGGGATGTGGTTGGCGGTCAGGAAGCTGCGGCAGGCTTCCCAGAATTTTGATTTAAAAACGTTTTTAAAAAAACGGGCCACTACCAGGCTGCTGCCCCGGAGTTTCCGTTCCCATACGTAGTTCCACTCGCTGGAGCGTTCCAGCTTGACCGCCATGCACAGATCGGAAATTTTTCCTTCGTCCTGCAGCTGAAGGCAGGCGTTTTTCATGCCGGCGTACCGCCGGCTGTCATTGGTCAGGTAAATAATTTTTATATCCATTAAGATTCTGTGCCTCCTTCGGATGCAACGTTTTAAAAAATATTAATAAAAGATAATCAATCTCAATACTGAAAGTATATCATCATTGTATGACACAGAAACGTGAAAAGCAAGAATCAGAAAAAACAAAACGTGTTTTACTGAACAAAACGAAACCTTTTGTCTGAAAACACATTTGAGGGGAGGTGTATTTTCAGGTAAAAGGGTCAGGGACAGAGAAGGTGATATAAAAAAAGGACGCATAGGTGCGTCCTTTTTATTAATTTGCGTTGGGAAAGAATCAATGCATGCCGCCGGTTTTGCCTTCGGCAGTTCCTTCCAGTGCGTTCCAGCTTTCCAATGCACGGTCAACGAACAGTTTGCGAACTGCTTCGTTTTCGCCCAGGCCATGGATGTACGGGGTAACCTTGAAGCCTTCCTTCTGGAGGATCATCTTATGGGAATCTTCTTCGTCCCCTGCCATGTCGTTGTTAGCATGGTCGCCGGCTACCATCATCATGGGCATCAGGGTAACGTTTTTAACTTTGTCAGCTTTCAGTTTGGGAATTACATCTTCCAGGGAAGGCCAGCCTTCAACACTGTAGATGTGGATGTTGCTGCCCAAGCCGTTGAAGCGGTCCTGTACTACGGAGTAGTAAGCGTTGGCCGGATGGGGAGTGCCGTGAGCCATTACCAGTACGGCGCTGTCTTTGGCAGCTTTCGGGAACTGGGTAGCTAATGCTTCTGCAGTTTCCTTTACATCGTCCCGCTGTTCTTCCTGGCCCTGCCAGTACATTAAGGGCAGACCCATGGTCATTTTCTTGAACTGGTCGCGATACAGGCGATAGATAGCGGTGTCATAATCGTATTCCATGCCGGGGATCACATCCAGGGTAGCCAGGGCTACGCGGGTGTAACCTTCAGCCTTTAACTGTTCCAGGGCTTTTTCCGGGGTGGGGATGTCCAGGCCTTCGTTGGCTTTTACCCGGTCAACGATGATGTGGGAGGTATAAGCGGTAACCACTTTCACATCGGGCAGTGCTTTCTGGATAGCGGCAACAGTCGGGTTGATAGTCTTTTCACGGGAATCCGTGTAGGTGGTGCCGAAGCACATAACGACCATAGCGTCCTTGTCGGGCAGGTTCTGCATGGCTTCGTTGTTGTAAACGCGAACGCCGATTTCAGAAGCCTGTTTTAAGGCAGGGGTCGGGGCTTTTACTTCTTCATTCAGGCTGTATGCAGCGTATCCGGGGATTGCGAATGCCATGCAGCTTACTGCCATGGCCGCAGCAGTTAACATTTTGCCAAACTTTTTCATTTTGCATTACCTCTTTCGTTTTAAAAAATTTAAAGTAATTAGGATACTTTATTTTCAGGCGGCTAAAGCGCAAACCAGGCAATTTACAATTTTACCGCCTAACAGATATAAAAATTATAAAACATTACTAGTAAAAAAGCAATACTAATAATAAATATTCTTATTAAACTGTTTTCAAAAATAAACAAGGCTGTCAATGAGGTAAACTTTTCATAACAGCCTTGTTTTTTTAAGATTGTTTTACTTTTGGAAACACGGAATAATTCGTCTGCTCCCGGTCAGCGTACAAACTCATTTGTTCAGCGTTTCTTTATGCTTGTTTTGTTTGGCTTCTTTTACCATTTTTTTAATGCCCGCAAAGGTTACCGGACTGATGATGTGCTCAATGCGGCAGGCATCTTTTTCCGCGATGTCCGGTGGAACGTTGAGGAGTTCTGAAAGGAAAACGGTCAGGGTTTTATGCCTGTCCAGTACAGAAGCAGCTTTTTTCAGGCCGTTTTCCGTCAGCACGATTCGTCCGTCAGGATGCATGATGATATAGCCGTTTTTTTTCAGGATACTCATGGCACGGGATACGCTGGGCTTGGAAAAATTCATTTCCGTTGCGATATCAATGGAACGGACGTTACCGTTGCGCTGCTGCAGTATCAGAATAGTTTCCAGATAGTTTTCACCGGATTCCAAAAGCGCCATAGTTATTTCCTCCTTGTAATTCAGAAGTATTATCATTAATAAGCTTTGATTATTTTAACATGCGGAACTCTTTAACGCAACCGGTTACAGAAAAACCGGAAAACTTACAGGCAGGGAGAGAATAACTATAGCTCTGATATTTGTCATATTGGGATTGTTGGCACTGCCGTGGTATAATGGTAATCAGAAAGAATGGGGTTCGTTATGTTAGCGTTTATTAAAGAAAAAAAATCATTGTGGGAATATTTGAAAACAGTAGAAAAACCCATTGTCCTGTACGGAACCGGAGACGGGGCAGATAAAGTTTTGGACCGGCTGGCCGACTGTGGAATTACGGTATCTGGTATATTTGCCAGTGATGAGTTTGTCAGAGGACAGCAGTTTCATGGTTTTATCGTACGTAAATACAGTGAACTGCTGGCGCTCAGGGAAAACGTGATCGTGCTGATTGCGTTTGCCAGCGAGCTGCCGGAAATGCTGACGCGTTTTTATAAGCTGGCGCAGGTCCACGAAACCTATGCACCCCATGTGCCGGTTTTTTCCGGGGATGAAACGGTGACGCCGGAGTGGATAAATAAATATGAAACGGAATTGCAAATGGTTTACGGAAGGCTTGCAGACGCTGTTTCACGTGAAACGTTTGCAGCAGTTTTGAATTACAAACTAAGTGGAAAGCTTTTATATTTGGAGTCCTGTACAACAAAACGGAATGATGATCTGAAAGAAATTTTCTCTTTTGGTGATAGTGAAACCTATGTGGATGCAGGAGCCTATAACGGAGATACGATACAGGAATTTTTGGAACTGACGGATCATCAATACAAAAAAATTCTTGCATTGGAACCGGATCCTAAAAATTTTAAAAAGTTGGAAGAAAACATTCGGCAAAAAGCAATAGAAAACACAGTGTGCATTCCGGCAGGGGTGTGGAGCACGTGTGGCATAATGGAACTGAAAGGAAACGGGGGGAGGCAGTCAACGTTTTGGAAAGAGGGAACACTTACATTGGATAATATTCCGGAAAAGGAGAGTTTGAAGACCAAATGCATAATCAGTAATATGTCGCAGAAATCGTCTGTGCGTAAAAAAATTAAAGTGCAACAGATCGACGTTGTTTCTGTTGATGCAGTGTTAGGTAATGACCATGCAGATTATATGAAATTTGATGTGGAAGGCGTGGAAAAAGAAGCCCTTGAGGGAGCGGAACAGCATCTGATACCGGACAGAGATGGGAAATTACCAAAGTTGTTAATTGCGGCCTACCATCATGACGAGGATATTTTTTCCTTACCGCTGCTATTGTGGAAGCTTCAGCCACGGTACAGGGTTTATCTCCGTAAGCATCCCTATGTGCCTGCCTGGGAAATTAATTTTTTTGCTAAATAAGAAAGCAATTTTTGATATAGATGTTGTTCTGATAGAAAAATTTTACAAATACATTGTAGCATGAAAAACAGTAAAAAGTATGTAATTCATTACGAATTTGTGATAAAATGAAAGAAAAAAGCGTATCATTGTAAGCAGGAATATTTTACGCAATATCGAAAAAATAAATAAGTAGTATTTGCTAAAAACGAGCATTGCCGGAGACTCTGTTTTCATGAAAAAGAGAATCCGCACATTCATAGAAAAAATTTTTAAAGAAAGAAGGAGATTCTGCTATGAACAAAAAATTGTTGGGCGCTGCTGCATTAATGGCTATGGCTGCGGTAATGGCTGCAGGCTGCGGAGGCGGCGACAAAAAAGCGGCCGCGCCGGCTGCTGACGCGAAAAAAGGCCCGTCAGGAGAAGTAAGCGTTTACACTTCCATCTATCCTGATATCGTGGACAAGCTCTGCAAACCGAACGTTTCCAAAGCTTTCCCCAACCTGAAAGTAACCTGGTTCCAGAACGGCACGGAAAAACTGAAAACCAAGATCGCCGGCGAAATCAAAGCGAAAAAGATTGGCGCGGACGTGCTGATGGTTGCCGACCCCTCTTACTACCTGGCGCTGAAGAAACAGGGCCTGCTGATGAACTACAAATCGCCGCAGCTTAAAGACGTTGTGCTGGCAAGCGATCCGGACGGCGCCTGGCTGCCGGTCCGTGTTAACAATATGATCATTGCTTACAACAAGGATAAACTGGCCAAAGAAGATGTCCCCACCAGCTGGGAAGATCTGACCAAACCGAAATATAAAGGCAAGATCGCTATGCCGAACCCAATGCTGTCCGGTACGGCTTATGTAATGGTTGGCGCCATGGCTCTCGATTCCAGATTCGGCTGGGATTATTTCAAGAAACTGAAAGCCAACGGTCTGCGTGTGGAAGAAGGCAACTCCGCTATCCAGAACAAGCTGCTGACCGGCGAATACATGGCTGCTGTCATTTTGGAAGAAAACATCCTGAAGCTGCAGGAAACCAAGAAAGAACCCTTGGCGGTATGCTATCCGAAGGAAGGCTGCATCATCATCAATTCGCCTATCGGTATCTTCAAGGACACCAAGAATCCGGAAGCTGCCAAGGCGCTGGTTGACTGGTGGCTGAGCCCTGAAGGGCAGAAAGCCGTCACCGCAGGCTGGATGCATTCCGTCCGTGGCGACGTAAATCCGCCTAACGGCGCCGGCATCAAACTGGCCGACCTGAACAAGAATGCCATTAAGATCGATTGGGAAAAACTGGCATTTGAAGAAGGCAAAATCAAAGAAGCGTTCCGTACCAATGTTATGGAATAACAGCTTAACAAAAAATTGCACGGGTACATTATTAAAAATCTGAGTTGACAGGAAGCTGATCAGGGATCGTTTTGGCGGTCCCTGATTTCCCATTCCTTACGAAGCGCTGATTCAGGACGTATAGTGTTTTTTAAGAAAGGATTCCGACGAACTGCTCAGTTGTTTCCCGACTCTTACCGGAAGAACCGGGGAAAGGAGCGAAAGTGAAAAAATCTTTGCCCCGTCTCGATAGTAAATTTATTGTAATTGCTATCTCTGTACTGTTGCTGCTGTATTTTATTGTAATGCCCCTGCTGGTACTGATTTATGACAGCCTGTTCATCAACGGTGTCTTTGATATCAGCAACTATAAAGATGTTTACGGTAAAAAGGTAAACTGGAAGGCTCTGACCAATACGATACAGCTTTCGCTGATCGTTATGGTAGCCAGTGTTATTATTACGTTCCCGCTGGCCTGGCTGGTGGGCCGTACGGACCTGCCGGGAAAGAAAACCTTCCGGACAGTCCTGGTTGCCAGTTATATGATTCCGCCATATGTGGGCGCTATCGCCTGGGTCCAGCTATTGAATCCAAGCGTCGGGTACCTGAATGAGTTTTTTAAATTTATCTTCGGGTTACAGAAGGCGCCTTTCGATATATATACTATGGGCGGGCTGGCCTGGGTGCTTACGTTATTCTATTCACCCTTCGCCTTCATCACCATCTCCCGCGCCATGGAAAAAATGGATCCCACCCTGGAAGAAGCGGCCCGGATTTCCGGGTCTTCGCCGCTGAAAACACTGTGGGATGTGACCCTGCCTCTGATGATGCCGTCCATCGTGGCCGGCGGTCTGCTGGTATTCATCGCGGCGGCTTCCTGTTTCGGCATTCCGGCTATTGTAGGTATGCCGGGCAATATCGAAGTGATGACGACCCGTATCGTAACGTTCCTGTATATGGGTGACGATAAAGGCATTCGTGACGCCACGGCCCTTGCGGTTTCCATGATGGTGGTAGCCAACGGCCTCCTGATGTTCATGAGCTGGATGCTGAGCCACAAAGATTACACTACCATCAGCGGAAAAAGTACCCGCCCCAACATGGTGGAACTGGGGAAATGGAAATGGCCGGCCTTTGCCGTGGTGGCAGGCTATGCCTTCATCGCAGTGATCCTTCCTCTGTCCTCCATTGTTGTAACCTCGTTCCTGGTGAGTATGTCCAAAGGACTGGCGCTGGATAATTTCGGCATTGATGCCTGGATACCAGTAGTAACCAGTTCCCAGTATATGGAAAGCGTATGGCGTTCCATCGGTTACGGTATCGTGGCCGCCTGCATCGGTACGGTGCTGGCCCTGTTTGTTGCCTATCTTTCCGTTAAGACGAATATTACCGGCCGCAGCATACCGGACCTGCTGGTGGTGCTGGGGGGCGCTACCCCTTCCATCGTTATCGCTTTGGCCCTGATTGTCACATTCTCCGGAAATTACGGCCTTAACCTGTATTCCACAATGTGGATCCTGATAGTTTCCTATCTTGTTAAATATATGACCATGAGCGTCCGTACCATCGCCGCGTCCTTAAGCCAGGTGCATATCAGCCTGGAAGAAGCGGCTCTGAGTTCCGGCGCCAGCTGGATCCGTACCTGCAAGGATATCATCATGCCACTGGTTGCGCCTTCAATTGTAGCAGGCTGGTTCCTGATTTTCATGCCCAGCTTCTATGAACTGACTATGTCAAACCTGCTGTATGGCGCGGATACGAAATCGCTCGGCGTACTGCTGTACGAACTGCAGACCTATGCGGACACCCAGAATGCATCCGTTCTTTCGGTCATCATCCTGCTGATTGTTTTGATTGGCAATATCATTTTGAATAAGGTGACGAAAGGAAAGGTAAGCATCTAAACAGTTCCGAAAATTTTTCGGACGCCGGTTCCGGAGGCGACAGGTTGTTTACCGCCAGTTCCTTACGGATAAGAAAATTATGTAAAGCTGTGAAACGGAGGGAAAAGTAACGTGGCAGAGTTAAAGCTTCATCATATATATAAACGGTATGGCAATGTGACTGCGGTAGGGGATTTTAATATTGAAGTGGCGGACGGCGAGTTTATTTCATTCCTGGGTCCGTCCGGCTGTGGCAAAACTACCACGCTGCGGATGATTGCCGGCTTTGAAAAACCTACTGAAGGCGTGATCACGATAGGCGATCAGGAAGTCTCCAATGCGGAAAAGGGCTATTTTATGGCGCCGGAAAAACGCGGCATCGGCATGGTGTTCCAGAGTTACGCCGTGTGGCCTCATATGAATGTTATCGACAATGTAGGTTATCCGCTGAAAATCCAGAATGTGCCCAAAGAGGAACGACTGAAGCAGGTTATGCAGATGCTGGAGCTGGTTCATCTGAAAGAATACGGGGAACGTCTTCCCAGCCAGCTGTCCGGCGGACAGCAGCAGCGTGTGGCTCTGGCCCGCGCCCTGGTAGCCAAGCCCAGTCTGCTGCTGCTGGACGAACCTCTGTCCAACCTTGACGCCAAACTGCGGGAAAGCATGCGTTTTGAAATTTCCGCGATTCAAAAAGATCTGGGCATTACCGTAATATACGTTACCCATGATCAGAGTGAGGCCATGACTATGTCGGACCGGATCGTGGTTATGAGCATGGGTAAGGTGCAACAGATCGGAAAACCTTACGACGTTTATACAAAACCTGCCAACCAGATGGTGGCTGACTTTATCGGTCTGGTCAACTTTATTCCTGCTATGGCGAAAGGTGATCGGATTTTTATGCAGGGATATGATGCTATTTCCTTCCCCAACCCGAAAAAGATTTCCGGGGAGGCCGTGCTCGCTGTGCGCCCCGAAAACATTACCATTTCTAAAACCGGGGGTATGGTAGAAGGTGTCATGCATCACCGTTTCTATATGGGCGACAGCGTGGATTACCGAGTAAAAGTTAAAGATCACATTGTCCGTGTGATCCAGAAGGGCGCCGTGTACGGTACATACCGGGACGGGGAAACGGTTTTCCTTGATTTTGATAATGTGATGTACTTTGCGAAGGAAGAGTAAAGGACGCAAATAATATATTGATTTCCAATCCCACAATGGCGGCAGGGCAGTAACAAAAGAGATGTTACCGCCCTGTTTATTTATGGTATAATGCTGTTACAGGATATGTTGCCGCTGTAAAGGAATGCGGCTGGTATCCGGTGGCTTGCTCAATTTGTTAAATCGTTGCGGTTTCAGATGCCAGTTCATTTGTGATGCAGCACATTTATTTTACGAAAGATATGAGATCATCATGAAAAAGTTTTGTGTTCTACTTTTAGCGTTGTTGTGCCTGCTGATTCTGGAGGGCTGCGGTTCACAAAAACAGGATTCGCCTTCGGAAGGAGTCGTCCGGGTTTGCAGCAGCATGAACCGGAATCTTTCGAAAGCACTTGTTGAGGATTTTGCCAACAAGACAGGGATTATGGTGGAATTTGATCCGCTGGTTGCGACATCCTTACCCCAGCGCCTGGACTTGCTGGGTGCCAGCAAGGTAGATGTATGGATGGGCGGTTCAGCTGAAGAATATTATATGGCGGCGGAGCGCGATATGTTGGAGCCATACCTGCCTCTGGGAGCTTCTAATATTTCGCCCCAATATATGGATCGTGACGCAAGATGGGTTCCTCTGTCGATAGATTATATTGCGCTGCTAAGCAACCGGAACAATATGAACCGATTGGGAATTGAACCACCGGCATCATGGGATGAACTGCTGCAGCCTGTACTGCATAACGAAATCGCCATGGCGGATCTTGCTACCGGGGGGCCGTCCTATGGGCTGATTACTTCGTTATGGCAGTTACGCGGACAGGAAGCAGCGTTGCGGTTTGCTGGTGCTTTGCGTACACAGCAGGTGCAGTACCTGCCCACAGAAGCAAAGGCGGGATATGAAGTGTATCTTGGCAGAAAAGCAGTGGCGGTTATGTCGTTACACCATGCGCTGGCATTGGAAAGGGAACATTCTTTTTTATATGCTGCACCGGTGCGGGACGGGAACAAAAATATGATTACGGCGGCGGCGATTTTAAAAACCGGGGCTAAGCGAAAGGCTGCAGAGCGTTTTATGGAGTATCTGTATTCCAAGGAGGCGATGCAGATTATGCGTGAGTACCACCTGAATCCGCTGGCTGATATGGTGATGGATAAAAACAGGTACAATGATATTGGGACAGTTCCCAATGATGACCTGCGCTGGATGGCCGGGGAAAAGCAGGAACTGATTAAGAAATGGCTCAACGCAAAGTAGGATGGGAAGGATTTCAGGATGAACACAGATAATTTACAGCAGCTGAAACAAATAAAATGTTTTTTGTTTGATATGGATGGTACCATCAACCTGGGTATGGAACTGATCCCTGGCATGGAAGGATTCTTTGACAAATTAAAAGAAACCGGGCGCTCCTATTACCTGGTTACCAACAATTCATCCAAAGATCATACCCATTATGTCAAAAAGATGAATGCTATAGGTGTGCCGGTGACGAAGCATGATATCCTGATTTCTTCTGACGCGCTGGTTAACCACCTGAAGCACAGCAAACCGGGCGCCCGGCTCTTTGTATTGGGGACGCCGGAATTAAAGGCGGCGATACGGGAAGGCGGTTTTACACTGACTTCAGGTCTGGAAGAAAAAACGGATTATGTGGTGGTGGGATTTGATCAGACGCTGACCTATGAAACCCTGACCATTGCCTGCCGTCTGATTGACAGAGGGGTTCCATATATTGCGACCCATCCGGATGTACGCTGCCCTATTGAGGGTGGGGAGTATATTCCTGACACAGGGGCTTTTCTGGCCTGTATCAAAACCGCTACAGGCAAAGGACCGGAATATATTACAGGCAAGCCTTACGGTTATATGGTTGATACGGTGATGGAACGTACCGGCCTGAAAAAAGAAGAGATCGCCATGGTAGGCGATCGGCTGATGACGGATATCCGTTTTGGGACGGATAACGGTATTCTTTCGGTTTTGGTGCTGACCGGGGAAGCGACACTGGAAGATGTAGAAAATGGGGACGTGAAGCCGGATATTATACTTCCCCATGCGAAAGAGATATTGAAGTATTTATAAATCTACGCCAAACCGGCTACTTGATTTCAAATCGGAATGGAATCTCAGCGCTGATGAGGGAAAGCAATGGTACGTCTTCTTTTTTGACCTGGGCAATCACATTGCTGCGGGGATCCATGGGCTGGGGCGCGGTTAAAATCTGGAGTTCGCCTTTATAACGTCCGTACGTATTATTGTCGAGCAGGACAGTTCCTACCGGCAGCAGGGAAGATTTTTTCCCGTTAGCCAGATGCTGGGGGCCGGCGAATACGGCGGCATACTCTTTCGGCATTTCGATGATGAGTTTATTTTCGTTCCGTTCCGGAGTGATATCTAAACTTTTGGTAATGTTTCGGCTTTCTGCAGCACGAATTACATCTGCTGCAGGGTCGGGACGGTTGGTAAAGGAACGGGCCAGCAAATCTTTAATAAAAGGGGCATCCGATAAAACCTGAATATGTAATGGCAGCGGCACGTCCGGCTGCCATTCTTTTTTAGGGGGCAGGGCTTTGCGTGAGTAACGGGCATCTGCTTTGACCAAGGTCTCCGGATCAGCCAGGGCCTGCAGTTCCGACAGAGCCGGGTTACTGTCCCCGATAATCAGGCTGTCACAGCCGATGGCGGTCAGGATAGGAGCAGCATCACAGGGTGCGATGCCACGGAGACTTTCCATAGTTGGAAGGCCTGCGCACAGAGGAGCCCGCCTGCCGGTCTGGCTTGCAACAAAAACACCTGCTGTTATGTCGTGGCGGTGCAACAATGCATTTTGCCGCTGCACCGTTTCAGCGCTGAGACCGGTATGGGGACGTGGATAAAAATTGTGCAATCCGCTGATGCGGGAAAAGTCTGCACATTCTTTTAATAAAGCGTTTAACTGGACAGAACGGGCTGTAGAAGCGTTTATCTGCACATTCATTTCCCGGCTGAATTCCGCCATTATTTTTGGCCCGATTCCGTAATCAAAGCGGGCGGTGGTAATGTGGATATTTTTCAGACTGGCGGGCGTAAGTTCCGGTATGTCCAAAATCTGCAGCGTAAGGGGTGAAATGTCGGCAATTACTTCCAGCCCCAGACTTTCCGCAAAAGTGAAGAGACAAAGTGCGTCTTCTCGTAGCGCGTTACCATTGCATTCCGGAATATGCAGGGAAGTAAAGACCTTCCTGTAACCCAGCTCTGCAGCATCTAGCAATAGCTGCTGGCTTTTTTCCCTGTCCGCGTCAAGCCCGGGATATATGGAAATTCCTAATATCATGATAGTATTCTCCCGTAAGGATTGAGTTAATCAGCGTTTCATAAAATTTCTGTAGGTACTTAACTGTTTGAAACGTTTTGTGACTGCAATAGCATAAATCCCTAACTGCAAATTAAACTATTGTGGCAGATGAGCAGGTTCGTGTTGCCGTTCACTTCTGGAGGGCCTTCTTTAAACGCCCCTGACTTGCTCTCAGTTTTTGCAGTGCCGTCTCGTAATCAACATTGGCGAGGTGCATCAGAATAGCAGGCTTTACCGCCCCGTGGGACTGCTCCAGTAATGAATCTGCCGCTTCGCTGTCGCATCCGGAAGCTTCCATTAAGATGCGCCGGGCCCGGGCTTTCAATTTGTCGTTGGTACATTGCAGATCGACCATTAAATTACCGTATACTTTTCCCATCAGGATCATGCTTCCGGTGGAAAGCATGTTTAAAATCAGCTTTTGCGCCGTTCCGGCTTTCATGCGGGTAGAACCGGTGATGACCTCCGGTCCGGTGACTGCTGTCAGTGAAAGATTTGTGTAAGACGAAGTCTCTGGTTTTTCCGTGCAGGCGACATCAATGGCATAGGCACCGGTCCGTTGTGCAAACTTTAACGCGCCAATTACGTAAGGAGTTCTTCCAGATGCGGAGAGGCCGACCACAACGTCCAGATTTGTCAGGTTTTGCTTTTGCAGAGCTTCTGCTCCGGCTTCTTCGGAGTCTTCTGCTCCTTCCTGGGCACGAAAGATAGCCGGTGCGCCCCCGGCAATGATTCCCTGTATCAGTTCCGGTGGCGTGCTGTAAGTGGGCGGGCACTCGGCTGCATCTAAAATCCCCAGCCTTCCGGAAGTGCCGGAGCCGATATAAAACAAGCGGCCTCCGTGGGAAAGACGGTTAGCGATGACTGTTATTGCCCGGGAAATATTTGGCAGAATCTTTTTCACTGCTTTCGGTACAGTCTGGTCTTCTGCGTTAATCAGTTTTACAATTTCCAGCGCGGAAGCTTCGTCGATGGCTGTTGTTTTTGGATTCGGCTGTTCTGTAGTCAGTTTTGTTAAATCAATCATGGTTTTTCCTTTCGGTGAGGAAGTGTTTATGTAATTACATTAAGTTTTGCAATGTGGAAGTATTAGGTTTTAAAATAATTATATCCTAAATAACACAGTGTGGCAAAACTAAATTGGATGATTTATATAATATCATTGAAGGACTTTACATTAAGAAGTTTTCGTCAGTATTTCTTTATGATTTCTCCATTTTTGCATTGACCCTGTAAGCAGTTTATATTATGATAAGTAAGAACTGTCAGAATTCATACGATGGTTTGGAATGCGTTCTCAGCTTTTTGAGGGGAGTGCCGATGCATCTGGGCGGCACTGTAAAAGGAGAAAACAGAATTATGAACAAGAAGATACCGTATATTACAAAAGAAAAAGCAGAACAGATTGCAAAGAATTTCCCGACGCCTTTTTATCTGTATGATGAGGCTGGGATTCGCAAAACAGCCCGTCTGGTGAATAAAGCGTTTGGCTGGAATAAAGGGTTTAAAGAATATTTTGCGGTGAAGGCTACTCCTAACCCGTATATTCTGCAGATTTTGAAGGAAGAGGGTTGCGGCGCCGACTGCTCTTCCCTGACCGAATTACAGATGAGTCACGCTGTTGGACTGACCGGTCATGACATAATGTTCAGTTCCAACGAAACGCCGGTGGAAGATATGCAGCTGGCAAAAAAAATGGGTGCCATTATCAATCTGGATGACCTGACGCATGTGGAATTTTTGGACCAGGTAGCAGGCATTCCTGAAACGATCTGCTGCCGGTTTAATCCCGGCGGTCACTTTGCCATTGCCAACAGCATTATGGATAACCCCGGCGATTCCAAATACGGAATGACCCGGGAGCAGATGGTGGAAGCCTATAAGATTCTGATGCAGAAAGGCGCGAAGCGTTTTGGCATTCATGCATTCCTTGCTTCCAACACCGTGACCAACGAGTATTACCCGGAACTGGCCCGGCAGCTGTTTACACTGGCCGTAGAACTGAAAAGCGAAACCGGTGCGGATATTACATTTATTAATTTATCAGGCGGTGTGGGTATTGCCTATCGGCCTGAACAGGCGGAAAACGATATCCTTGCTATCGGAGAAGGGGTGCGTAAAGTTTTTGAAGAAGTGCTGGTGCCTGCCGGCATGGAGAACGTAAAACTGTTCACCGAAATGGGCCGTTTTATGTTGGCGCCTTACGGCGCGGTGGTTACCCGTGCAATCCATGAAAAACATATTTATAAAGAATATATCGGTGTGGATGCCTGTGCTGCGAACCTGATGCGTCCTGCTATGTACGGATCATACCACCATATTACCGTATTAGGCAAAGAAGAGGCAGAGCGTTCCCATGTTTACGATGTGGTAGGCGGCTTATGTGAAAACAACGACAAGTTTGCCATTGACCGGGAGCTCCCGGAAATCCAAAAAGGCGATTTGCTGTTTATCCACGATGCCGGGGCCCACGGCTTTTCTATGGGTTATAATTACAATGGGAAGCTGCGCAGCGCGGAACTGCTGTTGCAGGAAAACGGCGGTGTGAAGATGATTCGTCGTGCGGAAGAGCCGAAGGACTACTTCGCTACATTTGATTTCAGCAATGATTTCCCGGAACTGAAAACATTTTAAAGCTAAAAGACTATATACGAAGAAAAAACAAAAGCCCCGCAGTTGTTCTATTCAGATAAATAACTGCGGGTATTTTTCTGTGATTTGCAGACGCTGCAGAAAAACAAAAAAAGTAAAATAAGAATATTACTGTGTTTTTTAAGAAAACTCCAATCACATCGTCTGTTTTCGTAAATCGGAACCCAGGGCCCGGACTTCGTCTGCTGATTCTGTTTCCGTCAGTACGTAGAGGAAGTCACCCGCACGCAGGATAGTGTTTCCTTCCGGTACCAACTGGTCCGGTCCTCGTTTTACGTCTACCAGCAGCGTATGTTCAGGCCAGGGAATGTCCCTGACCTTTTTGTTTTCGATGATACTTCCGCTGCTGACCGGAACTTCCACGATGTCCCTTTCTTCTTTTATCATGTCCGGGTCTGGCGTACTGTTATCCTGCAGATTCTTTAGGAGCAAGGCCTCATAGATAGGCTGGCTTCCGCACAGTTGTGCTACGATATACGCAACAGCCGATGCGATACCTAAGATCATAAGGTGGGAAAAACTGCCGGTCATCTCGCTGATCAGTACCGTCCCGGTGATGGGGGCCCGTACCGAAGCCGAAAAAAAAGCGGCCATGGCGATGACGATAACATTGGCAGCATGATTGGCTGCGATCAGTTGAAATGCCAGCAGGAAATGGGCGCAAATGCTGCCTGTCAAAGCACCTAATACCAGCATCGGTAAGAAAAATCCGCCTGGAACGCCGGTTCCGTAGCTGATCAGGGTGAACAGGAACTTTCCCATCAATAAGGCTACAAGGAGCTGCAGGGGGAAGGTTTTTAACGCCAGTTCGTTGACCAGCAGATTTCCTCCTCCCAGGACCTGGGGCAGGACAAAACCGAGCAGTCCCGCACAAAGCAGTGAAAAGGCGATTTTATGATATAGGCTCTTAAATATGGAAAGATTATAGAATTTGCTTATGTTTAACAGTCCGGTGTTGAACATTACACCGCCGATTCCGGCGATGATTGAAATGGCGACTGCGTATAGCAGGTGGGGATAGGGGAAGGGCGGCAGCCCGTAAAAGCTGAAAATAAAACTGCGACCAAATAACAGACGGGAGACAAAGGTGGCTGTCATGGCTGCTGTCATAGCAGGCAGCAAAACGACAGCGGAAAAGTTGCGATGCAGTTCTTCCAGTGAGAAGATGACGCCGGCCAGTGGTGCGTTAAAAGCGGCGGCCAGTCCTGCACCGGCTCCACTGGTGATCAGATAACGTTCTTCCATGCGTGAACGTCCCCAGAAACGGCTTACGCCCTGAGCCGTAACAGCGCCTAACTGGATCGAGGGGCCTTCCCGGCCCAGGGAAAGACCGGCGCCCAATCCAATGACGCCTCCTGCCAGCTTGACCCATAAAATGCGAAACCAGTTCATCCGCATAAAACCCAGAATGACACCTTTGACCTGGGGGATACCCGAGCCTCCGGCCATGGGTTCATATGTTGTCAGTTTATATAAAATGCCTCCGATACCCAAAAGGGCGACAAACCAGCCTGCTGTATAGATATCAGGCAGCTGCGCCAGCTGTTCGTACAGATTGGTGCGCCATTCTTCTGCTTTTGTCAGCAGAAAGCGGAACAGACTGATGACGAGGCCCGAAAAGATGCCGACGATAATCCCTTCCCAGAACAATTTGAATTGAAAACTGTTCCAGTGGTTTAAAGACTGATACGTGTTTACAATCTGAGAGCGGGTGGCGGAATCTGCAGTTTTCTTAGTGTTGATTTGGTACTGTTTAATCTGCATAAAAGCGGTTCCTTGTCTAGAAATAGTTATTTCTTATTATATCATCATTACTCTGACGGGCAATAAGAAAAAATGTATTAAAAAGAGGTATAGATCAACATTTTTAATATTGTTTATGCTATAATGTTAAAAATGTTTCACGTGAAATTATCGCTTCGGGAAAGGCGGAAGCGGCCATTATGAAGCTGACGATTGCAAAAGATATGCGGGTGGAACAGATGATATCGAAAAGCCGGTTTATCTGTTCCCTGAAAAAAGTGAAAACAGAAGATGAGGCTCAGGAATTTATCAAAGCGGTTAAGAAAGAATTCTGGGATGCCACCCATAATTGCAGTGCATATATTATTGACGGACAGCACCAGCGGTCCAGCGATGACGGAGAACCGTCCGGCACGGCGGGTATGCCGATGTTAGGAGTGCTGCGCAAACAGGAACTGCAACAAGTGGCGGCGGTAGTGACACGGTACTTCGGCGGCATCAAACTAGGGGCCGGCGGATTGGTGCGGGCCTATGCGGGCAGTGTCGTTCAGGCAATTGAAGCGGCAGGGCTGGCGCAAGAGGTTAAGATGGGACTGTATATTTTTTCCTGTAATCCGGGCGAGGCCGGAAAGATTACAAATTTGCTGTATCAGCAGCAGTTATTTACATTGACGGATGTTGCATACGGGAACAGAGTGAATTTTACCCTTCGTATGCCGGAAGAGCTGCGAATGAAGGCAGAAGCATGGCTGACCGACACACTGCAAAAGCAGACGGAACTGACGGAAGCCGGGTACGAATCCGAAGAGATTCCCTTTAAAGGATAAAAAACGAAGGAACAGGTCTTCAGAGGAGCTTGCATTACATATAATTACGCGGGAGAGTTTTATGCGTGCTGATTTACATATACATACGACGGCATCTGACGGGACATGGGACCCGGCTCAGGTCATAGCGGCTGTTTGTGCTGAAGGGATTGAAGTGTTTGCCATTTCGGATCATGACAGCGTGGCAAATGTCACAGAGACAAAAAAGCTTGCAGAAGGCGCAGGGTTACAGTTTATTGCCGGAGTTGAACTGAATGCTACTAAAGATGGCCATAATTATCATATTTTAGGCTACGGTATCGATATAACAAACAAAACATTGCTGGAGCTCTGTCGGCACAATCAGGGGCTGCTGGAACGGAAAGACGATGACAGCATACAGAATCTGATCGCCCGGGGCTGGCCGCTCTCCATGGAAGAGTTTACTGAGTACTCTTACGATCCGCACCGGGGTGGATGGAAAGCATTAGCGTACCTGCAGGACAAACAGCTTTGCGGAGATGTAAACGACTTTTTCAGACGTATTTTTACGGCAGAAAACGATCTTGGGTTCCCGGATTTCCCGTCAGTTTCCGAAGTGGTAAAGGTAATCCATCAGGCAGGAGGCCTTGCCCTTTGCGCCCATCTGGCCAGTGATTTTCACGGTGCAGGCATGCAGGAATACCTGCCCCGGCTGGTGGGTGAGGAACTGGATGGATTTGAGTGTTATCATTCTGGTCACAGTGCGGAAGACAGCCGTCTGCTGGCTCACTTTTGCCGTCGTCATAAATTGTGTATATCCGGCGGCAGTGACTGCCATGGAAGCTTCGTCCCATCCCGGCATTTGGGAATTCCTGTAATTGATACAGATTCGTTGTATTTGCCTGTGTTACAACAGTGAAAAAAAGCGCGAAATACCGCGCTTTTTTTATATCATGGTGATGATTGTTTTCCATATGTTAGTTGCCGGATAGGTTCTTCCAGCCTTTGGAAAAATAGTAAATCAGTACAGTATAATACGTAAAGGCGCCTGCTGTCGTCCGTGAGGAAAGCCAGGAGGGGAAAACCAAAAATGCAAGAATGAGGAAGAGTGCGCTGAAGACGATGCCCAAAACAGACGAAGGCGAAAAATTCTTTGTAATGAAGGCATTGCGGATGCGCAGTACGGAAAAGAGGCTGTTCCGCGAAGCGAAGATTCCGAAAAAGAAGCCGCTGACAATATATAAAGCTGTGTTAACAATCTGGCTGAAAGTTAATCCGTTCAATCCGGGCTGCATAAAAATACCTCCGGCTGTTCCATAAGTACTGTAAAAAAGAAAATGTAATACGACACAGTTGTGTTACAATTATAATATATAATAAGATCGTATGTAAAACGGAAAACAGAAAGCAGGTGCTTACGATGACAGAGACTGCGTTACAGGGAATAAAGGTAATTGATTTTTCACAGTGGCTGCCAGGACAGTATTGCGGAATGGTACTGGCGGATTTCGGGGCTGATGTGATAAAGGTAGAAGGTGTGAAGGGGGATCCCAATCGTAGTTTTGCACCGCAGCTGGCAGATGGAATGAGCAGCTGGAACCTGGCATTGAACCGTAATAAAAGAGGAATTACCGTTAATCTGAAAACAGAAGAAGGAAAAGAAATCCTGAAATGTTTATTAAGGCAGGCAGACGTATTTCTGGAGGGGTTTCGCCCCGGCTATCTGCAGTCCAAAGGACTCGGGTACGAAGAAGTAAAAATGATGAACCCGCGTCTGATTTACTGTTCCATAAGCGGTTTCGGACAGGAGGGAAGGTACAGACAGCAGCCTGCCCACGATTTGAATATTATTGGTCTTTCCGGCATGAATTTTTTAAACGATAGGAATAAGGTGGCCATCAGCGAGGTACAGGTTTCGGCTATCGGCAGCAGCCTGAACGCGGTTGCGGCTATTTCCATGGCACTGTTTGCACGGGAACGAAGCGGGAAAGGACAGTATATCGATGTAAGCCTGTACAATACGGCGTTGAGTATGCAGATTGTTTCTCTGGCCAGCATATTGGGCTGCAGGGCGACAGGGGACACACCGTTTGGCCGCCGTGCCCATTATTACGATGTATATCCGACGAAAGACGGAAAATATATCAGTGTAGGTACAATTGAACCGAAATTCTGGCAAAAGTTCTGTGATATGATCGAACTGCCGGAGTTAAAGGAGCGGCAGTTCGATTTTGCCCATGAAGATGAAATCACTCAGATGATAAGTTCCAGACTTAAAACAAAAACCCGGGATGAATGGGCAGCATTGGCGGAAAACGGTACATTTTGTGTAACGCCGGTATACAGCCCTGAAGAGGTATTGGATCGGGATATGACTGCAACGTCCGGTATGCTGGAAACGCGGAGAGAAGATATTGGCCCGGTTACGTACCTGCGCTCACCAATGAAACTATCCGGTACGCCTGCCATTATCCGTTTTCGCGCTCCCTATTCAGGAGAACATAACCGTGAAGTGCTGGAAATGTTGGGTTATACTGAAGAAGTGATTACAGGGTTCGAAGCAAAAGGAGTTATTTGAAGTCCGCATTTTTGCGGGAGTAAACAGGATTCGTATCAGTTTTTATGTAAATTAGATGAAGGCAGCAAGGAGTTTCACGTGAAACATTTATATAAAATAATTCTCACCATGCTCTGTCTATTGGGCATAACCTGTTCTGTCCAGTCAACTGCAGAAGCAGGCATGATCAGTGAGAAGCAGGAACTGGAAATGGGCAGAGCGGCAGCAGAACAGATAGAAGCACGCTACGGTTTGATCCATGACCCACAGATTACAGAGCGGGTAGACCGTATCGGGCAAAGCCTGGCGGATGTTTGCGGCCGAAAAAATTTGAAGTTTACCTTTAAAGTGCTGAATACGGAAGAAGTAAACGCTCTTGCCTGTCCCGGGGGGTATATATATGTTTTCAAGGGATTGCTTGATTATATGCCATCTGATGCGGAACTGGCAGGTGTATTGGGCCATGAGATAGGTCATGTGGTAAAACGGCACACGGTACATCAGATTGAAAAAAATATGTGGACACAGCTGGTGGCAGTACTAGCCGGAGTTGCTTCCGGCAACGGAGATGTTCTTGCATTAGGGATGGTGGTCGGTGATGCGCTGGCTGCCGGATACAGCCGGGCTGATGAAAGCGCTGCTGACCGAGAGGGTTTTGCCTATACAGTAAAAGCCGGTTACAGTCCGTATGCCATGCTGGTGACCATGCATAAATTGCAGGAACTGGCTGACGAATACGGAAATCCGGGCTGGGGGATTTTTGACAGTCATCCCGATCCGGCGCAGCGTATACGGAATATGTATAAGCTGATGGATCCGCTGAGGATTACGCCTTCGCCTGTACAGAACAGCGATGATACGGCAAGTGTGCAGGAAACCTTTGCTGAAAATCAAGGGACATGGAATTTCCGGATAACGGAAACCGCAGGCGGCAACAAACCTCTGTACCGGGCTGAGTTGCTGGCTGGAGCCATGTATCAGGTCAGACAGAAAGAAAAAATTGAGCCGTCACATTTTATTGTATTTGAAACAAGTGACAGGGCGGAAATATATTATGAAGATATTCAGCTGCTCGCAGTGTACCGGCAGGACGCGGAAAGATTTGGGAGCATTGGAGCCTGCGCTGCGGATTGCGTTGAACAATTCCGGATATGGGCTGACAAGGTTAATTGTACAAAAGCAGTTGCAAAATAATAAACAATTGGATAAAATTTATAAAAAGGGGTCTTGGTAAAAAAGATTCGCTTTAAAATAGGTAGGTAGATGATTACAGGGGAGAGTGAATACTATGACAAAAGCAAAGAAATGGGGAAAAAGACTTAAATCCACTATAGCAGTCAGCACTCTGGGAATAGTTTTGGGATTAACCGCTTTACCTGCAGTACCTGCCCATGCCGGCGTTGTAGGCGGCGTTCTCGGAACTGTTGTGGCGGGAGCGGCTGCGTATCAGCAGCTGGATAAAACAATTGATTACTTTGACAACACAGAGCAGGGGCGGAGAGAATTATTTGCAGCTTTTCAGGAAAAACAGGGCGTTGTGGATAATCCCTATCTGCAAGGTGTGTTAGACAGGGTGATGAGCAGGGTCAGTGCCGGTATTGCTGCATCGGATCCCAGCATTAATAAAAAACCGTATCTCTATTTTATTAATGAAGACAAGTCTTTTAACGCAGCTTGTTCCATGGGTCATGTTATGACGGTCAATCAGGGTCTGTTCGACCTGATTCAGAACGAAGATGAAATTGCTGTCGTCCTGGGACATGAGATGGGACATGGGCAAAAGAACCATGTGGCCAAAGCTGCCAGGAAACGGCTGATTTCAGCGATCGGGCTCACGGCGATTGCAAATTCGACCGGTGCCGGGGTGCTGAATAATCTGGTTTTAAATGTACTTT
>NZ_DBMCWA010000015.1:0-84947 GCF_056977735.1 Succiniclasticum sp.
TAAGCTCTCACGCGTCGAAAGTACTTGGCTGGAAGCGGCCCGGGAGGATAGATTGTTGCCGGTTAAGACGAAGCCCCCGCACAACACGTGCGGGGGCTTTTAACTATTCTTTTGAAAGAAAGCCGGAAAAGTACTTTACAAATATCATTTGATTATGTATAATGATTCTGCATTACAACTCTATAACAGACAGTTCGTGACCATCCTGTCTTTAAATAAAACTACGGGCGCACCAAACAGAAATTGTTAACGTCTTTAACATAAATCGGTTTGTTGCATTGAATATTACGCCTATAGTTTATAGGATTTTTTTATGTTGTTTATGGTTACGTCCTGGTACTGTTTAATACTAATATTGAAGAGGGGACAGTGTGACGAATACTTTTATCACTGTCTGTGCTGCCAGCTAAAGGCGGCGGAATGGAGAATAACATGAATCAGGAATACACCAGGACACAAAAAATAACCATCAGTGCTGTTTGCATTGCTTTATACCTTGTTGTGATGCTTTGCACACAGAGTTTTGCTTTTGGGCAATATCAGGTCCGTATTGCTACGGCATTATATGGGTTATCCTATATTTTCCCGTTTTTAGTAGTTCCTTTTGGAATTGCCAATATTGCCAGCAATATTTTTATGGGAGGATTGGGGCCGATTGATGCCATTGGCGGTTTTATTATGGGATTGCTGACCAGTGGAGCCATTGCCTGGGGCAGACAAAAAGGATTTGGCTGTTGGATCGTTGCGCTCTTTGTTACACTGCTCCCCGGTCTCGGAGTACCTGTATGGCTATCCTATTTATTAAAAATACCCTATGGCATTTTAGCAGCAAGCCTATTGGTAGGGCAGTTTATTTCCGGTATTACTGGCATGATGTTGATTAAAGCGCTGGTTAAAGCAGATGTTGCGAATCTGCTTTTCAGAGCAGAACGAAATAAAACTTGACAGGAAATTTTAAGCATAAAACATTAATATTTATAAATTTATGATTTTGGAAGAAACGGTAATAAGCCGTAAGGATCTTAACAGGTGAATTAAATGTCAGCGGGAAGAACAGAAAAAGATTTACAAGGCGTAAGCCTGTTGGGTAATAAGACAAAATACAAAGATGATTATGCTCCGGACGTGTTGGAGTGTTTTCCTAATAAGCATCCGGAAAATGATTACTTTGTGAAATTCAACTGTCCGGAATTTACCAGCCTGTGCCCCAAAACCGGCCAGCCGGATTTTGCGACAATTTATATTTCGTATGTTCCGGATCAGAAGCTGGTGGAAAGCAAATCGCTGAAACTGTATCTCTTCAGCTTCCGTAATCATGGGGATTTTCATGAAGATTGCGTGAATATTATAATGAAGGACCTGATACGGTTGTTGGATCCCAAGTACATAGAGGTATGGGGAAAATTTTTACCCCGCGGCGGTTTGTCCATTGATCCTTACGCTAATTATGGAAAAAAGGGAACCGACTGGGAAAAAACGGCTCATCAACGGCTGCACTATCATGACATGAGTCCGGAGACGGTTCAAAATCGTTAATGGGTTTGGAACCTGTCTAATGTAAAGCATTAATTGTTCTGAATTGATGCTTGAAAACCGGACAGAATCAGAAACTGAATACGTTTAATATAAATTTACAGAATTAATGATACGTTAATGACGAAATTTACTCTTCACTTTTGCAGGGGGCTATGTTACAATATCCTTTAGGGAAGAGTAAATTTTCTTTTTATTTGCGGCAGATTTCTGTGATTTATAAAAAGATTGCTGCAAATGGGAAGAAAACTGATAAACGTCAATAAATACTGCATTTATCACAGTATTAAACGACTGTGTTTTGAATGTTGGCAACAAATTATCTAAATTTATTATTTTAAGGAGGAGTTTAGCATGGTAAGAATTGGTATCAGCGGTTTTGGTCGTATTGGTCGTCTGGCATTGAGAAGGATCCTGACCCTTCCTGATGCAGAGGTTGTAGCTATTAACAACCGGACAGTCGGCGAAATCATGGCGCATCTGTTAAAATATGATTCCGTTCATGGGACAATGAAGGAAGATGTTGCATGGGAAGACGGGTTCCTTGTGATTGACGGCAAAAAGATTCCGGTTATCAGCGAGACGGATATCACCAAGATCCCCTGGGGCAAATATGGCGCGGATATTGTGCTGGAATGCACCGGTAAATTCAAAGATTCGAAAGAAGCCCAGGCACATATTGATAATGGTGCAAAGAAAGTTATTATTTCCGCTCCCGGCAAAAATGAAGATATTACCATTGTTATGGGTGTAAATGAGGACAAGTACGATCCGGCAAAACACCATATCATTTCCAATGCTTCCTGCACCACCAACTGTCTGGCTCCCTTTACCAAAGTACTGTTGGAAAAATTTGGTATCGAAAGCGGTCTGATGACAACCGTTCATTCCTATACCAATGACCAGAAGATTCTGGACGTAAGCCACAAAGATCTGCGCCGCGCCCGTGCTGCTGCCATGTCCATTATTCCTACCACCACCGGCGCTGCAAAAGCGGTTGCTCTCGTATTGCCTGAACTGAAAGGCAAACTGAATGGCTTTGCCCTGCGCGTTCCCACGCCGGACGTATCTCTGACCGACCTGACAGTGAACCTGTCGAAAGACGCTACTGTGGAAGAAATCAATGCCGCGTTAAAGGAAGCGGCAGAAGGCGAACTGAAAGGCATCCTGGGTTATACGGATCTGCCGCTGGTATCCAGTGACTTTATCGGCTGTGAAGTTTCCTCTGTCATTGACGGCCAGTCTACCATGATGATTGGCAAACGTCTGGCGAAAGTAGTTGCCTGGTACGACAACGAATGGGGTTATTCCTGCCGTCTGGTTGACCTTGCTCTTTACGTTGGCAAAAAAGGTTTATAATTGACAGCAAGTCGGCGCCCTTCTGCAGGGCGTCGGCTTTGTTTGCATTTTAGGATAAGCGTTGTTTAATTCATTTTTAAAGCGAAAATTCGCTCTGTTGCAGGTGTAAAACTTTTATTGATTAAATATAAATCTGCCAAAACATAGCAGGTTTTGAGAGGAGCATGATTTCTTTGGATAAAAAAATCCTTTCCGATTTGGATGTTGCCGGCAAAAAGGTCCTGGTGCGGGTAGATTTTAATGTACCTCAGGATGCCGAGGGCAACATTACGGATGATAACCGTATGGTGGCGGCGTTGCCTACTATCCAGTATCTGCTGGACCATGAAGCGGCTGTAATTTTAATGAGCCATCTGGGCCGTCCGAAAGGAGAGCCTAATCCCAAATACACATTGAAACCGATTGCAAAACATCTGGAAGAGCTGCTGGGGAAACCGGTTGCTTTTGCGGAAGACTGCATCGGGCCGGCGGCGGAAGAAGCGGCAAAGAAGCTGGAGACCGGTTCTGTATTGTTGCTGGAGAACCTTCGCTATCATAAAGAAGAAGAGAAAAATAATCTGGAATTTGCAGAGAAGCTGGCTTCTCTGGCAGACTTGTACGTAAATGACGGTTTCGGCGTATCCCACCGGGCCCATGCGTCCGTGGAAGGTGTAACCCGTTTCCTGCCCAGTGCGGCAGGTTTCCTGCTGGAAAAGGAAATCCGTTTTATCGGCGATGCTGTCAACAATCCGGAGCATCCGTTTACCGCAATTATCGGTGGTGCAAAGGTTTCGGATAAAATCGGCGTAATCGTCAACCTGCTGGGCAAAGTGGATACGTTGCTCATCGGCGGTGGTATGGCCAATACGTTCCTGGCGGCCAGAGGCATCCCCATGGGTAAATCCCTGGTGGAAGAAGACAAGATAGAAGAAGCGAAGCGCATCATGGCGGAAGCTTCTGTGAAGAATGTAAAAATCCTGCTGCCGGTAGATCTGGTGATGGCAGCAGAGTTTAAACCGGATTCCGTGTATGAAGTATCTGTACTGGACGATTTGAACCAGGATTACATGGCCCTGGATATCGGCCCGGAAACCTGCAAACTGTATGCAGATGCGGTAAAAGATGCCAAATTGGTAGTCTGGAACGGGCCTATGGGCGTATTCGAAATGGATGCGTTCTGCAAAGGCACAGAAGCGGTTGCCAAAGCTGTTGCGGACAGTAACGCAGTCAGCATCGTAGGCGGCGGTGACAGCGTGGCGGCTATCAAGAAGATTGGACTGGAAGATAAGATCAGTCATATTTCCACCGGCGGCGGTGCTTCCCTGGAATATCTGGAAGGTAAGGCGCTGCCGGGTGTTGAGGCGCTGGATGAGGTGCGGCGCCCTTTTGTGGCCGGTAACTGGAAAATGTACAAGACCGTAGGCGAAGCGGTCGAACTGGCCCAGGATCTGGTTACCGAAACAAACGGTACTGTCAATGAAGTCGTGATTTTCCCGCCATTTACAGCGTTGGAAAGTGTAGCGGAAGCCATTGACGGTAAATCGGTGGGCTATGGCGCACAGGATCTGTGCTGGGAGGATGAAGGCGCATTTACCGGCGCTGTGTCCGGTTCCCAGATAGCAGACATTGGCTGTGAATACGTGTTGGTAGGTCACAGTGAGCGCCGCGAGATTTTCAAAGAAGACAATAAAGTGATTGCGAAAAAGATAAAAGCTGCGTACCGTAACCAACTGAAACCGGTGCTGTGCGTAGGCGAAACGGAAGCGGAACGGAAGCAGGGCGCTACCAATGCAAAAATTGAAGGGCAGCTCCGGTCTGCACTGGACGGCGTAACGGAAGAGCAGGCGAAGCTGCTGACCGTTGCCTATGAACCCATCTGGGCTATCGGCACCGGCAATACCGCAACGGCGCAGGATGCACAGGAAGTCTGCCAGTTTATCCGCAGACAGCTGAACACAATTGTTGGTGAAGACGCGGCAAGGCATATCCGTATTTTGTACGGCGGCAGTGTAAAAGACACCAACGCGTCCCAGTTCTGCATTGACGGTATCGACGGCGTTTTGGTAGGCGGCGCCAGCCTGAAAGTGGAAAGCTTTGCCAAAATTGTACGCAGTTTTTAATCAAGAGGTCTGAAGGAGAACAAATGGCAAAAAAGCCTGTAATGTTAATGATTCTGGACGGCTGGGGCATTGCCCCGGCCGGTCCTTACAATGCGGCGGCCATGGCACGCACCCCGCACCTTGACAGCTACTTTGCGAACTATCCCAATACAAAACTGGAAGCCAGCGGGGAAGATGTAGGGCTGCCGGCAGGGCAGATCGGTAATTCGGAAGTAGGGCACCTGAATATCGGGTCGGGACGGATTATCTATCAGGATCTGTCCCTGATTTCCCATGCTATCAAAGAAGGCAGTTTTTTTAAAAACAAAGTGTTGCTGGATACATTGCAGCACGCGAAAGAAAAGAACAGTTCCCTGCACCTGATGGGTCTGTTCAGCGACGGCGGCGTCCACAGTCATATCGATCATTTAAAAGCACTGTTGGATATGGCGAAGGAAGCCGGACTGCAGAAGGTTTTTGTCCACGCGTTCCTGGACGGGAGGGATGTGCCGCCTCAGAGCGCCATTCCTTACGTGCAGGATCTGGAAGCGTATATGCAGGAAAAGGGTGTCGGATGTTTTGCCACGGTCAGTGGCCGTTATTACGCCATGGACCGGGATAAACGCTGGGAGCGTCTGGAAAAGGCCTACCGCAACATGGTGCTGCGGGACGGGGCTGTCTTTACTTCTGCGGAAGAAGGAATCCGGGCTTCCTATGCAGCCGGCGTGAATGACGAATTTGTGGTGCCTTTCTGCGTAGCGCAGAAAGGCGAGACAGCGGATGCAGGAGAAAAATCTGCAGCCTGTATCCGGAAGGACGACGGTGTAATCTTCTATAATTTCCGTCCGGACCGGGCCAGGGAAATTACCCGTGCGCTGCATGATGAAGAGTTCCCGTATTTTGCGCGTCCGGCAGCTGCCAGGCCGGTATACATGGCCGGTATGACCCAGTATGATGCTACCATCGACATTCCTACTGCGTATCCGCCGGAACATTATGAGGATACGCTGGGCGAAGTGCTGGCGAAGAACGGTTTGCAGCAACTGCGCATTGCAGAAACGGAAAAATACGCTCACGTAACCTTCTTCTTTAACGGCGGCGTAGAAGAACCCAATGCCGGGGAAGACCGCATCCTGATTCCATCGCCGAAAGTGGCGACCTACGATCTGCAACCGGAGATGAGCGCCCCGGAGGTTACGGAAGCGTTGTTGAAGGCGCTGGAAGAAGATAAATATGACGTAGTGATCCTGAACTTTGCCAATCCGGATATGGTTGGCCATACCGGTATCATGGAAGCAGCGGTCAAGGCTATGGAAACCATTGATGCCTGTGCGGGGAAAATCGTAGAAAAAATCCAGTCTCTGGATGGCGTTATCTGTATTACGGCAGATCACGGCAATCTGGAAAAGATGCAGAACGAAGACGGGACGCCCTGCACGGCTCATACTACGAACAAAGTTCCGTTCATTGTTATCAGCAAAGAAACGTATAAGCTGCACGAAGGCCGCTTGGCTGATATAGCGCCTACGTTGCTGCAATTTTTAAAGATCAAGCAGCCAAAAGCCATGACAGGAAAGAGCTTGCTGGAATAATTTATATAAAAATCAAAAAGAGAAAGGATAAGGTGATTCATCATGTCTATTATTACTCAGGTCTATGCCCGCGAAATTCTGGATTCCCGCGGCAATCCGACGGTTGAAGTGGAAGTGGTACTGGAAGACGGTACCATGGGCCGCGCTGCGGTTCCCTCCGGCGCATCTACCGGCGTACATGAAGCAGTTGAGCTGCGTGACGGCGACAAAAAGCGTTATGTTGGCAAAGGCGTCATGAAAGCGGTGGAAAACGTAAACGACATCATCGCAGAAGCACTGATCGGTCTGGACGCTACCCGCCAGATTGAAATTGACGAACTGCTGATCCGTCTGGATGAGACTCCGAACAAAGCAAAATTAGGCGCTAACGCAATTCTGGGCGTATCCATGGCGGTTGCCAAAGCGGCTGCCAACTATTGCGGCCTGCCCCTGTACCAGTATCTGGGCGGTACCAATGCCCATGAAATGCCCGTTCCTATGATGAATATCCTGAACGGCGGTCAGCATGCGGACAACAATGTGGATATCCAGGAATTCATGATCATGCCCGTAGGCGCCAAGAGCTTCAGCGAATGCCTGCGTATGAACGTGGAAATTTACCATGCCCTGAAAGGCATTCTGAAAGCCAAAGGCCTCAGCACCGGCCTGGGCGATGAAGGCGGCTTTGCTCCGAACCTGGAAACCAATGCGGAAGCGCTGGACGTAATCATGGAAGCCATTGAAAAAGCCGGCTACAAACCGGGTAAAGATATTAAACTGGCCATGGACGTAGCAGCCAGCGAGTTCTACAAAGACGGCAAGTATCATATGCTGGCAGAAGGCGCTCCCAAGACCAGCACCCAGATGGTAAACTATCTGGCAGACCTGGTGGAAAAATATCCGATCATCTCCATTGAAGACGGCTTGGCAGAAGACGACTGGAAGGGCTGGGCTGCCCTCACCAAAAAGCTGGGTGGAAAAGTACAGCTGGTAGGCGACGATTTGTTCGTAACCAATGCGGAACGTCTGCAGATGGGTATCGATAAAGGTGTGGCTAATGCCATCCTGATCAAAGTAAACCAGATCGGGACCCTGACTGAAACCTTCCGGGCTGTGGAACTGGCCAAACGTCACGGCTATACCGCCATCGTATCCCACCGCAGCGGCGAAACGGAAGACACCACCATGGCTGACATTGCGGTAGCGCTGAACGCCGGCCAGATCAAATCGGGCGCGCCGGCCCGTACCGACCGCGTAGCAAAATACAACCAGCTGCTGCGCATCGAAGAAGACCTGGGCCCGGCAGCAACCTACGGCGGCATGGATGTGTTCTATAATCTGAAATAAAATCTGTAAACAAGCGTGATATAAATGAAGTTGCGCAATCGTTTATAAGCAAAATCGTAAATCAACGATGTAAACAAACGGGGAACTGTGTAAAAGCAGTTCTCCTTTTTTTATAAAGACGGACCTGGATCGTACGTTAGTGTAATTAAAATTGGACTGGCAATGGTGGATGCATCACATCTGGGAAAACTCTGTGAAAAATTTTTGACATTTATTATTGCCACGCAGGTAAAGGTGTGGTAAAATACTGTGGTACTGACACAGGAAAATAATTATTTATTATAGAAAAAGGAGGTAAGTAAATGTTGGAGACTGTCTTGATGGTAGTGGACTTCATCGTCTGCGTTGCCCTGATTGCGGCTGTGCTGATGCAGACCGGCAGAGGCGCAGGCCTGTCCAGTTCCTTCGGTGGCGGCGATGGCTCCTTTTTTGGTAAGGGAAATGATCTGGATACGGTTTTATCTAAGGCGACAATTGCGTTGGGGACTGCTTTCGGTGTCATTACGTTAGCTCTTGCCAAACTCAATGCATGAGCATAGTTTTGTTAACCAAGGACTCTGTCCTTTAAAATTTTTAAATTTATTTTTTGTCGAAAGGGGAATTACATCTTGAGTAGTTTTATCATGTGTTCCATTGGCGCCGGTATCCTTGCGCTTCTGATCGCTGCCATGCTGAGCAGCTCCATCATGAAGGCGGAAGCCGGTAACGAACTGATGCAGGAAATTTCCGGCCACATCCATGAGGGTGCGATGGCATTCCTGTACCGTGAATACAAAGCGCTGGCTGTATTCATTGTTGTTGTTGCAATTATCATCGGTATTTTCCTGGCTCCCATGACCGCGGTCTGCTTTGTGGCCGGTGCCATCTTCTCCATCCTGGCCGGTTACTGCGGCATGAACGTAGCTACCAAAGCTAACGTTCGTACCACGGCGGCTGCAGAACATGGCATGCCCCAGGCGCTGCAGATTGCCTTTTCCGGCGGTTCCGTAATGGGCCTGGGCGTAGTCGGCCTGGGTATCACCGGCGTTGCGCTGGCTTTTGCCCTGTTCGGTGAAAACGGCGCGAACATGGACATCGTAACCGGTTTTGGTCTGGGCGCAAGCTCCATCGCACTGTTTGCCCGTGTAGGCGGCGGTATTTACACCAAAGCGGCTGACGTAGGCGCTGACCTGGTAGGTAAAGTAGAAGCCGGTATTCCGGAAGACGATCCCCGTAACCCTGCTACCATCGCTGATAACGTAGGCGATAACGTAGGCGACGTTGCCGGTATGGGTGCTGACCTGTTTGAATCCTATGTAGGCGCTATCATCTCCGCACTGACTCTGGGCGCAGTTGCCTTCAAAGGCGGCGAAGGCGTTCAGTATCCGTTCTTGCTGGCTCTTGCCGGTATCATTTCTTCCATCATTGGTATTCTGTATGTACGTCACAGCAAATCCACCAATCCGCAGGGTGCGCTGAACACCGGTACCTACATCGCCGGTATCCTGACTATCGGCGCTGCTGCGTATCTCTCCAATTCCCTGTTCGGCAACATGAATGCGTTTTGGGCGATTGCTGCCGGCCAGGTTGTAGGCCTGTTGATTGGTAAGATTACCGAAGTGTACACCTCTGCTGATTACAGCTCCGTTAAGAGAATTGCCGACCAGGCAGAAACCGGTCATGCAACCGTAATCATCGCAGGTCTGGCAGTAGGTATGTATTCCACCTTCCTGCCCATCGTATTCATCTGCATCGCAGTATTCATTGCGTTCTTCGTAATGGGCGGCGTTGCTAATCCGGAACTGGGCATTTACGGTATTGCCCTGTCCGCAGTCGGCATGCTGGCAACCACCGGTATCACCGTTGCGGTTGACGCATACGGCCCGATCTCCGATAACGCAGGCGGTATCGCGGAAATGGCTGAACTGCCGGAAAGCGTTCGTGAAATCACCGATACCCTGGATTCCGTTGGTAACACCACCGCTGCTATCGGCAAAGGGTTTGCTATCGGTTCCGCTGCACTGACAGCACTGGCTCTGTTCTCTGCTTACTCTCAGGTTGTAAAACTGAAAGCCATCGACCTGCTGGATCCCGTCGTTCTGATCGGCGTATTCATCGGCGCAACCCTGCCTTTCGTATTCGGCGCTATGACCATGGAATCCGTTGGTGAAGCGGCTAACGAAATGGTAGTCGAAGTCCGTCGTCAGTTCCATGAAATCCCCGGCCTGCTGGAAGGCAAAGCCCGCGGCGACTATCGCCGTTGCGTAGATATCTCTACCGCTGCAGCGCTGAACAAAATGATTGCCCCCGGTGTCATCGCCATCGCATTCCCGATCATCATCGGCATGCTGTTAGGACCGGCTGCACTGGGCGGAATGATCGGCGGCGCGCTGGCTGCCGGCGTACTGCTGGCCATCATGATGGCTAATGCGGGCGGCGCATGGGATAATGCGAAGAAGTACATTGAATCCGGCGTACACGGCGGCAAAGGTTCCGACCCGCACAAAGCGGCGGTTACCGGCGACACCGTAGGCGACCCCTTCAAAGATACGTCCGGACCGGCTATGAACATCCTGCTGAAGCTGATGACCATCGTTTCCCTGGTATTCGCTCCGGTGCTGGCTGCTCACGGCGGCATTCTGCTGGGCATGTTCAAATAAGCGAAATGCTTCATTAGAACAGTTTCAGCCAAACAATAAAATAATCAGATGTACCATATCTGAAAAAAGGACAGGACTGCTTAACCGGCAGTCCTGTTTTGTGTTTCGGCTAACATCAGGTTTGTGGTATAATATGATTTAGAAAAGACTTCACTCATATTTATGCGTGATGAATTTGAATAGAACGAGTTCAAATCACACGGAGGCAGACCATGGATGAACAGAATCGCCAAAATACAGGCGGCTTTTTTCTTACAGGCGGTAAAGACATTGGCGTACTGCTGGTTCATGGTTATACCGGCGCGCCGGCGGAAATGCGGATGTTGGGTGATTACTTACATGAAAAAGGCGGCTATACCGTGTTGGGCGTCTGCCTGGCCGGGCATTGTGCAACGGTGGAAGAACTGGAACAGACTACCTGGCCGGACTGGTATGAAGCAGTGGAAGATGGTGTGAAAGAATTGCACGGTCATTGCCGTCACATCTACATAGCAGGGCAGTCCATGGGCGGTCTGCTGGCCATTAAAGCAGCGGCAGGAAACTGCTCTTGCTTTATAGAAAAACTGGTACTGCTGGCGACTCCTGTTTTTTTACAGGACTGGCGCGTACCTTTCGTAAAACTGTTACGCTTCTTTATTCCGCGCTTGCACACCGGACAGCGCAGCTACCATGTGCCGGATGAATATATGCAGGGATATCCTGAGATGCCCACGAAGCCGGTGTCAAGTTTGCTGGAACTGATCGGGCTTTGCAAAACAGAATATCTGGAAAAAATAGAAATTCCCACCCTGATTGTGCAGGGGAAGGCGGATCACACCGTGAAACCGAAAAGCGCCGCATACATTTACGAAAAGCTAAAACGTGTTCCCGAAGAGCAGAAAGAAATCCTCTGGCTGCCGGAAGCGAGACATGTGGTGACCCTGGACGACGCGCGGGAAACCGTATATGAAAGTTGTTTGGCGTTTTTTAAAAAGAGCTTTTGAAAAATAAAAATTGTTAGTTAAACACCGATTCACCCGTCGAAATGGAAATGAATGGATTGATGAAGTCTCTGTATTTGATTGCATGCGAGGCACTCTATGTTTTTTGATTTAATTGCCCCTACGCCGCTGATACCCGGAACCCGGATTTTTGTTGACTGGGCGGAAATAGAAGAAACATTTCTGATTGTGGCGCTGCTTACGGTATTGATCGAAGTCCCGCTGTTTTATTTTTGCGGGTATCGCAAGCCAAAAGAACTGGCAGGATTTGCGGTTGTTAATATAATCAGTAACCTGCTGCTGAATGAATTTTTGGAACAGGATCCGTTTGACTGGTATTGGGTGGCTGTTGTTCTGGGAGAAATCGCAGTGGTTCTGTTGGAGTTTTGCCTGTGCTGTTATTTCATCCAGGGTGACCGGAAGAAACTGTTCAAGACTCTTGTGCTGGTGAATGTGTGCAGTGTACTGGTCAGCTTGTTGCTGTACTGGTTTTAGGAAACGATGATTAAATCAGTTTTTCGTACCTGAAACAAATGTGAAAACGAAAAGGGGGATTGCGTATGAAAAAGCTGGTATTATTTATTCTGGCATCGCTGTTGGTTATTATGTCCGCATTGCCTGCAGGAGCTGCAAGCAGGGCAGAACTGAGCACCGCGGAACGTGACAGGCTGGATACATTTTTCAGCAATTTTGCAGAAGCCCATGTAGGGAGTTTTGTAATCAACAATGAACTGCCAATGGACATGTTCATTGATTTCGGTGTGCAGCATAACCTTCTCAACCGTCACTATGATCTGGTCGATGTGAAAGAAGCAGATTCCTGGGGTGTGAAGAAGGAAGCGGTGGAAGCAGCTGTGTATAAATATTTCGGACGGCGCATCACCGCGGTTTCCTCCCGGCAGTATAAACTGACCAATAATTTATATATAGTGCCGAAAGCAGGCGGGGAAGCGATCCGTTTTGCGCAGGTGGCCGAGTGGAACACCGCAGGCGACGGCGTTTGGACCGGCATTGCCAATATATACACTGCATCCTCCGGTTTTGCCGGCAATACGCATGGTACCGTAGAGGAATGGAAAAAGGAGGAGCCGGCAGATGTGCCGGAACTCATCGGCCGGTATATGTTTACAGTGATCCGTTCGCCGTCGGATCCGGACCGCCAGGTACTGGTGGACTGGCTGGAGCAGTAACGGAAATCCGTAATGTCCGTATGGAAAAAGACGACCTGAATGATATATAAAAAACAAAAAGCCTTCGCTGTCGTGACGGACAGCGAAGGCTTCATTTTTCTTGCGGTTGACACTTATTCTTTATTCTTTCACACTCCGCAAGGCTTGTTTAATTGCCTCACGCTTCGTTTCGTTGTACACTTTTTCCTCGTTCCCGTTTTCGATCTGGCGGAAGTACACATTGCGCATGTTGTTGGTGCGGGCGATACTTTTCAGCTGCACGTAGCGGTCCTTCGGATCGGTGCTGGTGAAGAACAGGAACTTTTTGCTGATAATCTCCAGAGGACGCAGGTTGTGGGCGGTAAAGATCAGCTGGCCCACGCCGCTGTCCTCAAAGATCTCCAGCATCTCACCCCAGATGTATTCAAAGATGCCCGCATCGAACTCGTCGACGGCAAGCGTGAAGGAAGGATCGTTGTACGCGGCAGTCAGCAGGCTCAGAATAGAAATCAGGCGGCGGATCCCGTCGGATTCGTCCCGCAGGGGCAGTTCCGTTCCGTTACGGTTGGCCATCACTTCCACCAGATGACCTTTAGACCCGTCTTTCATAACCTGTTGGGCGATGGTGTGCAACTCAATGGAAAGGCCCGGAACCAGCTGCTGGATCACAGTATTCACTTTTGGAATGTACTGGTCGACAAATGCAAACACATCCTGCGGCATAGCGGTGGGACGGTCTGTCTGGATGGGGAAGGACCCCATGGGCGTGTGCAGCAGCAGCGCCAGATTCAGGCGGATCAGGCCGGAAGAACGGGTGTTGACCACGAAGAAATAATTTAGCCCGTAAAAATTCAGTTCCAGGATTACCTGCAGGTATTCGGAGTAATTGGCGCAATTTGTCAAAAAATCCAGTGTTTTTGGCATAAAGATAAAAGACTGGGAGCGTTCGCTGGCCAGGCGCTTATTTACTTCCAGCTGCAAGGCCTTGCGGTTGTTTTTATCGGGGCCTATCAGATATTTGTGCCGTGACTTGGGGCCAAACGGAAGCTCTTCGCCGCTGGTGTCGATGACCGGGTTCATACGCTGGTCGCTGCCGTGGAAGGGGCCGGACATGCTCAGGATTTCGTTAAAGATGCAGACTCTTTTGTTAGAAAACGGAAGGGCACTGAGATCCGGCGAAACTTCCATTCCTGCTTCCGTGTCCGTTGTAACAGGAACCGCTTTCATGCAGAAATCATACATGGCCTTACGCATTCGGCCGTCCTCGTATTGCAGCTCGAACTGGAACGTCAGTCTGGCAAAATCTTTACCTTTGGCGATACATTCGGAAAACAGATTCTGCACCTTGCTGCCCCGCAGCAGCTGTTTTAAAATATACAGCGCATCGATCAGCGCTGTCTTGCCGGAACCGTTCTGTCCATACAGACCCAGGATGTCGGCTTTGGTTCCGTAAGGCACAGGATACTTGCCGCAGTAGAAATCAATCTCGCCGTACTCCACGTTCTTGAAATCCTGCAACACGATCTTTGTGATTCGCACTACGGGCAGACGCGCGCTGTGTTCATCTGTGATTAAAATATTTTGCATTTTTGATTGCAGTTGTAACGAAAGTTTCATGATGACCTCGCTTACTATAAAATTTGAAAAGCAAATAAATTATTTTAAAAATAAATTGGAACTTGATGAATTGATTGATTCTGCGAATCCTTTATAATATTATAAAATATTTTTCGAAAAAGCTCAATGATTCTTTTGGGATTAACCCTGTAACGTTGCGTTTTATTGAGATTTGCTGTATAATAGCACTCGTTTGGGAGTCAACGATGCCTCGGCATGTTGCCCTCCCTTTTTATTTGCCGGCGAATGGGGAAGCGATGCTGGGATCGTTTACTGATTAATTCTGCGTTCCCTTAGATGTCGGCGCAACACAGGAGGATGAGTTTTACGGAAAACACCAAAGAGCAAAAACGATTGACCTTTCGTATTGTGGATTCCCCCATGGGCATAGGTAAAAGCGCTTCCCTGATGCGGTATATCTGTTTTAACCCGTCTTATAAGGAAGACGAGTTTGTGGATTCCCTTAAGCGCACCGGCCTTTTCGACGGTCTGGAACACAAACGCTTTATCATTTTTGTTTCCACAGTGAAGGAACGGGATGAGCGTTTTTTGCGGGGACTGAAAGCAAAACGGCCCGAGCAGCCGCCCTACAACCAAAGTATCCTGGAACTGATCCGCAACGGGGAAAACATTGTGACCACCCAGTCCCTCTGGGGCTTTTTTAACGAAGATACGATCAAGGCATTCCGACAGAGCCGGTATCCTTACACCGCGTATTTTGATGAAATCCCTCCCTTGTTCCGGGAGGTTGTGGGAACGAAACAGAAAAAGGACGGCGGGGTCATCGCCCGCTTTGGCACGGGAGACGTACTGCTGATGCAGCAGGATGAAATAGTCATCCGGAAGGGGGAGCAGCTGGTATACAATCCCCAATCCGAGTATGACAAACAAAGCTCTTCCCAAAAAGTATTTGACGCGGTAAAAAATCTGGGCCGCAGCTGCAACCTGTATCCTTATGGGGATAAGAAAGGGCGTTTTACTTCCATTATCGCGTTTATGAAACGGGAGCTGTTTGCCTGCTTTGACCAGTGCTGGTTCTTCTCGTACCGGACACAGAACAGCATGCTCTCCCAGTATTGCGCCATGCATAACATCAGCATGGAGTATTACCATATCGAGAAGGGGTTTATCAAACGCAACCCGGAGGGGAAGTACAGGGAAACATTCCCGGAGGGGATCGAGCGGATCGTGATACTGGAGGAAAAACGCTTCAACACGGACGCCAGCCTGTCCAAGGAATGGTATAAGACAGCGCACAATGGCAAGAACGCGGAAGGGCTGAAAGAACTGAAGAACTGCTTCCGCAGCGCCTATTCCTTTATGAAACAGCGCGGCGTACGCAGCAACACGTTCCTGTTTACCACTTTTACCGCCTATAAAGACCTGCTGCAAGGCGACGGGCGTCACTTTCCAACCCTGAAACGGTTTTTGCCCTGCAACGCCAAGGCCACCAATGACTACAGCAACTGTACCGGCGTAGCCTATCTGTGCAACCGCATTTTTGATGTAAACTGCACAAACTTCCTGGCCCAGCGGGCAAAGGAGACTAACAATCCCCGGCTGAAGTTTGATAATGACAGCTACGCTTTGTCGGAGCTGCTGCAATTCATCTGGCGCTCCAATGTGCGGGTGGCGGATTCGGACAAACCGGTCTATGTGTGGATACCTAACAAACGGATGCGGAAGCTGCTGCGGGATTTTCAGGCAAAAGCGCTGGAGAAGCGGGAAATGGGGACGGAAGCAACAGGAATGTCGGCAGGGGAGCAGGACTGACGGCGGAGCATAGTTGGGGCAAACGTAAAACCTCCACTCTCAGGCAGTTTGAATGTACTGACAGCCGATGATTGCTGTCAGGTGCTTCCAATAAGGTTTTACCTTTAAAAACATAAGAGTATAGGGGACCAAACTCCAGTATCCATGCGTGTTTTCGTTTCGAAGTTGGTCGTTTTTACGACCAGGGTGAGAGAAAAGAAGAAGAAAACCCCTATTATTTAATGAATTTTAAATATAATGGCGAAAGATACATTCTTAACGGTTCAACCTTGACAAAATTACAAACCGGGAAACACATACACCCTGTCAGCCCGCTTTACAACCGGGTTGGCAGGGAAAATGCGCGCCGAAGGTATGGATAATGCTTTCATTGCCAAAGTGACCGGGCTTTCTGAAAGTGAAGTTGCAGCGATTGCATGATGAAAAAACGAATAGTGGAGATATAGTAATATATATAACACCAAACGATTTTTCCGTAATGCCCGCCAGTGATGGCGGGTATTTTTTACAGGCAGGTACGGAATCATTGCAATGATATACGCGGGAAATTTTTAATACTTAATTAAAAATAATAATATGTAATAATAATGCAGTGACAAGCAGAATATGATAAAATAAAATGATAAATGATACAGGGTTTGTCAAAAATATATGATGGTCTTCTACTGCAATTGTTTGGAGAAAAAATAAAATGAAACTCACGGTTCTTGTGGACAACAACACCTATATCGATCAGTATTATCTGGGCGAACCGGCTCTCAGCATTTATATCGAAGACGGGAAGGAAAGGATTCTTTTTGACACCGGTTATTCCGATGCGTTTATTAAAAATGCGGAAGCAATGCAAATTGATTTAAGCAGGCTGACGTACATCGTGCTTTCCCACGGACATAACGATCACACCCGGGGACTGCCTTTTTTGTGGGAACGGTACAATCTGAAAAAGGTAAAACTGGTTGCGCATCCAGGGGTGTTTTCGCCAAAGCGGTACATGGGCCTGGATGTTGGCGCGCCTTTTACAAGAGAGGACTGTCTTGCCCGCGGGTTGCAATTAATTGACGGAAGCAAGCCTGTAAAAATTACGGAACGTCTGACGTTTCTGGGTGAAATTCCAAGGGTGACTGGCTTTGAAGCAAAAGTACCCATCGGCATATTGGGAGAGACTGGGCCGGAAGATTTTGTGTTGGACGACTCTGCTATTTCTTATGAAGGAAACGAAGGATTATTTATCATTACCGGCTGTTCCCACAGCGGAATTTGTAATATCGTGATGCATGCGATTAATTGCAGTGATAAATGTTGTAGAAGAAACAAAAGCGCTGGGCATGAAAGCAATGCGCATGAAGTCAGTATTGATAAAGACAACAAAGATACATATGGCAGCGAGAAATCGGTTACCGGAATCATTGGCGGCTTCCATTTGCTGGAGCAAAACCGACAGTTAGAGGAAACGATTCATTTTCTTAAACAAAATACGAAAGGTACGCTGTACCCCTGTCACTGTGTGTCCCTCGCGGCAAAGTATGAGATGATGAAAGCGCTTCCCATTGCGGAAGTGGGTGTTGGTCTGCAGCTGGAAGCAGACAACTGTAAGGAATTGAACGGGAGAGGCGTTTAACATGAACAGCATAGAACAACTGACGCGCATTCTAACTTGTGATACGCGATGAGATAGATAAAATCATTGCGGAGATTGAAGGGGAGTAAAGTACATGAGCAGTAATCAGATAAAACAAGATGATTCATACCGAAATTGGATACAAGAAGTCAGTAAGAGATTCCGGCAAAGCCAGATCAAGGCAGCCGTTAAAGTAAATGATGAAATGTTACGCTTTTACTGGCATCTTGGGCGTGATATGGATGCTTAAAAAAACAAATATGTTTGGGGAAGCCACTTCTATTCACAGATTAGTAAAGATTTAATAAAAGTGTTACCGGAAGTTAAATCGTTTTCTCCAAGAAACTTGTTGTATATGCATCAGTTTTTTAAGCTGTTTTCTGGCGTACAGCTGAAGGAAACGGAAATTACGAAACAAGTTGTTTCGCAATTAGGAGCAACTGAAATTACGAAACAGCCTGTTTCCTTCCTACCGTTGAGGAAATTGAAGCAGAGTTAGCCGGAGGGCAAGGTGCATGAGCAAATTAAATCAGTTGATTGCGGAATTGTGCCCTGACGGGGTGGAATATAAAAAGCTCAAAGATGTTGCAACAATTGAAAGAGGTGTTAGAGTTGTAAGAAGTCAATTATCTGCGGACGGAGAGTATCCTGTTTATCAGAATAGTATGACTCCGTTAGGTTATTATCATTCTTACAATTGTTCAGCAAAGATAGTTTATACTTTATCTGCTCAAAAGCAATGATTTTTCTTGGCAGGGCTTTTATTATTTGTTCTGCAAGAGTGTTCCGGCTGAGATTATTGTACGCAAAAATCAATAAATTCAACAAAGGAGGTTCTTGTTCATGAAGAAAGTGACAGGCATGATAGGTGCGTTAGTATTGTGTGCAGCTATGCTGTTTTCATTTGCCGCTTTTGCGAACGGCGGTAGTGATGTTAACAATGCTTTTACCGAAGATGCATATAAAGCAAAGATTATGAAGAATATCGGGCACGGGAACAAGGTTTATTTTGCAGGACCGATGTTTAATCAGGCCGAAAAGGATTACAATTTAAAAATAACAAAAGTCCTTGAAGAGTACGGTTATAAAGTCTTTTTACCGCAACGGGACGGTATCGAAGCCGCGAGGTTAGAGGGCAAGACGGAAGAAGAACTCATCAAGATGATTTTTGAACTGGATGCCGGACAAGTAAAAAATGCTGATATTATTTTTATGAATATAGACGGACGGGTGCCCGATGAAGGTGCCTGCGTAGAACTCGGTATCGCTTACGGTATCGGCAAACGCTGCTACGGTTTTAAAACAGACGCGCATTCAGTAGAAATGGGACTTGATATGAATCCGATGATAAGCGGCTGCATGATCAAAATTTTTAAAAATTTTGACGGTGAAAGAATGATAGAGGAACTCAAACGATATTTATCCGAAAACAAACTTTAAGCAGACTTCAAATCAGACTTTCTTCTATCAGGAGGAATTTGAATGCCCAAAAGTAACATCTTTTAAAGAAAAGTTGACAGGAGCGGATCAGTATGGAAGAAAACTTTTCAAACACAGCTATTTTTTGTAAGGAGTGCGGGCAGCGGATAAAACCGGAAGACAAGTTCTGTACATATTGCGGCTCGAATCAGACGCAGGAAGTGAACATCGAACCCGTCAACGTGGATGAAAAGATGAGGCTCAGGGCTTCTGAACTGTTGCCGGATGTGAAATACCCGCCCGGCTATGTTCCGCTGATGTCGGACGGGATGCCGGCACGGGGCGGGATGGATCCCCGTGATTTGAATAATCCTGACTTTCGGCCGCCCGTGTTCCAGCCAAAGATTGAGGATGTTTCAATTAAACACGAAGGACCGGTGGTGATCAAATCCACGGAAATTGATGTTTTCAATTTCCGATGTTCTTATTTTTCCCCGCTTTTTGATGATGAAGAAAAGATGAAATGGTATCCGAACGGGGACTACGGTTTCCATCTGATCCGTACATCTAAAGGCGCCCGCTGTCGTATCGAGTTCCACAGCTATAGTAAAAACTGGGAAGATGTGTTTGATGCAGACACCTTTGCCCTGGTCCGGCTAGATGCGTTGCTGAAGGAGCATGACGTAGCGCAGCTGGACGGTTATTCCGTACATTCTTTTGGTGCCGCCAACCATATGGACCTGCTGGTGCAGTATGCGGGCGGCGAGCGCATCGCGGCAACCGGCCTGCCGCCGAAAAATCCGCCTTATAACCGATATTATAATGAAGAATGGTTCATTGATTTCTTCCGCAACCTGTCCGGCGCGTTTGGGAAAAATATTTTCCGATATAAGGGAAGATGAAATGAAAGATAACGGAGACGATTGGTATGAGACAGAAATTTTCCATTGCAGGGCCGTTTGGCAAGTTAAGCGGCGTGATTAATTTGTGTGAAGTGGAGTCGAAACGGTGTAACGTGCTGGTGATGGCTCACGGTTTCCGGGGTTCCATGGAGGGCAGCGGACGGGCCGCCGCGCTGGCGGATGAACTCGGTGACTCTGTCTGCTCGGTGGTGCGTTTTAATTTCAGCTGGTGCACCATGCTGAGCAACCAGATCGCAGAGCTGAAAGCCGTGTTGGATTTTGTCCGCGAAACGTTAAAACCGGAAAGGTTGTTCTTGCTGGGCCGGAGTTTCGGCGGGGCAACCTGTATCGTAACGGCCTGCGGGGAAGAGAGTTTTGCTACCGCTGTTGATGCAGGAATACTGTCAGGTAGTGAAGGCGAAGAAGTTGCAGCAGATGATGCGAAGGAAAATAGTTGTGATAATAGTGACAAGGCTGGCTGGTGGGAAAGAAAAACGTACCGTCCCAATGGCATGGTGTTGTGGTCCGCGCCCAACAGTCTGAAGAAAACATTTGTCCAGGTGCTGGGGGAAGATGCGTTTCAGGCAGCGTTGCATGGAAAGACCATTGTGTTGGATGACGAACGGGGGCGCGATGAAATTCCGGCAACGTTTGTCGCGGATTTGTTACAATATGATGTGGCGGAACTGTTAAAAAAATGGCAGCAGGATCCCTTGCTGATCATCCATGGGGAAAAAGATACCACCGTAACACCGGAACAGGCAAAGGAAAATTTTGAAATTTCCGGGGGCGAAAAGGAGCTGCATTACATGAAAGGCGACAACCATCACCTGGATTTGTGCTTCCAAGAGGCAAACGAGCTGGTGAAAAACTGGCTGGAGAAAAATATCTGATAGAACGAATTTAAAATCTGAACAAACTAAATGACGCAAGAACAAAGTCGAAATGACGTCACAAATATTTTGCATAAAAGATAGAACAGAGGATAAATTACGGAGGGGGAACCCGGTATGGAAAATTTACAGAATACAGCTTCGCCGCAGCACTTGCAGATGAATGAAACAGAGAAAAAACTCCTGGCGGCGGAAGAGGAAAAGTACGGCGAGAAACTGGTGGAAATGTCTAAGGACCAAAAATACAGAATGTGTTTTGCCTGCGGGGAACAAAATCCCATCGGGCTGCATTTGCACTTTTTCTGGATTCCCAACGGAGTGCTGGCGTTTTTTACGCCGAGACAGGAACACCAGAGTTACGATGGACGGATGCATGGCGGTCTGATTACCGTACTGCTGGACGAGATTATGGGGAACTACATTTTTAAAAAGGAAGGCGTGCCCGCCTATACGGCCCGCATCGATCTGCGTTTCCGTACGCCGGTACTGATCGGCAGTACCATTCGCTGCGAAGGCCATGAAGTGAAACGGAAGGGTCGTCTTGTAATTATGGAAGGCATCATCACCAACCCGGACGGCAGCATTGCAGCGGAAGCGACCAGCACGATGATGCTGGAAAGATAAATCAGGATGGAACGTTATTGATTACGTTTCATACTTTTGTCTGCGTTTTGCCGCAAAGAAAACAAATATATAGTTAAGAATATAAAACAAGTTGAGAATACAAAAAACCAACAAAAGGATTATTGATTATGACTACACTCTCACTGAAAGATAAAATTATGGCATTCATGCAGCGGGAAAGCTATGCGCCCATGACGGCGGAAGAGATGATCTTCGCCATTCCCGTCAAGGAAGAGCCTATGCACGAGTTCTGGGACGCCATCATGGAACTGGAAAAAGACGGTTATGTGGTAAAAACTCGCTTTGATACCTACGGCCTGCCGGAAAAGATGGGGCTGGTGGCCGGACGGTTCCAGTTAAGCAGCAAAGGGTTCGGTTTTCTCATTCCCGATAACAAGGGAACAAAGCCGGATGTGTTCATCCCGCCCCGCAAGCTGCACGGCGCCATGAACAACGACAGAGTCATGGCCCGTATCGACAGCCACACAGCAGGGCGGCGGCCCGAAGGGGAGATCATCCGCATCATCCAAAGAGCTAATATAAGAGTCGTGGGCGTGTTCAAGCGCACAATGGATTTTGCATTTGTCATTCCTGACGACAAACGGATCGGCAGCGATATTTACATTTTGCGTAAAAATTTCGGCGGCGCGGCCAACAATCAGAAAGTAGTTGTGGAAATTACGGAATGGCCTACGGAGGAACATAACGCGGAACGCCGCAGCGCGGAAGGCCGGGTGGTAGAAGTGCTGGGTTACGTAGGCGACCCGGGGCTGGAGATTCTGTCTATCATCAAGCAGCACGATCTGCCGCTGGATTTTCCCGATAACGTGAAACGGGCGGCGGCCCGGGTGCCGGATGAGATACGGGAAAAAGACTGGCAGGGTCGGGAAGACCGGCGGGACTATCCTGTCGTGACGGTAGACAGCGAAGACGCCAGAGATTTGGACGACGCGGTATATGTACGTCGTCTGGATAACGGGCGTTACCTGTTGGGCGTATATATTGCTGATGTGAGTTATTATGTAAAAGCAAAAACGCTGCTGGATCAGGAGGCGCAGGAACGCGGGACCAGCGTGTACCTGGTGGATCGTGTACTGCCCATGCTGCCCCAACGGTTAAGCAACGGCATCTGCAGCCTGAACGAAGGGGTCGACCGTCTTGTCATGAGCTGTGAAATGGAAATCGAAGCGGAGACGGGCCGGGTCGCAAAATACAAAATCTTCCCGGCGGTAATCCATTCCCATCACCGGCTCAGCTATAATCTGGTGCGTGCCATTCTGGAAGAAGGCGACAAGAAAACCAGAGAAGATTACGCGGACATCGTGCCTATGCTGGAAGAAATGCGGGAACTGTGCCGCATTTTGCAAAAGAAGAGGGCCCGGCGCGGCGCCATTGAGTTTGATTTGCCGGAACAGAAAGTGATTCTGGATGACGCAGGGAAACCGTTGGAAATCAAACAGCGCATCCATGGTCTGCCGGAATCCATCATTGAAGAGTTTATGCTGGCGGCCAACGAAACCGTGGCGCGGCATCTGGCCATGCTGCAGTGGCCCTGCGTGTACCGTGTCCATGAGACACCGGCGGAAGACAAGATGGAAGGACTGGCCAAACTGCTGCAAAGCTTCAATGTGAAGCTGCGGATTCCGAAAAACGGGGAAGTGCGCCCTAAGGATGTGCAGGCAGCGTTGGCAGAGATGAAGGAACGTCCGGAAGAGCGGCTGGTGAACACGGTGGCCCTGCGCTGTATGCGGCAGGCAGTGTACCAGACAGAGAATATCGGGCATTTCGGGCTGGCAGCGGAATATTATTGCCACTTTACGTCGCCCATCCGACGGTATCCCGATTTGCTGGTGCACCGTATATTGCACGCCTGGCTGAAGGATCCGGATGTTACCCACAGCCTGGCTGCCCTTTCGGAAGACCGTCTGGAAAGTATGGCGGAGCATTCGTCCGTGCAGGAGCGCAACGCGGCGGAAGCGGAGCGGGAGACGGTGGATTTAAAGAAAGCCGAATACATGCTGGACCATATCGGGGAAGAGTTTGAAGGCGTCATCTCCGGTGTAACATCCTTTGGCATGTTTGTGGAACTGCCCAACGGGGTGGAAGGTCTTGTCCACATGTCCAGCCTGACGGACGATTACTATGAATTTATTGAAGACCGGTATTGCCTGACGGGAACCCACACCGGCAACACCTACCGGTTAGGCGATACGGTGAAGATTGAAGTGCTGCAGGTGAACATGGAAGACCGCAGCATCGATTTCATCATTGCCGGGGAAAACGACGCCATGCGCGACTATATTAAGACGCAACTGAGCGGGTCCGGCGATCATGGCAGAACCCAGCGGGGCGGAATCGCCCGCCGTGGAAGCGGTAAAATGAAAAAATACGGAGGAAGCGCGGGACAAAAAACAGACGGAACCGGGAAAACATATAAATCCGGACACAGCAGCGTGGCCGTATTATTGGAAGAAATCCGCCAGGACGAAGCCCAGGCTACCGGCAGCGGACGCAAAAAGAACAAGCGTCGTCACGGAAGCCACGAGCAGGTCAACGGGGTGATGCGCCCCTATGCCAAACGGGGCAAGGGCGGCATCGGCGGCAACAAATATGCGAACAGTACTAATAAGAAAAAACGGAGACGCAGATGAAGGAATTATTGAGGTTTTGGCGAATTCTTTTACCGACAGCAGGATTTTAGTATATATTGACGTTGCTTTTCAGGAGATACCATGACGGAAACAAAAATAAAAATCATTACGGAAAACCGGAAAGCCCGCCACGATTACAACATTGTGGAAGCCATGGAAGCCGGTATGGAGCTGGTCGGCACGGAAGTGAAGTCGCTGCGGGCCGGCAAGGTGAATTTAAAAGACAGTTTTGTGCGGATCACCAAACAAGGGGAGCTGGTGGTGATGAACATGCATATCAGTCCCTACGATTTCGGTAATTACAATAATCACGACCCGTTGCGTACCCGGCGTTTGCTGATGCACCGCAGGGAGATCGACAGGCTGTTGGGTAAAGTGAAGGAAAAAGGTTATTCCCTGATTCCCCTGAAGCTGTATTTCAAGCGGGGGTTTGTGAAAATGGAACTGGCGCTTTGTACCGGCAAGAAGATTTATGACAAACGCCGCGACATGGCGGACAGGGATGCAAAACGGGAAATGCAGCGGGTGATCAAGGAACGGAATAAACTGTAGTCAGGTTGTAAGAACGGTAAAAACAGACAGGGCACAGCGGGGAAAATAAGCAAAACAAATGCAGGACATATTGCAGGGAAAGGTTCAGACAGGACCGGTAAAGCATTGAGACTCAAGCCTAGTGAAGTAGAAGAACATCAAATCGGTGAAATTGAATATCTGCTGCAGTATAAACGAATCCGTCGTATGTATTTGCGGCTGAAGGCGCCGGATGCGAGAGTGTTTGTGACAGCGCCGTATCACACGACGATGGACGAGGTGGAGCGTTTTATCGGCAGCAACCTTGTGTGGATCCAACGGCAGCGGAATAAACTGGGGCAGTTGCAGCAGAAGCAGGTCCGCCGGTACGTGACCGGGGAGCAGGTATACGTCTGGGGCAAGGCTTACGAACTGTTAGTGCTTACGGATCCGGATATGGTGCGGCAACTGTGCGGGGAAGAAGCGGCGGATGCCTTGCTGAAACATAACATGGCTTCCGTGAAGCTGGAGAACTCGAAACTCCTGCTGGCTTGTCCTGCCGGTTATGATGAAGCAAAGCGGGAACAATGCCTGGATCTTTGGCTGAAACGCCAGATGGAAGCTTTTTTACCTGCTATCTTCCAGGGCTGCGGTTCGTTAGTGGGCAAGCGGGAATCCAGCTGGTACGTGCGCAAGATGAAAACGCGCTGGGGAACCTGTAATATCAGAACAGGACGCATCTGCATTAATTTGAATCTGGGACATCTTCCGCCGGAGTATCTGAGTTATATCGTAATTCATGAACTGACCCATCTGTGGGAAAAGGGGCATGGCGAAGCGTTCAAGACACGGATGGATCTGTATTATCCCCAGTGGCGGGAACGGCGTCAGGAAATTATCAAACTGGCCTACATGTTGTAACTACTAAAATGGATAATCAGAATTATAAAGAAAAGAGCGCAATCTGTTGTGTAAAAATCGGAACAGTACATTTTCCATCGTTCATTTCTATGATATAATACAATTAACAAGTTGTTTCGTTTAAAATTAGTATCAGAGATGAATACAGAAAGGGGTAAGCAAATGAAAAAATATGTATGTAACGTGTGCGGTTATGTGTATGATCCGGCAGAAGGCGATCCGGACAACGGCGTGGCGGCAGGCACTGCCTGGGAAGACGTTCCGGCAGAATGGGTTTGCCCGTTGTGTGCTGCTCCGAAAGAAGATTTCTCGGAAGAATGATCTGACAGATATTTGTAAAGCAGAGGTGTTACCATGAAAATGAAAAAACTCCTGTTAAGCGTTTTACTTTTAACGTTTTTGTTTTCATGTGTTTCAGGGAAGGCGGTCAATGCGATGGAAAGCAAAAAAGTAGTTCTTAACTCGCTGCCGAAATCGGCAGCAGAGATCAAACCGGCAAGTACGCCGCAGCAGACCGCTGCCTATGCTATTGCTGCACTGGTGCGTTACACGGAAGACGCAGAAGCCGGCATTGCCATGTTGGACGTATTACGCGGTCCCCGTCCCCTGAATAATTTCAACAAACAGTTCCTGCGGGATCAGCTGCGTGGAAAAGAGTATACTGCCAGGTCGTATTTTGACGGGGCGAATCCCGGCAATAATTACACGCCATTCCTGCCGTATACGCTGACTGTTTCTGAGAATCCCTATACATACCAGAATGAAGGCTATGCCCGTCTGCTGCTGAAGAGCGGCGGAGCGGACAATCCGCGCTTTATTACGATGCGGTTGAAACCGTCCACCGGCGAGTGGTATTTGTGGGATTACGAGGGATTGCTGGCAGGGATCCGGATCCCTGCGAAAGACGATCCGTGGAGATGAGATAATATGTTTTAATGTGCAGAAATAATGTCTTAGGATACCGGAAAACAACGATCAGGGTTGCGGTGTGTCGCCGCAGCCCTTGTTTTAAAGGAGGCAAATCAGGTATGAAAAAATTTCTGACAGTATTGTTGATGTTATTGGCGTTCAGCTCTCCGGTTTTAGCTGCAGATGCCGATATGTCCGAAGTTGCACAGGACTATCAGGCGATGCTGGGCGGCGATAAGGCAACGCTGGAAATGACCGATCAGAATGTGATGGCCGCTGTGGCTAACCTGAAAGTATATGATAAACTGGATGCGGTCGTCATTCCGAAAGAACTTAAGAATTATCGCATTATTCGGGCCGGAAAGGAACAGGCCTTTTTAATTATCCCGCATTTTGCCAGGACCCGCATGACGGTGTTGAAGGCGGCAACGCGCAAAGAGGAAGGTGCATTAAAAGGAGTGTTTGAAGGACGTTCCCTGGTGCTGTTCTGCAATAAAGGGGATGCGGTGATAGATATGCTGGTTCGCAACGGCCATGGTATCCAGTTGGTTAATTTTATTCCGGAAGCGGAAGAGCTGCAGGAAAACGGACAGCCCGGCGGTATGGTGATTTCAGAACGGAAGCAACGCTTCCTGAAGGATATTACAACCCAGATCAGGCATGACGGAGAAATTATAAAGGCTGAAGAGTAACGTTTTCGTTTAAATATTTTAAAAGAGGTGAAGGAGAAAAAATGCCGACAGTTGCTGAACAGAATCTGACCCTGTTGACAGACTTTTATGAACTGACAATGGGGAACGGATATTTCCTGAACGGATTTTATAAAAAACAAACTTATTTTGATGTGTTTTACCGCAGTGTTCCCGATAACGGGGGCTTTGCAATTGCCTGTGGGCTGACGGACATCATTGAATATGTAAAGAATCTGCATTTCAGTGATGCGGATATTGCGTTTTTGCGCAGTAAGGGCATCTTTGATGAAAAGTTTCTGAACTATCTGCGTAAGTTTAAATTTACGGGAGATATCTACGCGGTGCCGGAAGGCACGCCGGTCTTTCCCTATGAGCCCATTATTACGGTAAAAGCGCCGGCGGCGGAAGCGCAGCTGATGGAAACGTTCATTCTGCTGTGCATCAACCACCAGTCCTGTATTGCTACCAAAGCAAACCGCATCGTGCGGGCAGCTGCGGGCCGGCCGGTGATGGAATTCGGTTCCCGCCGGGCCCAGGGTGTCTCCGGCGCAGTGATCGGAGCCCGGGCTGCTTATATCGGCGGCTGCGTTGCCACGGCCTGTACACTGACGGATGCGCTGTACAGCGTTCCGGCAGCGGGTACCATGGCCCACTCCTGGGTGCAGATGTTTGATACGGAATATGAAGCTTTTAAGTTTTACGCAGAAACCTATCCCAACAACGCAGTGCTGCTGGTAGATACTTACAATACGTTGAAGAGCGGCATTCCCAATGCGATTAAAGTATTTAAAGAATACCTGGCTACAGGAAGAAAGTTTGGCAACTTCGGCATCCGGCTAGATTCCGGAGACCTGGCCTATTTAACGAAAAAAGCCCGCCTCATGTTGGATGAAGCGGGACTGGCCGATGCTAAAATTGTGGTTTCCAATTCGCTGGATGAATATCTGATCCGGGACCTGCTGCAGCAGGGTGCGAAAATCGACTCCTTCGGCGTAGGCGAGCGCCTGATCACCAGCAAGAGCAGCCCGGTGTTCGGCGGCGTATATAAACTGGTGGCGGTAGAAAAGGATGACGGGACTATCGTTCCCAAAATCAAAATTTCTGAGAACACCGCCAAGATTACCAACCCCGGTTTTAAAAAGGTGTACCGTTTTTACGATAAGAAAACGGGCAAGGCTATCGCGGATGAAATCTGCCTGCGCGATGAAATTGTGTCCGAAGCGCTGCCCCATACCATCTTTGATCCGGAAGCCACCTGGAAACAGCGGACGCTGCAAGACTTTACGATCCGGGAACTGCAGGTACCTGTTTTCAAAAAGGGCAAGCTGGTGTACAAGCAACCGGGCCTGAAAGAGCTGCAGGAATACTGCGCGAAGGAAGTGGCCGGTCTGTGGGACGAAGTGAAACGGTTTGAAAATCCCCACAAGTACAATGTGGACCTGTCCAAAAAGCTGTGGACGCTGAAGCACGATATGCTATCGGCGGCAGGGAAGAAAGGAATATAAAACTAAAAATCTAAAAATAAAAAGCAAGTGCACAGGATTTCACAAAACCGTACGTGTTTGCTCAACCCTGCGCACTTGTTTTTTTCATTATAGCATCTTTAAGAGAAGCTCTGTCGTTTGCGGCAGGGCAGGCACGTTGGCTTCTTCCAGTTTTCCGTTATCTACTGCTTCGGCCAGCGCGGGGTCGACCGGCAGCCTGTCCTGGCAGGTGACGCCGTGGGCGGCAGCGGTTTCGTCCAACCGGCTTTTGCCAAAAAGAGAATGCTCTTTGCCGCAGTCCGGGCATTTGAAATAACTGAAGTTTTCCACGATGGAAAGAACCGGAATATCCATCATCTTGGCCATGTTGCATGCTTTTTCCACGATCATGCCAACCAGCTCCTGAGGGGAGGCCACGACGATGATGCCATCCACTGGCATGGTCTGGAATACGGTGAGAGGCACGTCTCCGGTTCCCGGAGGCATGTCCACTAACATAAAATCTACATCGCCGTAGATGACGTCAGTCCAGAACTGCTGGATGGCGCCGGCAATAACCGGACCTCGCCAGACGACGGGGTCCGTTTCATTTTGTAACAACAAATTGATGGACATGACCTTGATGCCCATACGGGTTTCCGTTGGGAATATTCCCCGGTCATTCATCAACGCCTGTCCGTGGAGGCCAAAGGTTTTGGGAATGGAAGGGCCTGTTACGTCCGCGTCCAGAATAGCCACCTGTTTGCCCGCGCGACGCAGCGCCATGGCCAAAAGGGACGTGACCATGGATTTGCCTACGCCGCCTTTGCCGCTGACGATACCGATTACTTTTTTAATATGACTTTCTTTATGGGCCGGCTTTTTGAAGGAGGCCGGATCCTGCCGTTCGCCACAGCTGGCGCTGCAGCTTCCGCAGTCGTGATTACAGTTTGCCATGATGAGTCATCTCCCGGAATTTATTTTGTAATAATTTTGATAAACAACAACACCAGCACTACGATAATCAGCGGTTTGACGATTTTATTCGCTTTGGTGAGTACCATGCCGGCCCCGATGTACGCGCCGGCGATGTTGCATACGGCACCGGCCAGTCCCAACTGATAGTCAACGTTACTGCTGAGGATGAAAGTGATCAGCGCGGCGATGTTGGAAGTCAGGTTGGCAGCCTTTGTCAGTCCGGCGGCGTTGCGCACGTCCAGCATGGCCCAGCCGGTTAACGCCAGCAGCAGGAAGGTTCCGGCCCCGGGACCGTAAAATCCGTCGTAACCGCCGATGAAAAACGCAATGACGGCGATGCGCAGCGGCGTTTTGTTGTCCGTCTTGTCTACGTAGGAGCTGGGGTCTTCGCTGAGCCCTTTGTTGCGCATTACGTAAAAAGCGGCAATGGGCAGCACGACAATCAGCAGTTTGTTAAAAATTTCATCGCTGAGTAAGAGCGCCAGCCGCGACCCGATGGAGGAGCCGATAAAGGCGCCTGCAATACAGATCAGTGCCGGGCGCAGCTTGATGAACCCGTTCAGGGCCAGCCGCGCCGTAGAAATGGTGGTGCCCATGGCGGAGCTGAATTTATTAGTACCCAGTGCCAGATGAGGGGGCAGGCCTGCCAGAAGGTAAGCGGGAAGGGTAATGAGGCCGCCTCCTCCGGCGATAGAGTCCACGAACCCGCCCAGAAATAACAGCGGGCAGATAATTAAATACTGAGTGTATGAATCCATGATAATTCGTTACAATGTTATTTCTCTTTATGCGGCAGGCTGCTGATCACTTCGCCGCCGGCCCAGGCCACGGCTTTTTCCGCCAACACTTCCGTGGCGTCTACAAAGCAGCCCTGCAACTTGTACATCTGTACCGCAACCGGTACTTCGGTGCAGCCTAAAATGAAAGCTTCCACGCCCCGCTGCTCCATGGCACGCAGTACGTTCTGGGCAGGGGTGGCATCGTAATTGTAATTTGTAGCCTTTACGCCGTCGTAGATCATTTCGTGGATGATTTCCTGTTCCGCTTCTTCCGGGTGAAGCAGGGTCATGCCCAGCTTTTCAAATTCCTTTTTGTAAATGCCGGAGGCGCAGGTGCCCGCCGAGGCTAAAAGCCCCAGGGTGCGGTAGCCCTCCCCGGCGCAGAATTTTGCTGTTTCCTCAATCATGTTGATGAACGGTGTCTTCACCAGTTTCTGCACTTCCGGCAAAAAGAAATGGGCCGTGTTGCAGCCGATGATGATCACGTCCGCGCCCATGGCGGTGAGACGTTCCGCTGATTTTACCATTTCCGGTACCGGGCTCGGCCCTTTGCCGAAGATGCATTCGGAACGGTCCGGGATGTTGGTATTGTTGTCGATGACCGTATGGATATGTTCCTGATCTTTAATGGCTTTCGTTGCTACGATGACCTTCTGCATCAGGTCAACGGTTGCCATGGGACCCATGCCCCCCATAATGCCAATGGTTTTCATAAAATACTCTCCGTTCTGCCGCTGTTGGGACGGCGCAGTGTGTTGCAAAAAATATAAAACGGGTATGGAAATACTGTAAATATAATTATATCATAAAATGCAGAGAAAGAAGAAGCGTTTCTATAAAAACAGATGAAGTTTTATGCAATTTGAAATACCTGTGCGCCGGGTGTGATATAATATAAACAACGAAGTAAAAAGAAAAAGGAAACTTCCATAAATCTGACACAAAGTTTTTGTATTCTGTAACGAGGAGGTAACAAACATGGCAAGAACAATCGTAGCGACAGCGAACGCACCGGGAGCAATCGGGCCTTACTCCCAGGGAATTAAGGCAAATGGTTTTGTATTTGCGTCCGGCCAGCTGGGACTGGTTCCGGAGACCGGGGAGTTTGCCGAAGGCGGTGTGACGGGACAGACCCGCCAGTCCCTGGTTAATGTAAAGAATGTGCTGGAAGCTGCGGGTTCGTGTCTGAAAAAAGTGGTGAAGGTTACTGTCTTTTTAAAAGACATGAAAGACTTTGCAGCGATGAATGCAGTGTATGCCGAATTTTTCAAAATGGAGTGCCCGGCCCGCTCTGCTGTGCAAGTGGCAGCTCTTCCAAAAGACGGACTGGTAGAGATTGAAGTGATTGCGGAAGCATAACGTAACAAACTGGGAGACGATTTGACGCGCTGTAAAACGGTGCGTACCGTTTGTGAATTGCGGTTTTATATTTTTGCTTTGTGTGGTGAGGGTATGGCGGCAGAAAGCGAGGTTTGTATGAGGCGTAGGATTATCGTTTTGTTATTTGTCATGGCGGCAGTGTTTTCCTGTTTCTGCTGTGGCGCATTTGCTGCAGAAAGGGACAGCGTTTCTGTTAGCGGGAACGCCAGTGCAGAAGTTTCACCGGACATGGCGATACTGTACGGAAATCTGGAAAAACGGGCTGCTGTTGCAGAAACGGCCAGGGAAAACCTGGCAAAAGAAATGGCAGCGTTTAAACGTGTTCTGCTGGGACAGATGATTGCCGGACAAGACATCCAGACGGTACATTATATGCTGCAGCCCGAATACAGTTACGAAAAGAACAAACGCAGACTGACCGGTTATGTTGCCAGGGCGGATTACAAAGTGAAAATCAAAAGCCTGGAAAAACTGGGCCCGGTGATTGACAGGTCCATTGGCTGCAACTTTACGGTGGACCGGGTGGAATTCGGACTGAATAACCGATCCCTGTTTGAGAACCGTCTGCTGGAAGAAGCAGTGTCCAACGCCAGAAGCAAAGCTGCCGTGGTTGCCCGGGCAGGCGGACGTACGTTGGGCAATCTGGTCCATGCCAGCTTCCATACAGCCAGTAACGCGACCCGTTCCCTGAACCGGAACATGATGATGGCAAAAGCAGCCAGTCTGGATGCGGCTGAATCCGCGTCAACAGAGCTGGATCCCGGCATCATGACCGTAGATGTGAACGTGAACCTTGAGTTCGCACTGGAATGATGCGGCACTATATGGATTTTAAATTGTAAAATAAAGATTCATCCAAAAATAAAACCAAAAAATGTAAAAAGAAAAAGATAAAAAATTCGTATTTAATTTGATTGACTTTATAACTGACTTGTGCTACAATTCATATGCACAGAATCTGCGGAAACAGTGTTGCAGTTGCAGCCTGTTCTGACAGCGTGGCGCATCGGATCAAAATCCGGCGTTCCGCTGTTACTCTTTCCTGCCATGGGCAGGGGCCTTTAACCGGGGGTGTAAAGGCTTCGACGGGTATAGGTGGTGTACGATAAGCGAGCCGTGGTTCCATCAGCACGTTAAACGGTGGACGTTTAAACTTAAACGCAGATAACGAATTAGCACTGGCTGCTTAATTAAAGCAACCCGTTCTGCCAATCCGGCTCCCGCAGGAGCGGTAAGAACGTCACTTGGCGGGATCGTCTGAGAGCAAGGTTCGTAGCTCCGGATTAAAACTTACGAACTAGTGAAGGTACAGCCGGTCGGCAGGCGGTGCCGGAGCGAAATAAAGTATGCTGTCTGCGCTCGGAGAAAGTTGTATGACAATATGTTCGGACGAGGGTTCGACTCCCTCCACCTCCACCAGAGTGACACCTGATTTTTTACAGGTTAACATACAGTGAAGATGCCAGCGGGAAGCTGACATCTTTTTTCTATACAGAAAACGGAACGGATGGTATAATAATCTTAGGAAATGAGAGAAGATTTCTTCATCTCATTTAGTAGATTACAGTTACCAAAATACCGTAAGGGAAAAAAGGAGATGAAAATCATGAAGAAATTCTCTGTGCTGATAGCTGTTTTCTGTGCGCTGTCCATTGCACTGCCGATGTCTGCAGAGGCAGGGTTTAATGTCGGGAACGTATTAAAGGGAAAACCGGTTGTAAAGACCGAAAAGCCTTCTGCCGGAAAGGTTAATCCTGCCGCACCGGTGAAACAGGGTGGGAAAGCTACGATTACTGTAACTTGTGACGGCGCGCCTCTTCAGTACGCCAGTGCTTATATCGGACCGGGCATTGAGTATCGCATTGAAAACGGGAAATGCCATGTGATCAGTAAAAGCAGTATGGGCGGTATGACCAGTGATAAGGGCGTTGTGGAAGTTGAGTATACGCAGCAGGGCTGCAACATAGTTATTTTCAAGGTCGGTTTTGAACCTGTCCTTCTGCGTAACGTTGTTCTCCCCAGTACCCATAACCTGACGACTACGAAAAATCCTGCTGTAAAAGGTGTTACGTTTGACTGACGCATAGCATTCGGAGCCGCAGGGTAACGCAATCGTTTTTTCGGCATTACAATTTTATACGGGTTTTTTAAGTAAGAAAGATGTTATATAAATAAAAACGCCCCTGAAGTCTGCATAACTATCATGCTAAGGCTTCAGGGGATTATTTTTTCATGGCTTTTACCATATACGCATAGGAACTGAAACTGCACCGGGAATGACTATGGTTCTGTGTGTGGAATATACGTAAAACATTTCAATGCAGCTTTTCGCAAAGCAATCCGCTGTTCTGCGGGCAGTCTGCGATAGTTTTGCGCCAGGTTGTATTCCCAGTCGCCGTACATGGGGTTGGGCAGCAGGATAAATTTTGTACCAAAAGATTCTCTGTGTATATCTACTGTCTTATTGCGTACCGGGTTTTTATCATGTTTCAGCATGGCCGGGATGTCCAGCGGCATTTCCGTTTTGCGTTTTCCGGTTTCTGTTTCAGATTGATTGGCGGCGCTGCAATCTGTGCGAATCGCGTTGCCTGGTTCTGTTCTGTTTTCGCTTGCCCTGGTTTTGCTGTCGGTTCTGTTGTCGTCGGCTTTCTTCTTGTAGATGATACTGTTTTCTTCCCTTATTGCGCTGATGGGAAAATCACCGGCATTATCGCCCAGGTAACAGATGATATCGTAACGGCGCGCCAGTTTTGCAAAGTGGTTCATTTTGCTGCCGCTGCGGTCGTTCATAAGCAGGTGAGTTTCATCCGTAAAGGGGAGACCTGCTTTCTGCAAAAAGCGTGATGTGACGGATCTGTCCTTAGGACCGCGGCCTGTAACGTAGAAAATCTGTACACCGTGTTGGTCCGCGTATTGCAGAAATTCTCTGGCACCGGGCAGGAGCGTTTTGTGTTGTGCGATCCACTGTTCCCATGCATTGTAATCAGCTTTGGCTTCGGGATGTTCGGTGTAATATGCCTGCAGGAGCGCATGGCAGACAATGGTATCGTCGATATCCAGAACGACAGCCAGAGGAAGGAGAGGTTCCTGCTGTACCTTCTTCTTTTCTGGGATTTTTTCTGTCATGTTGCGTTCCGGTCCGCTTGCCTTCATGCTGTCGGATTGTGCCGTGTCGTTTTGCTTTTTTTCAGCTTTTCGCAATGCATTTTCCTTTTTGTTGCGCTGTGCAATGGCTTTTTCTGTTTCCATGGCCGCCAGGTTGTAGGCCTGGTAGCATAAACCGCGGAATTCAGCGGAACGCTGCACCCATAAAATAGCCATCAGGTTCTCTTCTTCTGCCAGTTGGGACGCGGTGCGGTATTGCATTTCTTCCTGCAGGGGGGCTGCCGCATGAGCTGGCGGTACAGGCTGCGAAGCCGGAGTGGCAAAATTCGTATTAGCTGCCGGTGAAGATTTCAGGGCTGGACTGTCGGCATAGATTTGATGAAAGGGAAGGAACAGGAGCATTCCGGTTGCCATTCCGCATAAACATATGCGTTGTAACGTCTTCATTATATTTATTTCTCCTTTGGACCATGGATTGTGTCCGTCTTTTGTGGGATGGGGCAGTGCTTTTGATAAACTATTATAACATTAAAACAGATACAGTTGGCAGGAATGTGTTATAATATCTTACGAAAGCACTGCTTAATCAGGCGTTTTCTTAATTCAGGTAAACTGTCAAAGGGATTTTTAACATGGAAAAACAGGTACAGGCTGTCATCTTTGATATGGACGGCGTCATTTTTGATTCGGAACGGCTGGTGATCGAATGTTGGAAGGTCATTGCCGAAAAACATAACATTCCTGACATTGTGGAGATATGCATGCGGGTGCAGGGAAACAACAGGGTAGAGACGGGGAAGCGGTTCCTGGAAAAATACGGGAACGATTTTCCCTATGAAACGTATAAAAAGGAAGTTACTGCATTGTTCCGCGAGCGGTACGGGGAAGGGCGTCTGCCCTTAAAACCAGGTGTTGTTGAGATACTACATGCACTGCAGAAGGCTGGCATTCCGTTGGCGGTGGCTTCTTCTACCCGCTCGGATATTGTGAGAATTGAATTGGAAGAAGCGCATCTGCTGCAATATTTTGATGCGGTCTTAGGTGGGGACATGGTGTCGCGGAGCAAGCCGGAACCGGATATTTTCCTGGCAGCGGCAAAAGCATTGCAGGCTGACCCTGCCGGCTGTTACGTGCTGGAGGATTCTCACAATGGCATCCGCGCAGCATCCCGGGCCGGTATGCATCCCATTATGGTTCCGGATATGCAGCAGCCCACGGAAGAAATGCATGAACTGGCAGAGGTAATTAAGGAGCATCTTCCGGCCGCGCTGGTATATCTGCAGGCAAAAATGCGGGAGGCGTCCGCAAAGTAGTTTATTCTTAAATTTCCGGTTGACTTTAGCAATTTGATTTTGTATCATTTATTTATGTAACTATATTAAAGAAAGAAGGTTATGTTAATGTTTTTTAAAAGCAAAAAAATTTTGGCAGTAGGCATGCTGCTGTCCATGATGGCTTTTGCTGTGGCAGGCTGTGGCGGTGGCGACAAGAAAGCGGAAGCTCCGAAAAAGGAAGCTGCAAAAGTATATAATGTCGGCATCGTACAGCTGGTAGAGCATCAGGCACTGGATGACTCCCGTAAGGGTTTTATCGAGGGCATGAAGAAAAAAGGCTTTGAAGAAGGAAAAAACGTAAAATACGATGTGCAGAATGCCCAGGCGGATCAGTCCAACCTGCAGACGATTGCGCAGCGATTTGTAAATAATAAGGTGGATTTAATCTGTGCTATTGCAACGCCTTCTGCACAGACCATGGCCAATGCCACAAAAACGATTCCCATCGTTGGCAGCGCGATTACCAGTTATGAAAGCGCAAAACTGGTGAAGTCTGACAAAAAGCCGGAAACCAATGTGACGGGTACCAGCGACATGGCGCCGGTAGCTGCGCAGCTGGATCTGGGCCTGAAACTGAAACCTGGTACGAAGAAGGTTGGGCTGATGTTCACTTCCAGTGAAATGAACTCCTATGTGCAGATCAAAATGGCGGAAGATCATTTGAAAAAAGCAGGTGTTGCATATGAAGAAGGCAGTGTGAACACGGTGAACGACATTCAGGAGATTGCCCGCGGTCTTGTAAGCAAAGGCGTTGATTTCATCTATGTTCCTACTGATAACGTAATCGCTTCCGCTACGCCTGCGCTGGTAGCCATTACCAACGAAGCCAAGGTTCCGGTGATTGCAGCCGATGCCATTCTGTTAAAGAACGGTGCCACTGCCAGTGTGAACATTGAATTCTTCCAGTTAGGCGTCATCAGCGGTGAAATGGCGGCAGATATCCTGAACGGTAAAGCAAAACCCCAGGACATGCCGATTGCCTTCCAGAAAGAATTTACCCCCAGCATTAATAAAGCACAGGCTGAAAAACTGGGCATGAAGATTCCCGAAGATCTGGCGAAGTTTACAAAATAAAAGCATAAAGACGCAATGTAACACTGATTTACAATAGATAATTCAAAATGAAAGTGCAGAGAAAAATCCCGGTTCAGTGAATCGGGATTTTCTTTTCAAAAAATATGCTGCATAGTATTATTATTTTTTATTTTTGTAGTGTATAATAGAATGTATAGAAGAAAGATACATTAAAAGCTTTTGAAATGGACGGAATGAAATGTTTGAAGAAAAGGGGGGACGTATGGACGCATTGACATTGATAAAAACCCGCCACAGTACGCGTAAATTTTTACAGAAACCCGTAGAAAGGGAAAAACTGGAGCAGGTCATTGAGGCAGGAAGGTTTGCGCCCAGCGGCGGCAATAACCAGACTACACATTTCCTTGTGATTCAGGATAAGACCGTGCTGGCAGAACTGGCCCGTATCGCCCGGGAGGAATTCGCCAAGATGGAGCTGACGCCGGACACCTATGCGTCGCTGGCAACAGCTATCAAACTCAGCAAGAAGGGAACGTATGTGTTTCATTACAACGCACCGGTACTGGTGCTGACCGCTAACCGCATCGGCTATGGAAACAACATGGCGGATTGCAGCTGCGCAGTGGAGAACATGATGCTGATGGCCAACGCATTGGATCTGGGGAGCTGCTGGATCAACCAGATCAACTGGCTGAATGAGAATCCTGTCATGGTGTCATATTTAAAAACGCTGGGAATGCAGGACGGGGAAACGGTGTACGTAAGTATGGCGTTAGGTTATCCTGATTCGCAGGACAGTCTGCCGCTTCGGCGTGTTGTAGAGCGAAAGGGAAATCCGGTAACGTTTATAGGATAGATCTGCATTAACTTGCGCTCTGTATAAGAATGTTGCAGGAACTGCCTGGAAACTGCAAATGCTATGGACAAGTAGTATCGATCGTTTCAGTACAAGGAGGCCGCACTGTGAACTTATTCATCTGGCGTCATAACAAGACGTATCACAGCCACAGCATGATCAACGAACCCTGCGTGGTGAACGAATTCTATCTGGACGCGCTGGCGATTGTAGAAGCGGAAACCCTGGAGGAAGCACTGCAATTGCTGGAAGAGCGCAACGAAGGCTGGCGCGTGGAAGATCTGCGTGAGCTGGAGCCGATTGTTGTGCCGCTGACCGGGGCCAAAGTGGTATACACCCACATTCGCGGCTCCATCGACCATTTGTAAATAAATCTTTATAATTTAGAAAAAATATCAGGAGGAACATCGTGGCAAAAGTTTTACTGATCAACGGGAGCCCGCGGGCAAACGAATGTACTGCTACTGCGCTGGACGAAATGATTCGCACGTTTAAAGAAGAAGGAATTGAAACGGAACTGATCCATGTAGGCAATAAAGATATCCGCGGATGCGTTGCCTGCGGATATTGCCGGGAACACGGCAAGTGTGTTTTCAATAATGATCCTGTGAATGAGGCGGCGCTCAAACTGAAGGAAGCGGACGGCCTGGTTATTGGCAGTCCGGTGTATTATGCTTCCCCCAACGGAACTCTGTTGTCGTTTATGGACCGGCTGATGTTCAGCACATCTTTTCCCAAACATATGAAGGTAGGCGCGGCTGTGGTCAGCGCCAGACGAGGCGGCAATACGGCATCCTTTGATGTTTTGAACAAATACTTTTCCATCAGCGGCATGCCCATTGCGACCAGCACCTATTGGAACCAGGTGCACGGCTTTACGGCGGAAGATGTGAAAAAGGATCTGGAAGGTCTGCAGTGCATGCGCAATCTGGCGCGGAATATGGCGTTCATGATCAAAGCCATAGCTGACGCAAAAGAAAAATACGGTCTTCCCAAAGTAGAGGCAGACGTGTTTACCAATTTTGCTGACGGAAAATAAGTGAGCGATGCAATCAACGTTTTTTCTGTACGGTTCACTGGGGTTAGGCGTACTGTTCCTGTCTACCTCTGCCATCTTTGTTAAATTAGCGGAAGCGCCTTCCGGAATCATTGCGTTCTACCGTCTGCTGTTTACGTTATGTTTTCTGGTTCCGGCCTTACTGTGTCGGAAAAAGGAATGGGAACAGATGCTTCAGCTTAACAGACGGCAACTCAGGCTGGCTGTTGTATCCGGCGCTCTTTTAGCCATACACTGGGTGATGTGGTTTGAATCACTGCGGTATACGTCGGTTGCCAGCTCTACCGTGCTGGTGTCCCTGCAGCCTTTGTTTGCCATTTTATGGGGCGGGCTGTTACTTCATGAAAAAGTTACCCGGCAGGGAATGATGGGCGTGTTTCTGGCAATCGCCGGTTCCGTTATCATTGGCTGGGGTGATTTCCGGGTCAGCGGTGCGGCGTTTTGGGGCGACATGCTTTCTTTTGCATCTGCCGGTGTGATCAGTCTGCATTTCCTTTTTGGTCAGCTGTTGCGAAAAGAAATGGATGTGCTGCCTTATACGACGGTCTGCTATTCAGCCAGTACCCTGTGTCTTGCCGCATATGTACTGGTTACGGGGCAGCCGTTTACCGGCTACTCTTTCCAGACATGGGGATGTTTTTGGGGCCTTGCCCTGTTTGCCACCGTAGGCGGGCAATGCGTGTTTAACCTGTTGCTGAAGTATCTGCCGGCTACCGCTGTCACCATGGGGATTTTAGGTGAACCCGTGGGAACGATTATCTTTGCGTTCCTGATCTTCGGTGAAAATATTACGCTGCAGCAGGGGCTGGGAATGCTCTTTATTTTAGGAGGTTTGTGGATTTATTTCAGAAAAAAGCAGTGAATTACATAGTGAAGAACTATTGTCAGGAAGCGCAAGACAGTAACCGGCTGACCGACTGACGGAATCAGAAAGTTTCAAAATGAAAGGTAATAGTAAAAATATGGCGGAGTTTGATAAATCCGTGCTTGACATAAACGAAACAGACGGAATGAAAGACGGGCAGGAATCTGATGAACGACTGCCTGATAATATAGAAAACAGAATAGAAAACAAACTGAATGAAATCCGCAGCGAAATCGGAAGCCGGATCAATCCGATCTTTGTGGCGGCTAATAAGTTGTCCAGTAATGTGCGTCAGGCGCTGGATCTGGAAACAGATCCGGGTCTGCTGGAAGAACCGGAATATGGCGATGTGATCTGTGTTCACCGCATCGGCTTTGAACATTACGGCATCTATGTGGGCAACGATAAGGTAATTCATTACGATATCGATCCTTCCGATCATTACAAGATTTGCATTCATCAGGCGCCGATGGCAGAATTTCTGAATGGAAGCCTGGTTTACAGTGTCTGTGAATTCCCAAAGGTGTACGGGCGTCCTACGGAAGAGATTCCGTTTGCGGAGTTCCGGAAAAAGTTTGCCCATCCGGAAAATGCGCAGACATTGTGGGATGTACTGAAGATCAGCAATTATCATCTGTATACGCCGGAAGAAACGGTGATCCGCGCCCGGGAACGGATCGGGGAGACGCAGTACAGCCTGTGGACAAACAACTGCGAGCATTTTGCCATCTGGTGCAAAACAGGGATCTCCGAATCACATCAGATTGAAGATCTTATGAGCGCCTTGGCAGAGACAGGCCGCCAGATCCGGGAAGGGCTGCAGGCAGGCCTTGAGGCTGCAGTGGATTTTGCCGGGGATGTAAAAAAACATATGGAAGAACGGGAAAAAGAACAGATAAAACAGGGAAGGGATTCGGTCTAAGAGAAGGTGATGAGTATGAAATTTTCAGAAGTACAAGTAGGAGTGCCTTATCCTGAGAAGAAATTTACCATCAAGGAAGAAGCGGTAAAAGCATATCTGGCTACAGTGAATGACGATACGCTGCTGTATACGGAGAAACGGCTGGTGCCGCCTGCATATGCGGCAGTCTACACCCGTTGGGAAGCGCTGACCGGTGAAAAGCTGGAAGACGGAACCGTTCATGCCAAGCAGGGGTTTCGTTATCTGAAACCGTTACATTGGGGAGAAACACTGACCCTCCGGGGACAGGTAAAAGAAAAATTGGAAAAACGTGGCTTAAAATTTGTAATTCAGGAAGTGAAAGCCTTTAACGAAGCCGGGGAACTGGCGGTGATAAGTGAGATTACCATTCTTTTACCGGCGTAGATAGGAGAAAGAAGTATGAAAGTAATCAATAAAGGTGATGTATATACACTGCCTGCAAAAAATGTGACGCAGGGAATGATCAGTCGTTATGCAGATGCAGCAGAGGATCACAATCCGTTGCATGTGGATCCGGAGTTTGCCAAAACTACGAGGTATGGCGGCACTATTGCTCATGGTATGCTAAGTCTGGCGTTTATTCAGGAACTGATGGTCCGTACGTTCGGCAAAGACTGGATAGAAAGCGGCGTGATAGAAGTAAGCTTTATGGAGCCGGTACGTCCTGGCGAGTCTGTTACGGCGGAGGCAAAAGTAATGAAGGTCGTGCCGGTGCAAGAAGAGGAAAATAAGTTGCAGGTGCGGATGCAGGTACTTTGCTTTAACGATAAGATGGAAAAAGTAATCAAAGGCACGACGGAAGTAACGGTTTCATGAGCATACAGTTTATAATCACAAAATTTCTGGTTCGGCTTTCGGGAAGCAAGCGGATTACAGGACTGCCAAAGGACAGGATGCTGAAACAGATACACCGGCGCAATAAACTGAACAAGTTTTTTATCCCGGGTGACGGAAAATTTGTTTATCGTGATAAAAAGGTGCGCGTTGATAATCTGGACGGGGCAGCAGATGCGTTGAGCGGATGTTCCGCCGAGTTCCATTGTCTGGCAATCTGTCATAAAGAGCAATCGAAACGGGCTGTCCTGTGTGTGTACGGAGGGGGGTTACTGCTGGCGCCGCCCCGGATGTTTATAGGCTTTGCCAAAAAGATGGCGGCCAATACAGGGGCGGATGTGTGGTTTCCCTATTATCCGCTGTGTGATGAGTATACCATACGGGACAGCGTCCGTATGCTGTACGAAGTGTATACTGCCATGTCCCGGGAATACGAAGACGTGCGCTGGTACGGATATTCATCCGGCGGGGCGCTGTTGTTACTGTTAGGAGCCTACCTGAATGAAAGGAAAAGCTCCCTGCCCATGCCGAAAAAAATGGTGCTTATATCCCCGGGAGGAATACCTTCTACAGAAAAAGAGTGGACGAAGATGCAGGAGTTGAACAGCCGGGACGTAATGTTGTCTGCGCAGTACATGAAAACGATACAGCCATTACTGGCTCACGGCAACACAACGGTGCCGAAATGGATGCAGAGCTGTGACGGTGCGGATTTTTCAAACTTTCCTGAAACATGGATTTATTACGGAACTTCGGAAGTTCTTTCTGCCAAAGCAGAAGCTTATGATGAAATGCTGGCCAAAGCGGGGGTTCCGCATCATTTGAAAATGGCGCCGGGTATGCCTCATTGCTACTGCACGACAGTTTTTTTCCCGGAAGCACGGGAAGATTATGAGGAGACCATGCGGGTATTGAAGGAAGAGTAACTCCTGGTGGGCATAGAAAAGCAGCCGGTCGAAATGAATCGCTGGCTGCTTTTTGCGTATGCGTGGTAGCTTTTTCCGATGGGGGAAAATGGATCATGTGTATGTCCGTCTGGTACCTTGGCTTATTTTTTATACGTATAAATCATTTTAAGCGCTTCCGTTGCATCGGCACATTTCAGATAGGGCGGATGCGTTTTTTGTTCACCGGCGGCACTGCGCAGTGAGTTATTGTAATAATAATATCCTGTCAGGTTTTTCGCATTTGCGTTATCAGCGGAAAGGCTGTAATAGGTTCCATAGTTAAAGAGAAGAGCGCGGCCGACGATGTGATCTGGGTCGGAATAGACGGCAAGCCGGAACGTATTTTTCTTTTCCGAATCGAATTCGATTTCTACCGTTTCACCGTGTTCGCCCTGTTTATCCAGCGCGGTCTCCATGGTTTTGGCAACTTTGTAATACAGGATATTGGAAGAAGTGGCATTGACTGCCTTCTCCGTCCGGAAAAAGTGCAATTTGTGTTTTTGTGTTAATTTTTCTATGCTTTGCGGCGTACAGTCCAGACGCAGTTCCGTGAAAAAACGGTGCAGGTCCGTTTTGGGAACGATATCCTGCGGTTTTTCCTTGTCCAGGAGCAGGGAAAGGGCAGTTCCAATAATCACAAAAACGAAGATGATAACAAAATCCCTGACGCGGGATTTTTTGCGCTTTTCCGGATCGGCGGAGGCTTTCCCGGAAACTTGTCCCGGCAACGGCTTTGCTTTATATTTGTCAGCGTCTCCCTCATTGCTGAGGTCAGCTTGATTCGCTTCGTTCTCTGTATCTTCGGATATATAAAACTCGTTACCGCAGTATTCGCAACGGGCATAATTGTTCTTTACGTCTGTTGCCAGCGTAGCACCGCAGTTAGGGCACTTCAGATTATAAATTTTCAAAACAGGGCACCGCCTTTCTTGAATTTTAAAGATTTTACTCGCGAAACCTCGGCTGAATTGTGTTATCGGTACCGTATTTATAATTGCACTTGTTAACGTTGGCATTTTAACATCTCCGGTCTTTAACCAATTATATTATTGAAAGGTCAATAAGCCAATACATTTATCGTTAAATTTGTATATATTTCCCCGATTTCCAGGCCGAACCGCGGTAATACAATAAGGAAAAATGAAACAACAAGATAATTGGGGGAAGTAATTTGATAAACAATAAGCTAAAATCCAGAATAATGTAAAACCGTCCGGGGGGACTTCATAAAAACAGAAAAAATAAACCGAGAGGACTGTTTATAGGTTATTTATTTTTGATATAATAAATATATAAAGTATTGTTTAAAGGAAACCAATACAATAATCGTAGAATGATCAGGTAGGAATTATCGGAGGTGAAAACGATGTTGAAAGGGAATAAGGCAATCATTATTGCAACAATTGTAGGTTTTATGGCAGGCAATATGGTATCTGTTCCAAAGGCAGACGCAGGAGGCATATTGGGCGGATTAGGCAAAGCGGTCAAAACAGGCGGTATTGTCTGGTTGGTAGACAGGTATGGAAATGAACTGAATACCTTTATCAACAAGCTGACTGCGAAATACCCTGTTTCTGATTCATATGCAACTAAAGTAGTGCCTATTATTGCGGTTGGAAGCAAAGGTTACGTAGGGGCGGCGCAGATCAGCGGACCACGGGCCATGGTGGATAAATGTAAAGGTGCGTTGGCACTCGAAGGGGATTTCATGAACCGGACGTTCCGGGTACAAGCGCTGATACCGGTAGATTCGGTGGACCCCTCTCATTGCACGCGTGTTCAGGGAGTAGGCGTAAGCGCCAAGATTGATGTGGCAATCTGACATCAAGGAGGTACCATGGCGAAATATTTAGGCGGGATCGAAGATCCAACTGTTGAGATTACAGGCATATCCCAGCATTTTTTCTCATCGGGTTTTGATATACAGTACTACGATTACAAACTTGATACGTTGCAGGTCCAAGAGATGGATATCGCGAAATCTATTGTAAAATATGAAGAGGTAAGTGCCGAGATCCATTCTTCCCCCAATCGGACGGCAACTGGCGCATTGGCTGGGTATCTTGCGGGTGGCCCGGTGTGGGGGATCATCGGTGCTGCACTGAGTGGAAACCCTGCGCAGGAAAAACATGTGGTTCTCTGTGAACTGAACAATGGCTGGCGTTTTGCTGTAGAACTGGATAAGAACGAATACATGGCATGGAAAGAGGCCATGGATAAAAGGAATTAATATATGTGTAACAGAAAGATGTGAAGAAATGATTGAGGAAAGACCTGTTCCAAAACCTAACGAAGTGTACCGTCATTTCAAAGGGAAACTGTACCTTATCATTACCGTTGCGAGCCATTCCGAAACCGGGGAACCCCATGTTGTGTATAAACATCTGTATGGTGACTATTCCGATTGCGTACGCCCGCTGGATATGTTTATGAGTGAAGTGGATCACGGGAAATATCCGGACGTGAAACAGAAATGGCGCTTTGAAAAAGTTGATATGAGCAAAAATGAGTAAGGAGTTATAGCATGCTGGACGATGAAAGCAGGGTACATGAGACGGTCAAGTCCGTGTACCCGTATGAAACAGATGAAAGTACGGTTTGTGAGTATGTCCGCGCGGTGGTAAAGGCTGATCTGGCTGAGAAGTTCCCGTCCGGCCATACGGGCTGCCTGTCGACAGCTGTAGTGGAAGCCATAGCCGCAAACGTGTATTTCGATAAAAAGAAAGAGTTTGTGGATGACCGGGCGGGCGCGGATGTGTACCTGCAGAACCATGCAGGCAATTCCTCATATGCTGTTGCCTTTACGGAAGGCGGGAAGAAGTATTGGATGATACATACCGGTTACGATGCGCTGCCTTCCTGTATCTCCGGCATCAGTCTGACAGTGGAACGACCGGCGCATCAATGCTGCTGCGGTGAGAGACTGGCTGAAGTGTGAAAGACGGAATCTGCATGCTCGTTTTGGGAACCTGGCAGGGAATCTATTTCTGCGAGTATGACAGGCCGAGGCACCGCAAAGTATATGTTAAAATAATACAGGGCTGAATTAATTGTTTAATGTACTGATTTTGTTCAGTTTAGTCATTTTATTTCGTTCAATATCACGAATAATGTAAATACATTAATTTTCGTGGGGCAAAAAAATCGCGATTTTGCCTTTTTTCACTTTCGCAAACTAAAGTTTTTTATTTGGGGAAAAATAAAAGGAACCGCACAACCATGCGGTTCCTGAGTGTTTAATTTTGGTCGGGGCGGCGAGATTCGAACTCACGGCCTCTTGTACCCGAAACAAGCGCGCTACCAAACTGCGCCACGCCCCGACAACATGCTTATTATAGATGATTCATTACGATTTGTCAACTGGAAAATAAAAATAGTTTTATCCCTGGGTTACTACGCGGATATTGCTTACGTTAAACGCCTTGGAAATGGCAGGCAGTGCATCCCGTAAAATAAAGGTGCGATGCAGTTCGCTCTCCGCAACGATCAGACAGCGTTCTCCGGACACATTGATATTGTGGATACGGGTGATCAGCCGTTCAAACTCAGCATCGCCCAATTCTTCGCGTAATGCCTTTAAACCTGGCATCAGCTGGGGCTTTTCTTTGGCAAACCTCTTTTCAATCGGGGAAAAGGGTACGGTTACAACACGTGCATCGCGGGCCACGACAAAATTCTCTTCATTCTCGCCCGGAACAACTAAATCGGGTCTCATTTTAACATCCTCCTGTATCTTCATCTTGCTTTTTCACACTTACTTATGCAATACGTTTTTTTTGCATATGAATATTATATGTAATTCCGGCGGCCGCGTCAAGAAAACATTCCTTGCAGTAATAAGGAAAATGAGTTACAATATTATATACTTATAACTACGGATACAATTGAGATTTGTATCTACGCATGGACACTCCCCTGTGCTGTGGGGTGTGTTCAAATTTTTGGTTAAAGTTTCAGGAGGAAGTAAGATCAATGTCGGTTTTTGATGTATTACAGGAACGTGGTTTTATTGCGCAGGTTTCTCATGAAGAAGAGATCCGTGAGATGCTGGAAAAGGAAAAAGTCACGTTCTATATTGGTTTTGATCCCACGGCAGACAGTCTGCATGTAGGTCACTTTATTGCACTGATGGCTATGGCTCATATGCAGCGGGCCGGGCACCGTCCTATCGCCCTGCTGGGCGGTGGCACTGGTATGATCGGCGACCCCAGCGGTAAGGATGACATGCGTAAGATGCTGACGCCGGAATTTATTAACCATAATATCGAATGCTTCAAGAAGCAGATGAGCAAGTTCATTGATTTTTCCGATGGCAAGGCGCTGATGGTGAACAACGGTGACTGGTTGCTGAGCCTGAATTATGTGAACCTGCTGCGGGAAGTGGGAACCCATTTTACTGTCAACCACATGCTGGCGGCAGAGTGTTATAAGAAACGATGGGACAAGGGCCTGACCTTTTTTGAATTCAATTATATGATTATGCAGGCGTATGATTTTTATACGCTGCATAAAAACTATAACTGCGTATTGGAAATGGGCGGCGACGACCAGTGGTCCAATATGCTGGCCGGCGTGGAGCTGATCCGCCGCAAGGACCAGAAACCTGCGTTCTGCATTACTTGTAAGCTGCTCACTACCAGTGACGGCCGCAAGATGGGCAAGACGGAAAAAGGTGCCCTGTGGCTGGATCCGGAAAAGTGTTCTCCATACGATTTCTACCAGTACTGGCGCAACGTGGACGATGCTGACGTAGAAAAATGTCTGGCCCTGTTAACGTTCCTGCCTATGGAAGAAGTACGCCGTTTGGGTGCATATAAGGATGAAAAGATCAATGAAGCGAAAAAAGTGCTGGCTTATGAAGTGACCAAGCTGATCCACGGCCAGGAAGAAGCGGACAAAGCGGTGAAAGCCACGGAAGCCCTGTTTGGCGGTGGCGCGAATCTGGAACATGTACCGACGCTGGAAATTGCAGAAGCAGATAAAACTGCGAAGCTGGTTGATGTACTGACAGCACAGAAGGTGTTCAGCAGCAAGCGGGAAGCCAGGCAGATGATTGCCCAGCGGGGACTGTACCTGAACAACGCGGCTGTGGAAGATGCAGAATTTGCCCTGACACCGGAACTGTTTACAGAAGATGGAGGCGTACTGATCCGCAAAGGTAAGAAGAAGTATTACCGTCTGATTGTTAAATAATTTTTTCTTGTTTCAGGTTCTCTGATATGCTTAATAGTATTACATGAAAACGCACATTTTGTGCGTTTTCGTTATAATAGCAGGTGAAACATTATGACCAACTCTCTTTCGTTAAGTAAACTGATTCCCGTCAGCCTGGTGTTATTTTCTTCATTTTTCGGTGCAGGCAATTTACTGTTTCCGCCGCTGTTCGGCTATTTGTCCGGCAGCAATCTGAATATTGCTACGCTGGGCTTTTGCATTACGGGCGTGGGCCTTCCCATCCTGGGCGTGCTGGCTATTGCTATGACAGGCGGTACAGACCTGACAGAAGTGGCAGCTCCGGTCAATATTGCTTATGCGAAAATTATCATGTTTCTTTCCAGCATGTCCATCGGGCCTCTGTTTGCCATTCCCCGTACGGCTGCCTTCAGTTATGAAATCGGCATCAAGCCGCTGTTCGGCACAACTGAACCATGGCAGATGGCAATGTATTCGGCGCTTTACTTTGCGTTTAGTTATTATGTGGCCAACAATCCATCCAAAGTGTTGAACTGGCTGGGAAAGGTGCTGACTCCGGCGCTTCTGGTCTGTCTGGGCATTCTTTTTGTAAAAGTGATGTTGGCTCCGACCTTTATACCGGACGCCCCCCAGGGGGAATATCTGCAGGCCCCCTTCCTGAAAGGTTTTCAGGAAGGTTACAATACCATGGATCTTCTGGCTTCTTTCCTTTTTGGTGCGGCTACACTGACAACTATTAAAACTTTCGGTATTCAGGGGAAAAAAGAACTGATCAGGATCTGCCTTCTGGCAGGATTGATCACTGCCGGACTGTTGGCTTTAATTTATTACTTTTTGGGCTATGCGGGGGCAGAAGCGCACCGTTATCTGTCAGGGGAATTTTCTAACGGTGCCGGTATTCTGGTGGCAACAGCCCATGAATATTTGGGCGCAGGCGGTACAGGTATTTTGGCGGCTATCATTATTTTGGCCTGCCTTACTACCAGTATCGGTTTGATAGCAGCCATTTCCGACTATTTCCATATTCTTTTTAACGGAAGACTTTCCAAACAAACATTAGGTATTTTGATTGCATTGATTAGCTTTACCCTTTCCAATTTCGGACTTGATATGATCATCAAGATGGCAATCCCCATCCTCTGTTTCTTATATCCGGTAATGATTGCGCTGGCCATGCTGAATGTGTTTGGCTTCGGCGGTAATAAACGCGTGTTCCGTTGCACCATGTGGATCGTCACCCTGTTTGCCATCGTGGAAGGCCTGAAGGCTGCAGCGATTCCGGTTCCCATGGAAAGCATACTGGCATCGGTGCCCCTGTATAAGGAAGGATTTGGCTGGTTTACCGTGGCAGTGATGGGTGCTGCGGTGGGTGTTATTTGGGATAAAGTGAAAAGCTGAAGTGGTCTGTGTGCGGGATTCGTAAGTGCCTGCGGATCAGCGGTAATGGACCATCCAACAATATATCTATCGTAATATGTTCGTACAACAAAAACCCGGAAACGCATGGACTGCGTTTCCGGGATAAGTTTTTCATGGTACTCGGACAGGGGCTCGAACCCTGGACCTCTGCCATGTGAGGGCAGCACTCTAACCAACTGAGCTATCCGAGCAAATGTAATTTACGTATGCTATTATACACCTGTTTCTAAAGAATTACCAGTTTTTTTTGAAAAACTTAAAAAAATTATATTCAATTTATAAAGTACACATAATTGGGTATCGCCTTTTGGACGCTATCTGTTTTTAAAAATAGATTCTATATGTTTATTCCAGCTAAATACGCCATAGCGCTGTAATGTGAACAAAGTCTGTTTTTGATTTGCCGAAACTGTAGCCAGAAATGCCATGTCGTAATACTTTTTAGTCTTGTTTAGCACTGCTTCATTTGTTTTACCGGTGGGATAGGCCAAAGCATAAACCGGATCCCCCAAAATTTTTTCCAAAGATTTTTTGGACTCCCGTAATTCGAAATCAACCTCTTCTGTATTCATATTCGTTAAGATTTCGTGATTTACAGTATGGGAGCCGACTTTCATACCATTTGACAGCATCTCGCGCAATTGGTCAGCGGTTAGCCGGTTGTCTTTGTTGATAGTACTGCTCACGACGAAGAACGTACCCGGTACCTGTTCCTCCCGTAAAATCGGATAGGCGTACTTATAGTTGTCTGCATACCCATCATCGAAAGTAATCAGCAAGGTCTTTTCAGGGAACGATACAGGACTTTTGGCATAGCGCCGCAAATCGCCTACATCGATAAACGAGTATCCGGCTTCTTTAAATTCCCGGATATGCTGGCGGAATACTTCCGGCTTTACATTCATACAATCATCTTCCCGGTCGGGTGTCACTTCATGATAGCAAAGGACTGTAATTACCGGGATCTCAGGAGAGAGTTCTTTTGCACGCTTAAGGCGAGTCATTTCCTGCCGTACATCTGGTCCGTAAACGGCTCGGGCAATTGCAGGCAGCAAACCGGAATCCTGCGCAAGCCAGCCCAGGTAATGAGCTAAAGAAAAAGAACAGATGCTTAAACAAATAAACCCTGCAATTATAATAAGCGGTTTAAACCCTTTAGAGCGCACTGTAATACCTTCTCCGCAATCATTTGATAATAAGCTTTATCTATTGTACAATACCTTTTTCTCAAATTCAACCTTGTTAAGATAAACAATCGACAGGGATCGTAATTCTTTTACATAATAATTTACTGCGGGTAACTTTAAATCGGGCATCGAAGCGCGGGAAAATATGATATAATTAATTATACATTGATGTCTGTTGATCAATACATATGTATCCGGCAATTGACATGTTACGACAGGGGGTATTTTCGTGAGCACTTTAATAAGTATGTTACTAGTCGTTGTTCTGGCAGTAGGCTCCATGTTCGGGTTTTATAACGGCATGGTCTCTTCGCGGGAAAATGTGGACAGCAAGTGGTCCCAGGTAGATAATCAGCTCCAGCGCCGCAGCGACCTGATTCCCAATCTGGTAAATACGGTGAAGGGTTATGCGTCCCATGAGAAGGAAGTGTTCCAGGCAGTGTCCGATGCCCGGGCAAAAATGGCAGGCGCTAAGACTGCCGGGGACAAGATGGCGGCCAATACGGAGTTGAACAGTGCCCTGTCCCGTTTACTGGCGGTAGCGGAGAACTATCCCCAGTTAAAAGCGGATCAAAACTTCCGGCAGTTGCAAGACGAATTATCCGGCACCGAAAACCGTATTGCGGTAGCCCGGAAGGATTACAATGACGCAGTACAGAGTTATAATACAAAAATCAAATCGTTACCGTATTCCCTGTTTTCCAGGGCATTAGGCTTCACGGCCCGGGACTATTTCAAAGTGGAGGAAACGGCCAAAACGGTTCCGAAGGTACAGTTTTAACGTAATGACGTTGTTGGGTAAACGGTTGCGGGAAAAGTCATTTGCAGGAATATTTAAAACATGAAATACTTGTTCAGACTACTCTTATTGGCTGTTTTTGCTTTGCTGGCCGGCATCTGGTTCGGTGTAGATGACGTGCCTGACGGGGACACCGTGCAGATTCCTCCTAAACCGTCTGCATCCTCCGGCATTTATGTGCAGGATTATGCGGGGATTATTTCTGCACCTGTCCGCGGTTATCTGCAGGATCTGGGACAGCAGCTGGAACAGAAGACCACGGCCCAGCTGGTTGTAGTGACGGTGAAAAGTCTGGACGGCGCCCCTTTGGAGGACTATTCGCTGAAACTGCTCCGCAACTGGGGCATTGGCAACAAGGAAAAAAACAACGGTGTCCTGCTACTGATCTCCACCGGAGACCGTAAATCCCGGGTGGAAGTAGGCTACGGGCTGGAAGGTGCCCTGACGGACAGTCTGACGGGGAAAATCCAGGACCAGTATATGATCCCCTATTTCCGCAAGGGCACATATGAACCGGGCATTGCTTACGGTTATGAGGCGCTGGCCCTTCGTATTGCGAAAGAGTATAATGTGCAGTTGGCGGTTTCCGGTTATAATAATCATTCACCGGGTACGGTGAGGGCAGGATCCGAAGGACAGTCCACTGAGGAGCTGTTTGAAAAGGCAATGACGGAACAGAACGGGAATAAGGAAAATGTTGCGCAGACCTATCCGGCTGAAGGTCATCAAAACTCCGGTGTTACAGAGAAAAATGTGACTTCTGCTGAAGGGGATCCCGGTCTCTCCGGAGCAGATTCTTCCCTCGCGGCAGGAGTATTGGGTGTTCTGGGCTTCCTGCTGATGAAAGGTGAGATGCTGGTTGATACTGTTGGCTGGGTTCCCCTCCTGTTGATCCTGATATTCCTCGACATTATGTTTCTCCATGGCGTGCTGACCCGTCTGCTTTTTCGGATCCTGGCGTTCTTCTTCAGCGGGGGCGGTGGTTCCGGCGGCGGATACAGTGGCGGTGGATATGGTGGCGGCAGCTCTGGCGGTGGGTTTGGCGGCGGTTCCGGCGGGGGCGGTGGTTCGTCCCGAAGCTGGTAAGGTGTTTTTTCAATGGATGTGGCAAGCAGATGGTTTTCAGAGAAGAAAGCACAATATTTTGTGCATTTCACAGATTTGTTACAATATTTAGCAATCGGAAAGTGACAAAACGGCAGTTTTGTTGTATGATAAATAAGAAAATTAATGTCCTGCAGGATTTCGAAAAGGAAGAGTTGCAGGTATAATGTTTTCGGGAGAAGTCAGAAGCAACCGACAGAAAGGCACGGCCTGAAACACAATGCGAATTATTACCGGAAAGGCACGGGGGTTGCGCCTGAACGTGCCGAAAAATTACGACGTGCGTCCTACGGCGGACCGGGTAAAGGAATCACTGTTTAATATTATCGGCAGCAAGGTTGTGGACGCGGCGGTGTTGGACCTGTTCGCCGGAAGCGGCAATCTGGGACTGGAGTCCTGGAGTCGCGGGGCGAAGATTGTGCAGTTTGTGGATAATAGCCGGACGTCTCTGAAGCTGACAGACAGCAATATACAAAAGTGTCGCGCGGAAGCGGACTGCAGGGTGTTAAAGTACGACGCAGAGGCGGCGGTGGACCTGCTGTACAGACAGGGACAGCGATTTGATCTGGTGTTTGTGGATCCGCCCTATAATAAAGGCTGGGTACAGAAAATTTTGGGCAGGCTGGCAAAAAGTCCGCTTTTGGCAGCGGAAGGCTGGCTGGTGGCGGAACATTCCGCACACGATGATGTTGCCGGGGCTGTGCCTGAGGGCTATGAGATTTTCCGGAGCCAGCAGTATGGGGAAACAGTATTGACCTTTATAAAAATTTCCAAATAATACATAGTAAGTAAAAGGTTTTTAGCAAGCTGTGTCGAAACATATCTAAATTAAGTATGTTTCAAATTTGTCCACAAGGGGGAGCTACCATGCGCAAGGCTGTGTGTTCAGGCAGTTTTGACCCGGTGACCAGGGGGCATATCGATATTATCGAGCGTGCCAGCCGGATGTTTGACGAAATCATAGTCTGTGTTTTTTACAATCCGGGAAAAGGAACATCCCTGTTTACACCGAAGGAACGGGTGGAGATGCTAAAAGCAGCCACATCCCATCTGCCGAATGTACGGGTAACCAGTTGCAGCGGTCTTTTAAACGAGTTTTGTGAAAAGGAAAAGGCATCGTTTATTGTAAGGGGACTGCGTGCCTTCACTGATTTTGAATATGAATTCCAACGGGCATTGCTGCTGAAAAAGATTAATGAGACATTGGAAACGGTTTTCATTATGACCAATGCCAATTATTCTTACATCAGTTCATCCGGCGTGAGGGAATTGCTGGCCTTTGGCGGTGACATCGGGCAGCTGGTACCTGCGTCGGTGGAAGAGCTGATCCACAAATATCAAAGACGTAAGGTAAAATGATTGCGTTGCAACCCGGTGCGGGCCGGGGCGATGCGAACGCAGCAATAATATAAAATCGATGGCGGCAGGGCTGCCAAATGTGAAAGGAAAGAGGATAACGATATGCTGGAAAGACTTAGTACAAACGTGACGTTAGATCAGATTTTTGACGACTTATACAATCTGATTTCTGAAGCGAACCGCATTCCCCTTACGGATAAGATTATCGTGGAGGAAAGCGATCTGTCAGCGATTCTGGATGACCTGAAAGAAGCAATCCCCAAGGAAGTAAAAAATGCGGGAAAAGTATTAGAGGATTCTAAAAACATCCTGAACTCTGCCCGGGAAGAAGCGGCGGCTACTGTGGAAAAGGCCAATGCGGAAGCGGAGCATATTATTACAGCAGCCAAGGAAGAAGCGGAACGTCTGGTCCGTCAGGAAGAAATCGTACGGCAGGCGGAAATGCTTTCCAAGGATATCAAAGCCTCTGCCCAGCGGTATGAGGATGAAGTGAAGCAAGGCGCGGATCAGTACGCGGATCAGGTTAAGACCGACTCTCTGCAGTATGCAGACGATATGCTGGGGTATCTCGGAAACAGCCTGCAGTCAGCATTACGGGCTATTGAAGACAATCGTAACAGTGTGAACGAGGAACGTAAAGGACTGGCAGATGTTATTGCTGCCCGTGTACAGCATATGGCTCCCCAGGCAGAGATTACTGCGCCGGTATCTGCAGAAACTGAAGAAACAGAGCCTGTTGAAGAATAACAGCTAATCAGTGCTTTTTTACTGTATTGTTATTTGAGTGTTATATTTCATTTTTGGATTCTTTCAAATAAAAAGACTCCTTATGTGCGGTATTATCGTGCATAAGGAGTCTTTGCGTATTTATCTTATGTATGCCGGCGATGTGGTAAAATACATTCCGAACATCCCTGTGTTTCCATTCAGCAGCTGAAAAAGATCAGCAGCAGCGGAGTCCAGTTGCAACAGAGGGTACATGGGTGTCTTTACATACTGCTTTTCACTGCCTGCCTTGGTTATAATGGGAAGCACCGCCGTTTCTTTCATATGTTTTAAAAGGCTTCGTCCCCGGTCATTGAAGGCCAATACCCGGAGATAAGAGGGCGCCGGTGTTTCCGTCCAAAAATCCCGGGTTCTTTGCAGCAATAACTGCAGGGCAAGGCGCCGGACAGAGGGCAGAGGGTCCCGCTTATTGGCGATTTTCAGACAGAATGAGGTATAACCATGTTGTAAATCCTGTCGTGCATTATAAAAGCGATCGCATAAATTTCTGCTGGCACTGCAATGTTCGAATAAGTCCTGGCTGCTGTGCTGGGAAAGCAGGTTGCTCAGCAGCAGAGTAAGGGCTTCTTCCTGCCGTGTAAAGAGATCAGGAAAGTCAATATCTCCTGTATTTAATAAAGTTGCGGAGGCTTCCGGAAGAACAGAAGTGAGGGATGTGAGGGCATGTCCGTTGCGCAAGGCTGTCCGGATTGCAGTTGCCGAAGCATACGGAGATGTCAGTTCTGTGTCATTGTAACTGTTGCCTTTACGTGGCAATATCAACATTTTAACCGGCAGATGATTTCGTAATATGGATTTCTGATAGGCAAGGGCAAGCTGATTGTTTGCTCCTTTGAACCAACCGGTATCTACATGATTTTCGGCAGCGGCAGTCTCCCACGCAGCGCCGTAAGAAAGGCCTTGCTGCAGAAATGATTTGATTTGTTGTTCTGTTTCTGATTGCAATGCCCATGCAGCGGTCTCTTCCAGAGTATGGCTGGCAGTATGTTCCGCTCCGCAAACCAGTGAACTTACCATACCGGTAGCAGCCAGTGTTTTTACTGCCCCTGCGGCAAAGTAGTCCGCGCTGTGGAGGCTGTACCAGGCAGGCAGCAGCAATACCAGGTCAACACCGGAGCGGACGGCTGTGGTAGCCCGTGTCCATGGGTCTGTCAGTGCAATTTCACCCCGCTGCACGAAGCAGCCGCTCATACATGCGATGACAGGTATGTTGCCAAATTTTTTTCGCAATGTCTTAAGTTGCCACAGATGTCCATTGTGGAAGGGGTTATATTCTGCAGTGATCCCGATGGTCTTTTTAATCATAAAAAGCTCCTCTTGCATTATTTTTCAGCATGTTATACAATCGTTTCAGGAAGACAATTCTCCGGATTTTTCTAAAAGTTCTTTCTTTGGTTATTTTATCACAAAAACCGGGAGGCGGATTATTTCTTCTGCTGATTTTTTCTTGACAAAGGTTTTATGTATGGCTATAATTGTAACGATTGGTGAAACATGATTAAAATAAATGTCGCTGAGATACGAAAACACCTGACAGGAAAGAAACTTCTGCAATTTGAAGCGGAACCCGCTGAATTGGATATTATTGAAACGGAGTTGTCAATTACGGGCAAGGTCCGGATTGAAGGGGAAATATCTAATGTGGGGGATGTGCTTCTGCTGAAAGCTCAGGTCGGCGCAACGGTGAACCGTGTTTGTTCCCGTTGTCTGAAGGAGTTTGAGGCAGAATCCGTTGCGGACGTTGTAGAGAAGTATTACCCGTCAGGAAGTTCGGGCGTTGAAAATGATGCTTATGTCTACGAAGCGGATGTAGTTGATATAACAGAGCCGCTGCGTGAGGGCCTGCTGTTGGCAGAACCTCTGAAAGTCTTGTGCAAAGAGGATTGTCTGGGAATCTGCCCTGTTTGCGGTACAGACCGGAACGTCTGTCCTTGCAGTTGCGATACTGACACTGTCGATCCAAGACTTGCGGCATTAAAGCAGTTCATCAAATAAATTTTAAATACCATTTTTGTTTAGGAGGTGTATGGGAAATGGCAGTACCGAAGAGAAAAATGACCAAAGCACGCCGCGACTCCCGCCGTGCGAACTGGAAGCTGACCGCTCCGGGCCTGGTTGAATGCCCGCAGTGCCACGAAATGAAGATGCCGCACCGCGTGTGTCCGGAATGTGGTTACTATAACGGGAAAGAAGTTATTAAGACCGAGGAATAATTCCATACTGAGAATTGGCCCTGAGGACGTAAGTCTTCAGGGGTTTTTCTTTTTACAATGCAATTCGTTTTGAACCGTGTTTTAGCAATTTGTGTAATGTATAGGGAAAAAAGCCCAACATATTGTACTTTTTTTCGTTTTTTACCACAAAGGACTTGCATGGAAATGCAAAAAAGAGTATAATGCATACAAGCAGGTGTTATAACCAGGTGTTAAAAGTGAGGTGATAAAATGAATTCTTCGAAAAAGCTGGTTCGCCATGAAAAATTACAGAAGCTGGTTCAGAAGGATCCATTTTTAACCGACGAACAGCTGGCAAAGACTTTGAAGGTCAGTGTGCCTACGGTTCGGCTGGACCGTCTGGCTTTGAATATACCGGAACTGCGGGAGCGGATCCGGTTGATGGCAAGTACGGCCAGCACCCGTCTGAAAGCGATTGACCAGAAGGATATTGTAGGCGAACTGATTGATCTGGAACTAAACCGGTCCGCAATTTCCACGATGACCATCACCCATGAGATGGTGCTGGGAAAAACCGGTGTGGGACGAGGCTATTTCATGTTCGCTATGGCTGATACACTGGCCCTGGCGTTGGTAGATACGGAATTTGCTCTGACAGCAGTCAGCAATGTAAAATATAAGGTGCCGGTATATCCTGGCGACAGATTGGTTGCAAAAGCAGATGTGACGAACATCAAAGATGACAGATATTATATCAGGGTCATCATTAAAAAGGAAAATACGGAAGTGTTCCGGGCTAAGTTTATTATTGCTGCGGTCAGGAAAGGAAGCTGAGGAACGCATGAAAATTGCGCTGGATGTGATGGGCACTGATTACGGTCCGAAGGAATTGGTTCTGGGGGCCGTAATGGCGGTGAAAGAATATAAATGTGATGTTGTGTTGGTGGGTGATGAACCTACCATTAAGGAATTGTTAAAAACATACGGAGCGGACAGTGACCCGCATCTTACCGTCCGGCATGCATCAGAAGTGATTGGGATGCATGAACACCCGGGGATTGCGGTAAAGACAAAGAAGGATGCTTCCATTGTGGTAGCGACGGACTTGTTGCGTAACAAAGAGTGTGACGCACTGGTATCTTCCGGCAGTACGGGTGCGGCTGTGGCATCGGCACTGTTCCATCTGGGGCGGATTCGCGGTGTGGGCCGGCCTGCAATTGCTACACCGATTCCCAGTCTGACAGGTACCACGGTGCTGTTGGACAGCGGGGCCAAAGTGGATGCCAAGCCGGAGCACATGCTTCAAAACGCTATCATGGGCTCCATTTATGCGGAACTGATGCTGAATATTAAAAATCCCCGGGTGGGACTGTTAAATATTGGTGAAGAGGAAATCAAGGGTAACGAACAGACGCTGGCCACCTATCCTCTGCTGAAGGAAGAGAAGCTGATTCATTTTATCGGCAACGTGGAAGGCCGGGACATCAATAAAGGCAATGTAGACGTGGTGGTCTGTGACGGCTTTGTGGGCAACGTGGTGCTGAAAGCGGCAGAAGGGCTGGCTACAGCTATCCTGACCATGGTGAAAGAAGCCATCCTGAGCGGAGGTTTTCTGGCTAAGATTGGCGGACTTCTGATCAAACCGGCCCTGGGCGGATTGAAAAAGCGACTGGATCCGGAAGCCTACGGCGGTGCGTTGCTGCTTGGGGTGCGGGCTCCTTTCTTTATCTGCCACGGTTCTTCCAAGGCAAAGGCAATTAAAAACGCTATCGGTGCTGCGGTAGATGGGGTAGAACGCAACATCTGCAGCCGTATTGCCGAAGACATAGCAAGGCAGACCAAAGCGGACAAAGTAGTAGGTACCTTGCGATAAACGAACGGACAAAAAGTGTATAGTAGGAGTAAAGCAGTGAAATATGCCGCTGGAATTATCGGGACAGGCTGTTACCTGCCTGAAAAGATATTGACAAACCAGGATCTGGAGAAGATGGTTGACACCTCTGATGCCTGGATTACAGAACGGACAGGGATCCGGACCCGGCACATTGCCGCACCGGAACAGGCTACCAGCGATCTGGCCTACGAGGCATCGCTGCGTGCCCTGGCGGATGCGGAGACAAAGCCGGAAGAACTGGATCTGATTATCGTGGCCACGGAAACGCCGGATTATAAATATCCCTCTACGGCTTGTCTTCTACAGGCAAAGCTGGGGGCGAAGAACGCAGCCTGCTTTGACCTGTCTGCAGGATGCAGCGGGTTTGTATATGGCCTTGGTATCGGGAGTCAGAGCATTATCAGCGGTTTGTATAATAAAATCCTGCTGGTAGGAGCGGAAACCCTTTCCCGTATTACGGACTGGACAGACCGCAATACCTGCGTGCTGTTTGGTGACGGCGCAGGTGCTGCTGTATTGGGCCGGGTAGAAGAAGGCTACGGGGTGCTGAGTATTGACCTGGGGGCGGACGGCACCGGTGGTATGCACCTGATCCAGCCCGGCGGCGGAAGCCGAAAACCGGCGACTCATGCGACGGTAGATGCACACGACCACACGATCCATATGGACGGGCAGGATGTGTTTAAATTTGCAGCTCGGAAGATGCCGGCAGCCTGTAAAAAAGTATTAGAAAAAGCAGGGATGACCATTCATGACATTGCATTACTGGTGCCCCATCAGGCCAACATGCGCATTATCGACAATGCCATAAGCCGTTTGAAAATTGACAGGGAAAAAGTCTGGATCAACATTGACAAACATGGCAACATGTCGGCTGCCTGCATTCCGGTCTGCCTGACAGAAGCGCGGAAAGCGGGACGGTTAAAAAAAGGCGACAATGTAATAATGGTAGCCTTTGGCGCCGGACTGACCTGGGCCGGCGCTTTAGTGAAATGGGTAAAGTGATTTTCAGAATCCCCCTTTGTTTTTTTAGATTGCAGATTCGATTACAGATAAAAAAGATAGTTCAAAAAAATGAAAGCGAGGTTGATTCCGTTGGCAAAAGTAGCATTTGTATTCCCGGGACAGGGTTCACAGAAAGTTGGAATGTGCAAGGATTTTTACGATAATTACGCCTGCGCGAAAAAGGTGTTTGATGAGGCAGACGAAGCGCTTGGCTTTTCCATTACAAAGCTGTGTTTTGAAGGACCGGAAGAAGAGTTGCGTCTGACAAAATTCACCCAGCCTGCCATCCTGACCTGCAGCGTGGCAGCACTGGCTGTGATGCGAGAACACGGACTGGAATGTGAGATCGCCGGCGGGCACAGCCTTGGTGAATATTCCGCACTGGTTGCCGCAGATGTGATTAATCTGCGGGATGCCGTGGTTGCTGTCAACAAGCGTGGACAGTTCATGCAGGAAGCTGTTCCGGTAGGGGAAGGTGCCATGGCGGCCGTAATGGGGCTGACGCCTGATGAAATCGTGACGATCTGTAAGCAGGTTGAAAATGAATGCGGCGAAGCGGTGCAGGCTGTAAACTTTAACTGCCCCGGTCAGGTGGTTATCGCAGGGGCGACAAAAGCAGTAGATAAAGCAACGGAAGCCTTAAAAGCGGCAGGAGCCAAACGGGCAATTCCGCTGCCGGTCAGCGCTCCATTCCACAGTACCCTGATGAAACCGGCTGCGGACCGGTTGAAGGAAGTGCTGGACAGAATCGAATTCCGCGATGCGAAATTCCCGGTGGTTGCCAATGTAACCGCCGAACCGGTTGTCAAAGCTGAAGAAATCCGTGCGTTGCTGGTAAAACAGGCCGCCAGCCCTGTAAAATGGGAAATGTCCATGCGGAATATGATCAAAGACGGATTCGATACCTTTGTTGAAGTGGGCCCGGGTAAAGTCCTGACCGGTTTTACCCGTAAAATTGACCGCGAAATGACCGCATTAAATGTTGAAGATATGGCAAGTTTAGAAAAAACACTTGCTTATTTTAAGGAGGTTCGCTAAAATGCAGTTAGAAGGAAAAGTAGCTCTGGTAACGGGTGCTTCCCGTGGGATTGGCAGAAGCATCGCTCTGCTGCTGGCTTCCCGTGGCGCTGACATTGCCATAAACTATGCCGGTAATACGGAAGCAGCCGAGAAGACCAGAGCGGAAATTGAAGCGCTGGGCCGTAAGGCGATCCTGGTGAAAACTGACGTGGCGGATGCAGAAGCCTGTGCGGCCATGATCGACGAAGTGGTCAAAGCTTTTGGTAAGATCGATATCCTGGTAAACAATGCAGGCATCATCCGGGATGGTTTACTGATGCGCATGAAAGAAGCAGACTGGGACGCGGTATTGCTTACCAACCTGAAGAGTGTGTTCAACTGTACTAAAGCTGCTGTTAAATACATGATGAAAGCCCGCAGTGGCCGGATTGTCAGCATCAGTTCCGTAGTAGGAGCTATGGGAAATGCCGGCCAGGCAAATTATGCTGCGGCCAAGGCAGGTATTCTGGGCTTCACTAAAGCCACGGCCAAGGAAGTCGCGGCAAGGGGGATTACGGTGAATGCCGTGGCGCCCGGGTTTATTGCTACGGATATGACAGCGGTGCTGCCGGAAAAGGTAGTGGATGGTTTGAAAGCAGGTATCCCGATGGGGCGTCTCGGCGAACCGGAGGATATTGCGAAGGCGGTTGCATTCCTGGTATCGGATGAAGCTGCTTATATTACTGGCCAGACTTTGCATGTTAATGGCGGTATGTTTATGAATTAAGGAGAAAGAGACTGACCGTGAAATGGTCTGCGAGAGGAGGTGAATCGTGATGGGCACTTTCGAAAAAGTAAGAGATATTACTGTTGAACAGTTAAGCGTTGACGCTGATGAAGTAAAGATGGAATCTGCGTTCATCGATGATCTGGGAGCTGATTCTCTGGATATTGTTGAACTGATTATGGCTTTTGAAGAGGAATTCGGTGTTGAAATTCCGGATGAAAAAGCTGAAAAGATCCGTACTGTTGCTGACGCAGTTAAAATGTTGGACGAAGAAAAAGAGGCTTAATGCCGATTGGTTTGGGGATGCCCTGTGCAAGGGCATCCCTGCAAACCATTTTATTTTTATGAATCGTATAATTGTTTCCTGAAATGGGGGATATCTGTTGAAATTACCAGTGCTTAAAATAGGAAATTTAGTTGCTCAGGTCCCGATTATCCAGGGTGGCATGGCAATTAGATTATCAACGGCACGTTTGGCTGCTGCAGTAGCCAGTGAGGGGGGTATCGGCCTGATTGCTGCTTCCGGAATGGAGGAGCAGGAATTACGGACGGAAATCCGCCTTGCCCGTAAGCTTACTAACGGCAAGGGTATCATTGGTATTAACTGTATGGTAGCTGCCCGCGCGTTTAAAAACTTAATTGTGACTGCTGCGCAGGAAGGTGTGGACCTGATTGTGGCCGGCGCCGGTTTTTCAAGAGATATTTTTGCAGTCGGCAGGGAATACAATGTAGCAGTGGTGCCGATTGTATCTTCTGTCAAACTTGCGAAGATTTCTGAAAAGCTGGGAGCATCTGCAATTGTGGTAGAAGGTACCGAGGCCGGAGGCCATCTGGGTACGCAGCAGTCTATCAAGGAAATCCTGCCTGATATTGTGAAAGCGGTGAATATTCCAGTGATTGCGGCAGGCGGTGCAACCTGCGGGCAGGATATTGTAGATTTGCTGAATCTGGGTGCGGACGGCGTGCAGATGGGCAGCCGTTTTGCCGCCAGTGAGGAGTCCAACGGAGCACGGTTCCTGAAGGAAATGTATCTGCGCATGTCAAAAGAGGATGTTGTGCAAATTGACAGTCCGGTAGGTTACAAAGGACGTTCAATCCGCAGTCCCTTTGCACAGCTTTCGCTGGAAGGGAAGGCTCCTTTGCCTGTTACCTGCGACGCATGCCTGAAACATTGCACCCATCAGTTCTGTATTATCCGGGCTCTGTCCAGAGCCCAGCAGGGGGACGTGGAAACGGGTCTGATTTTCACGGGGGCCAATATGTGGAAGATTCATGAAATCCTGCCGGTTAAAGAAATCTTCCGCCGTATCAAGGAAGAAGTTGCAGCGATTAACAACTGAAAAGAACAGTCAGGAAAATAAGCCGGAAAGGAAGTGTGTCCGGCTTATTGGACAACAATCAAGAAATCATGAGGTGATAATTTTGAAGAAACGTGTTGTAATTACCGGGTTAGGCGTGGTTACACCTATCGGTAACGATGTAAAGACTTTCTGGAACAATCTGATCGCCGGAAAATCCGGTATTGATACGATCAAAGCGTTCGATACAACTGAATTGAAGACAAAAATTGCCGGGGAAGTCAGGGATTTTGATTATACCCAGTTTGTAGATAAAAAGGAAGGCCGCAAAATGGACCGTGTGGCTCATTTTGCCGTTGCGGTAGCCAAACAGGCCGTAGCGGATGCAGGAATCGATGTGGCGCAGGAAGATGCTACGCGTCTGGGCGTTTGTGTCGGTACCGGTATCGGTGGGATCATAACCTTTTTGGAACAGTCTCTTAAATATGGAGAAAAAGGACCGGGACGTATCAGCCCTTTCTTTATTCCCATGGAGATACCTAATATGCCGGCAGCCCATATCGGCATTGCGCTGGGATGGAAAGGCCCTAACACGGCGATTGTGACAGCCTGTGCTACCGGTACAAACTGCATCGGGGATGCGTTGCGCACCATCCAGTACGGCGATGCGGACGTGATGATTGCCGGCGGCGTGGAAGCCGCGGTAAATCCCATTGCTATTGCCGGTTTTGAAAACATGAAGGCGCTGTGTACCGACAGCAATGAGAATCCGCAGGCGGCGTCCCGTCCTTTCGATAAGACTCGCAGCGGCTTTGTCATGGGAGAAGGCGGCGGCGTAATCGTGCTGGAAGAACTGGAACATGCGAAAAAGCGAGGCGCCCATATCTATGCGGAACTGGCAGGTTTTGCCATGAATACGGATGCGTATCATATTACGGCTCCTGATCCGGCAGGTGTGATGCCGGCTGTCTGCATGGAAGCCGCAATCAAAGATGCGGGCCTTACGCCGGACGATATTGATTACATCAACGCCCATGGCACTTCTACCCATCGTAATGACCTGAATGAAACCATCGCTGCCAAAAAGATTTTCGGAGAACGGGCCTACAAGGTTCCCATGAGTTCCAATAAATCCATGACTGGCCACCTGTTAGGCGGTGCTGGCGGTATGGAAGCCGTAGCGACCACACTGACGATTGTGAACGGTATCATTCCGCCTACCATAAACTATCATGAAGTAGATACAGAGGATGGAATGGACTTGGACTATGTTCCCAATGAAGCCAGGAAGCAGGAAGTCCGGGCTGCCATGTCCAGCAATTTCGGCTTTGGCGGACATAATGCGGTTATCGTGATTAAAAAATATGAAGAGTAACCGCCATGCATACACAGACCATGAGTAATTATACGGATCTGCCCCGTATTAGTGAGGAACGCAGGGAAAAGCTGCAGGAGCTGTGTGAAAGCCTGGGCATTACGATGCAACGGTACGAGCTGTTGAATCTGGCTCTGACGCATACATCCTTTGCGCACGAAACCTTACATTATCCTCACAATGAACACAATGAACGGCTGGAGTTCCTGGGTGATTCCGTACTGGGTCTTATAGTCAGTACCTATATGTATGAGCATTTTCCCCACTTTGACGAAGGGCGGATGACAAAGCTGCGAGCTCAGGTGGTATGTGAAATGTCATTGTACCAATGTGCAAGACGTATCAATTTGGGTAATTACCTGCGCATGGGGAACGGAGAATTGTCGTCAGGCGGTAATAAGAGGCCCTCAATTCTGGCAGATGCATTTGAGGCAGTGTTGGGCGCATACTATCTGGATCAGGGTTTTGCATCGGCGCAACAGTATCTTTTGGGGCTTTTGGAAAAGGAAATCAATGCAGTTTGCAACGGGCAGCTCGTGATGGGGGATTATAAAAGTATGCTGCAGGAAAGGCTTCAGCATAAAGCCCAATATGAAATAGTATACGAGATGTTGGGATTTGAAGGCCCTGAGCATAACCGTATCTTTACATCCGGAGTTTTTATTAATGGCGTAGAATATGGCAGCGGAAAGGGCCGTACCAAAAAGGAATCAGAACAGCAAGCTGCCAGGGAAGCGCTGGAACGACTGAAAAGGGAAGAATTCCCGCAGAAATAAATTACATCTTCGTTTTTTGAAAAAGACGGGAATTGTCTGACTTAATTTTTTCAGTTACCGGGGTATCTTGTAAAACACATCATGTTTGCGGAATGAACGCCGCAAGAGGGTGTGTTTTTCTTTTTTCCGGCTGTGTGACAATTCTTTTTGTATAGCTTTTGCTGCTGTCCGCGGAGTAAATATTTCTTGAATCTTTTTTCAAGTTGTTGTATAGTTAATATATAGGTTGTACAGAAAAATTTGCGCCCATCCGGATCGTTTTGGATGGGTTGCATATTTTGTAAAATTGAATTAAAAGAAGGAGGAGAAACTCATGAGAAAAATTCTTGCTGTTGCAGGGTCCCTGATGCTGGCTGCGTCTGTGCTGATGGCGGGGTGCGGTGGCGGCGACAAAAAGGCTGCCGATGCCAACAAAGAATGGAAACCCACAAAGGATGTTAAGGTCATCATTGCCTATAAGGCGGGTTCGGGCACTGATACAGGCGCCCGTCTGCTGCTGAACAATGCCAAGCCGTATGTAGGTCAGACCATGGTTATTGAAAACAAACCGGGTGCTGACGGAAAAATTGGCTGGACCGAACTGACCAAGGCGAAACCGGACGGATATACCATCGGTTTCATCAACCTCCCGACCTATACTACGCTGGCTATCCAGCCGAACGCTCCTTTTAATGATAAAAGCATCGTTCCCATCTGCAACCATCTGACAGAGACCGGCGTTGTTGTAGTTAAGAAAGATGCAAAATGGAAGACCCTGAAAGAACTGGTCGCTGACGCACAGGCGAAACCCGGCGAACTAAAAGCTTCTACTAACGGCGTAAAGGCTTCTAACCATACGGCTGCCCAATTGCTGGCGCAGTCCGCAAAATTCCAGTACAAGGCGGTTCCTTACGGCGGCACGGCTGACCAGCTGCTGGCTCTGCGCCAGGGCGAAGTTGATTTCTCCTGTGCCAAGGTTGCCGATATTGCCAAGCTGATCAACGGCGACAAAGCAGAACTGCGCGTATTAGGTCTGTTTGCTGAAAAACGCGATCCTGCTCTGAAAGATGTTCCGACCCTGGGCGAACTGGGTTATTATAACAAGTGGTACGGCTCTGCCCGTGCTCTGGTAGCTCCGAAGGGAACCCCGGAAAACATCATTAAATTCTATGAAACCGCTATGAAAAAGACCATGGATGATCCTAAGGTTAAAGAAGCGCATCAGAAAGCCGGCATGGCTACCGATTACAAAGACAGTAAGGCATTGGGCACTCTGATTGCGGAACAGATGGATTTCTGCAAGAACGTAGTAAGCAAATTATATGACAAATAATCGGATTCAGGCAAACTGAAAAGATGTCCGTTACGGATGCTTTTCTTCTGCCGGATGTGTAATTGTAAAATTGAAGCCGGCTGAGGCGGCTGCCTGTTGGACGGCTGCTTCAGGCCGGTTTTATTCATTGCCGTTTATTCTTTTGATCGCGAGGTTGCTTTTTATGAAAAGAACCGATATTTATATTTGCGTCTTCATGTATCTGTTCTGCGCATTTTTCCAGCACGAGACGCAGAAATTCCCGGAAGGCGCCCGCCACTATCCACATTTTGTCATCGGGCTGCTGTTTTTGCTTACGACCATCCGGCTGTACGACATGGTAAAGCAGTATATGAAAGACAGGCATGTTGTCAATGATGTGTCGGAAACGTTTAAAGGTTTCCTGCCTAAACAGTTTTGGACCATGTTTGCGGCATTTCTCGGCTTTTTTGTGCTGATGTATTTCTTCGGATTCTATCTGGCGTCTCTGGTTTATATCCTGTTTTGCCTGCACTATTTCCGAATCCCTAAGAAATATGTGGCCATGGTGCTGATTGTTATGCTGGCCCTGACCTATTTCACCTTTGGCTGGTTCCTGAACGTGCCACTGCCCAAAGGCGAGATATTGGGCGAGTTCTTGTAAGACGGGAGGCTGTTACGAATGGATGCAAATACATTAGGATTGATGGCCGCCGGTTTTTTACATGTGTTTTCCCCCATGAATATGGGAATGATGATTCTCGGTGTAACCATCGGTATCGTGGTGGGCTGTATGCCGGGTCTGTCGGCGGCTATGGGTGTGGCACTGCTTCTGCCCCTGACCTTCGGCATGAAACCGGAAACAGGCCTGATCATGTTAGGTGCTATTTATTGCGGCGCAATTTTTGGCGGATCCATCTCCGCTATCCTGATTCACACGCCAGGCACGCCGGCTTCGGCAGCTACGGCGATTGACGGTTATCAGCTGACCCTGAAGGGCAAAGCGGGTAAAGCATTGGGTACTGCCTGTACGGCCTCTTTCTTCGGCGGTCTGTTCAGCTGTATTTCCCTGTATTTCTTTGCACCGGCCCTGGCCCAGCTGGCCATGAAATTCGGCAGCCCGGAATATTTCTGGCTGGCCTTATTCGGGCTTACTATTATTGCGGGTGTTACTTCCGGATCTATGGTCAAAGGCCTGATGTCCGGCGCCTTTGGTCTGGTGCTGTCTACCATCGGCATGGATCCCATGGAAGGTGTAGAGAGGTATATGTTCGGTATCGACGCCCTGTATAACGGTATCAACGTAACCTGCGCCATGATCGGTCTGTTCTCCATGTCACAGGTGTTTATTCTGATTGAAAAGGCAATCAAGGAACGGGGCAACGTCGTTGATTTTGAAGACTCTGTTTTCCTGAAAGCGAAAGAGCTTGCCCAGATCTTCCCCCACGTGATCCGTTCCTGGCTTATCGGTAACATCATCGGTATCCTGCCCGGTGCCGGCGCTTCCATTGCCTGCTTTTTGGGCTACGATACCGCCAAGAAATTCTCCAAACGGAAAGACGAGTTTGGCAAGGGTTCCATTGAGGGCGTAGCGGCATCTGAAGCAGCCAATAACGCGGTTACCGGTGGTTCTCTTATTCCTACGCTGACCCTGGGCATCCCCGGTGAATCCGTAACAGCCGTATTGATGGGCGGTCTGATCATTCAGGGCCTGCAGCCCGGTCCTGAGCTGTTCACCAAATATGCGGAGATGACCTATACTTTCTTTGCAGGCTTCGTTATCACGCAGTTCTTCATGCTGCTGATCGGCCTGGGCGGCTGCCGTCTGTTCGCGCATATTGCCCGCCTGTCCGACGCCATCCTGATTCCCTGCGTGTTTGTGCTGTGCGTGGTAGGTTCCTTTGCCATCAACAACAGTTTCGTGGAAGTGGGGATCATGTTCCTGTTTGGCTTTTTCGGTTATCTGATGCGAAAGCTGGATCTGAATACAGCGGCAGTTGTTTTGGCGCTGATTTTAGGGCCTATCGGGGAACGGGGCCTGCGCCGCAGCCTGACCCTGTCCAGTAACGATATCAGTATTCTGTTCAGCACCCCCATCTGCTGGATACTGATCGCCCTGTGTATCCTGTCTTCTTTCTCGCCGCTTCTCATGAAGGCTTTGAAAAAGCGGGAAAAGGCTGGCGAAGCTAAGTAAGGAACTGGTGACAGTGCTGTTACCGTTAATACGAAACTGCGTTGCATTAGTTTTTGAAACCGGTTTTATCGAAAGCAAAATAATACAAGACACAAAAACATATAAAAACGAGGGCAACGGTTTCTTTGAAACCAGCAACCCTCGTTACTTTTTTATCTTAGTATATTATGTTTAAGGACACTTTCTCTTTGCACCAGATCTGTTAATCCCATTCCAACGTGTCGCCAGGGTCAACAAGAACGACCTGTGTGCCGGGAACGTTCTGTTCCACATCTGTCTTATAGGCTTCAGGATCCTGAGCGATGACGGGCCAGGTGTTGTAGTGGATGGGGATGACTACCGGAGCTTTTAAGAAGGCCGCTGCTTTGGCTGCATCGTGGGGATCCATGGTGAAATTGCCACCGATAGGAAGCAAAGCATATTTGAAGGGATCCAGCTCCTGTAAGAGCTGCATATCGCCAAACAGAGAAGTATCGCCGGCAAAATAGAATTTCGTTCCATGAAAATCAATGATGAACCCGCAGGCGTGACCACCGGCAATGCCGCTGCCGTGGAAGGCAGGGGTGATTCGTACCTTTCCAAAGGGGAATTTGTACGTGCCACCAATGTGCATGGCATGTGCCTTACATCCGTTTTCCGAAGCCTGACCGGCGATTTCCGCTGTAGTAATGATCAGGGCATCACACTGTTTGGCCAGTTCATAGGCACAGCCCAGATGATCGCCGTGGGCATGGGAAATGAAGATATAGTTTACCTTCAGGTCTTCCATAGAGACGTGGATGGGGTTGCCGTCCAAAAACGGATCGCAGATCAGCGTCTCGCCGCCAGCGGTAACGGTAAAGCAGGCGTGGTGGATAAATTTGAATTCTGCAGACATGGTGATTCCTCCTTTAATTATTTTAATGACATCATAAAAACATGGTTTTATATTACTATTATATCATAATATAAGTCTTCCTGTCAGATATCCGGGAAACATTTCAAAACAGCATTTTGAAATGGGTTTAGGGTTTACAGATAAACAGAGTTTGTCATATAATTATATATTAATAAACATAAGCGGGAAATAAGAAAAAACTGAAAATAGGGGAGAACAAATCTATGGATACTATGAAGAAGATTGCCTGCACCGTGGTGGTTGCACTGTTTCTGTTTCCGGCCCCGGGGCAGACAGCCAGAGTATCCTCTGCCGGCCGGGAGTCCAAACCGGTCGTAATAAGTATGGGGGACCGTCCAGGGGCGATCGTTCCTGGCGTAAAACAGGATAAGAAAGCGGACGATAAAAATAAAAGTAAAAAGGAAAAAGACAACGAAAGGAAAACAAAAAATAATGTTGATGTACAGACAACTCCGGTAAACAAATCTGCTGTAAAGACTGGCGCTAAAACAGAGAAGACGGCAACGGCCAAACGCAACCTGAATGCGATTTATATTTTGCCGAAAGGTTACAAGGACATTACCATCAAAGGAAAGGCTCAGGCTACCAAAAAACAGGCGGCCCAGCTGATTGCAGCGAATAATGGGAATCTTCCTATCGGTTGCAGCATCGGCGAAATTATAGATCTGTACTGGGAAGAAGCAGAACGGGAAGGAATCCGTCCTGATATGGCCCTGTCTCAGGCACTGTTGGAAACAGGTTATTTCAATTTTGGCGGCAGTGTGGAACCCTGGCAGCACAATTACTGCGGGTTGGGAACCATCGGTGGCGGTGTGCAGGGGGCTGCATTCAAAACGCCCCAGGAGGGCGTTAGGGCCCATATCCAGCACCTGTTGGCCTATTCAGATTACAATCTGCCTAAGACCAAACTGATTGATCCACGGTATGACAAGGCCCATAATCTGCGTCTGGAGAAGGGACTTATTACAAAATGGTCGGGCCTGAACTGGACCTGGGCCATGGGTGGTGAATATGCGGAGAAGATTGTTAACACCCACCAGCTGATGTTGCGTTGTCCGGATAAAGAGCCGGAAGGCATGTGGACTGATCATAAAAAGCAACAGAAAGAACTGGAAAAGCTGTACGAGAAAAGAATCAAAGAGCGGAATAAACTGGAAAAGTATAAATATGAAAAACACAAAAAATAGAGAGGCCTGAATATGCATATCGTATTATACCAGCCGGAAATCCCGGCCAATACCGGCAATGTGGTGCGCCTGTGTGCCGTTACCGGCTGTCACCTGCACCTGGTTCGTCCACTGGGTTTTTCAACGGACGACCGGCAGCTGAAACGGGCAGGGCTGGATTATTGGCATTTGCTGGATATAGATTACTGGGATGATATTCGCGATTTATTTGAAACCTACAAAGAAAATCCGAAGTATTTTCTGACGAGCAAGGCGGCTAAAGGGTATACCGAAGTTCATTATGATACAGACAGTCTGCTGGTCTTCGGAAGGGAAACTTCCGGGTTGCCGGATTGGATCCACGAAGAATTTCCGGAACAGTGTTTGCGTATTCCTATGATACCGGATCCGAAAGCCCGGTGCCTGAACCTGTCCAATGCTGTGGCGGTGGTAGCCTATGAAGCCTTCCGCCAGCAACCGGATTTTGGCGGATTAAGCCTGACGCCTACCTTTCATTCCGGAAAACTGAATTCACAGTATGAATAACAGAACTGCAAGGATGCCTGAAAACGCAGTTAAAGTGAAATTGCAAGGCGATTGCTTGCCTGCAAAGGAGGGAACCATGATCGTTCTGAAAGAATTTGAATTTGACGCAGCCCATTACCTTCCCAGCTACAATGGGAAATGTGAGCGCCTGCACGGGCACACTTATAAACTGGTGGTAAAGGTTGATGGGGTCCCTGATATGGAAGGAATGGTGCTGGATTTCTCCCTGTTAAAAAAAATCGTGCAGACAAAGGTGCTGCGAAAACTGGACCACAGGTTGTTAAATGACGTAATTCCCAATCCAAGCGCGGAAAACATTGCAATCTGGGTGTGGGATCAGCTGGCGAAACCCTTGTATGCGGAAAACCGCCGGCTGTTTGAAGTGGAAGTCTGGGAGACCCGGACCAGCGGCTGCATTTACCGGGGTGAGTTCTATGAAGGTGAATTATGCTGAATGAGTCTTTGGAACAGAAAAAACGGATATTGAAGGATGTACAGTCGGAACAGGACAGCCGCAATATCCCGCTGAAACATGTGGGTATCAGCGATTTGCGATGGCCTCTTGTGCTGCGTGACCGGCAGAAAGGGGAACAGCATACAGTAGCTGTTGTGTCTGTAGCAGTGGATCTGCCCAAGGATCTGCGGGGTACACATATGAGCCGCTTTGTACAGTGCCTGCAGAAACTGGACGTTGTCAATCTGTCGGCGCTGGAAGAAGTGCTGGACGATCTGAAAGAAAGTCTGCTGGCAGACCGGGCCTTTCTGAAATTGGAATTTCCCTATTTTATCCAAAAAGAAGCACCGGTGAGCGGGCTCTCTTCTGTTATGGACCTGAACTGTGTCTATACCGTGGAAAAAGGCGAAAGGTTTATGCAGAAGGTGGAAGTACAGGTGCCCATTCAGACTTTATGTCCCTGCTCAAAGGAAATCAGTTCTTACGGAGCTCATAACCAAAGGGCCACGGCGTCGCTGGAAGTGAAAGCCAGGGAATTTGTCTGGATTGAAGAACTGGCGGACATTGCCGATGCGGGAGCCAGCGCCCCGGTATACGGCTTGCTGAAACGCCCCGACGAAAAGTTTGTGACGGAAGAAGCGTATGATAATCCGCGCTTTGTGGAGGATGCAGTGCGGGAGATTGCTTTGCGGCTGGAAGAGGATTCACGTATTATCTGGTACCGCGTCACGGTAAAAAGCTATGAAAGCATCCATAACCATAATGCGTTTGCCTGTGTGGAAAAAGGGTGGAATGAATGCTGTACGAAGTAAATCAGGATGCACTGCGTTATGAGATGGAGCATTTGGGCGTGTACAAACCTGCTGTTGCCATCATGCTGGGAAAAGGGAAAATCACCCCGCTGAAAGTACTGCGTGTACGGACACCGGCGGCTAATATTATCAAACAGGAGATGCTGGCGGCAGGGGGAGACTGCGCCACGCCGGGGACGACCATTACCTGTGCGGTATCCCATGCGGATATCCTGTTGCTGGGCAGTCAGAAGCATTACAGAACGCTGGTCCATAAACTCAAACAGATGCCGTATTTCGGTATACCGGACATCGTGGAAGACCTGGAGCAATATCTTACACCGGCTGCCAAATCTACATTGCTGGCTGACGGACGTACGCTGCGCTACGATTCCGTGCAGGTGATGGGTATCCTTAATGTGACACCTGATTCCTTTTACGCCGGCTCCCGGAAAAACAGTATAGATACGGCGCTGGAACAGGCTGAGCGGATGCTGGCAGAAGGCGCGGCTGTGTTGGATATCGGTGGGGAATCCACCCGTCCCGGCAGCGAACCGGTTACGGCAGAGGAAGAAAGGGAACGGGTATTGCCTGTTGTGACGGCAGTCAAAAAGAAGTTCCCGGACAGTATCATTTCCGTAGATACGTATCGGGCTGCACTGGCAAAAGAAGCGATGCAGTGCGGAGGAGATATCATTAATGATATCAGCGCCATGACGGCAGACAAGTCTATGATTGATGTGGTGACAGAGGCGAAGGCGCCTATCATTCTGATGCATCGCAGGGGAACCTCCAGAGATATGCAGAAACAGTGCAGTTATAATAACGTAGTGCAGGAAGTGACGGAATATCTCCTGGAGCGGGCAGATCTTCTGCAGGAGCGTAAAATCGGTGCAGATAAGATTATTCTGGACCCGGGCATCGGTTTTGCCAAAAACGACGAACAGAATCTGCGCCTGATGCAGAATCTGAATGCCCTTACTGTAAACGCATACCCCGTACTGATGGCAGCGTCCCGCAAGACTACCATAGGTAATGTATTGGGAATAAAGAATAATCCGCTTCCGCCGGAAGAACGGCTGGAGGGTACCCTGGCGGTTACAGCCTCTGCTGTGTATGCAGGAACCAGTATGGTACGGGTGCATGACGTGAGGGAAAACCTGCAGCTGATCCGCATGCTGGAAGCGATACGGAGCGTGTGATATGGCGATTTATATTGCGTTGGGAAGTAATATAGGCGATACGGTGAAAAACCTGAAGGATGCCCTTGCTCTGATGGAGAAGAAAGGCCTGAAGATTATAACTGTATCTGATTTCATTACAACCAAACCGTATGGCGTGACGGATCAGCCGGATTTTCTTAACGCCGCAGCGGAAATCAGAACAGAAAAGTCCCCGACAGAATTGCTGGAACTTTTATTGCAGACAGAACAGGAAATGGGGCGGAAGCGGCTGCGACGCTGGGGGGAACGGAACATCGATCTGGACCTGCTGCTGTATGACAACAGGGTCATTGATCTGCCGGAACTGAAGGTGCCTCATCCGGACATGCAGAACCGGGATTTTGTATTGCGTCCTCTGGCGCAGATTGCACCCGCAGCGGTGCATCCGATACTGGGGAAAAAGATAGAACAGTTATGGGACGAATTGCAGGAAAGAGAAAAAGAGTAATGGCTATAGAATGAAAGTTTTGTGTAGCGGTTGTGTCGATGAATGACAACGCTGCTGTTTTCGCATTTTTGGAGTAAGATAACAGAATTGAATGGGAGACCCAAAATGAAAAAAGTATTTGCTGTTTGCCTGGCTTTAGTTTTGCTTTTATGTTGTTCGCCGGCTTTCGCTGATTCAGCGCCCCTGACAGGAAGAAAAGATTATGAAATGATTGCACCGGAAAGCTACGAAGGTTATTGGGAAGAAAAGGCGGGAGGGCGGTTACTTATGTCCGTTGCCCCGACGGATGAACCGGACTGGTACGATGTAACTGTCACGGTTCGCGACAGGATTCCCAAAACGGATGTGTACATGATGCGGGCCCACTATCAGAAAGACGGAAGTCTGTATTATGAAAACTGCCAGCTCGCGATCCGGAAAGTGAAGAGAGACGGTACGGTGAAGGACAAAGTGAAGTATCGCAACGGTTCGGGACTTTTGTATTACAGCTTTGACGAAAACGTCCTGTATTGGACTGATTACACAGTGAAGCCGGAAAAAAATGTTCGTACATTTATAAAAACGGCTTCGCCTGAAGCAGGCGAAGCCATGTGATAAGCAAAAGATCGAAATAAGCATTGGTAAGTGCATCGGCGAAAAACAGCATTTCCCTCAATCTCCGGTCTTATCCAGATAATGTTTGGCATAGGAAAAACCGGCGCCCCGTACTTCATTGACTTCGGAAACAGTGAAGAAAGCATCCGGGTCAGTGGCGGAAATAAGCTGGGTGATGGGATACAGCTTCCGCCGGGGAATTACGCACATGATACATTTTCCCTGCCTGCCTGTGTAGGCTTTTTCCACGTAAAACATGGTAGCGCCGGCGTCTTCCGCGAGGATTTGCTGCCGGATTGTCTCGCTTTCATCTGAAATGATAAACAGCTGTATCTGGGACTTGCCCAGGAGCATGATTTTGTTCATAGTCATGGTGAAAAGCGCCAGTACGAAAATGCCGAACAGGATTTGTTCTATACTGGAGAAAAATGCCTGGCTGCATAAAACAAGTCCGTCGATAATATATAACAAGACAGATACGTTAAGATGAAAGTATTTATTAAGAATCAGCGCAGGAATGTCTGTTCCACCGGAGGAGCCGCCGGCCCGTAACAGAAGCCCGATGCCTCCGCCCATCAGCACGCCGCCGAAGACGGCTGCCAGCATGATATTATCGGTGACCGGTTTTCCCGCAATGGACAGCTGTTCCAGCAACGACATGGCCAGCGGGTAGAGAATGGAATTGGCGATAGTCGTCAGCGCGAATTTTTTCCCCAAACAGAGGTAGCCGGTTACAAAAAACAGCATGTTGATTACAAATACCATGGCCGAAAGCGGAAAGGAAATATAATGCGTCAGCGCCAGTGCGATACCTGTGGAACCGCCCAGGATGATGCCCTGGGGCGCGATAAAAATGATAACGGCAGCAGCTACGGAAAAATTGCCCAGCAACATTGCAATAATGCTGCTGGTGATGCTTTTGTTCATGACAGTGCTTCTCCCTCAAAATCATTAAAATTTATAGCAGTCCTTTGTATTTAGAAATCAGTTCATCCCGCAAAGCCAAAAAGTCGTACACGGCGTCTTCTGACAATACGCCGCGTCTTAAATCCCGCGGAAGTTTGCCTGCCTCATCGTCGGCAAAATCTTTTTGCCATTGTCCGCCTGTATAATACAGTTCCAGTTCGCGTATCTCTTCTTCAAGGGCAATGTAACGATCCAGCGCCTCTTGTAAATCCCGTACAGCTTTGGAGCTTTTATCGAATATTTCTTCCATCCGGCAAATCCGTGTAATCTGTGTTTCACTTTCTTTTACATCTTCATTTGTTATGTCGTACTGTCTTGATCTCTGCATCGTATAATCTCCTTGTTTCTTTGTTATTATATTTTAAATTATATCACAACAGCACAAGAAATGTTATCACATAATTGACCGTGGAATGAAATTTTCTAAATTTAGAATAACTTTATAAATCGGAAAAAATTAATACGCTATTTGATGTGGTATAATATAAACAGAAATTCCCTGAATAATATACGGAATGAACCGGAAGGAGAAGTGCATCATGATTAAATTTGCCCACAATAATTTCAACGTGTTGGATCTGGAAAAAAGCATGAAGTTTTATGAGGAAGCGTTAAACCTGAAAGAAGTCCGCCGGGTTGAAAAACCGGATTTTACGTTAGTTTATTTAGGCGATAACGGTGAAACGCCTCACACGCTGGAACTGACCTGGCTGAAAGACCGTAAAGAGCCCTACAATCTGGGCGAGAATGAATTCCATCTGGCCTTTGTCACCGACGAGTATGAGGCCCTGCATGAAAAACACAAGAAGATGGGCTGCATCTGTTACGAAAATCCAATGATGGGCATCTATTTCATCAATGACCCGGACGGGTACTGGCTGGAAATCCTGCCGGTACGGTGAGGCAGGCAAATGCTGGTTTATAATACAGATTAACCGGTGATTTTTAATTATTGAAAGCATAGAGAGGCAGATTATGCGTATTCTTGTAATTGACGGACAGGGCGGCGGCATCGGCCGTTCTTTAGTGGAGCTGCTTGTTAAAAATTTCCCGGATGCGGAAGTCGGGGCGACAGGGACAAATTCCGTCGCAACGGAAACCATGCTGAAAGGCGGGCCGTCTTTTGCGGCTACCGGTGAAAACGCGATTATATTTAACGCTGCGGAAGCAGATGTGATTGTCGGGCCGGCAGGCATCATCATGGCTAACGCCCTGCACGGGGAAATCAGTCCGGCTATTGCCATGGCAGTTTCCTCCAGCAAGGCTAAGGTGGTGCTGATTCCCATGAATCACTGCCGGGCTTACATTGCCGGCGTAGAAGAAAAGAAGATTGCGGATTATCTCCAGGACGCCGTGGACATTATACGGAAGATAGCGGAATAGTCCCAAACGCAAAAAATACCGTCAACCATTACTGCGATGATTGACGGTATTTCTTATTCAAAGGGCTGATAGATTCCTTCCGCTCTTCTGCGGGCTGCTGTCTGGGAAATGTAGGTTCCTTCAATTACGGTGAAGCCCCGGCGTGCAATGGTCTTTTTCAGGTAATTCTTAAAGGGGCAGGGCAGGCGGTGATGATTCTCCGTGCAGATGCAGGTGGACAGATGGATTACTACATCTTCTTTCTTTTCGTCGTTGGCCAGCAGCCGTTTTTCCAGATTTTCTATTTTCACATCGATGCCCGCTCCGCAGCAACCCCCGCAGTTGATTGTCATGTAACGGGTTCCTTCCGGATACCCTTCCATTTTTCCGCTGCGCCGGGTGAATGCTTTCATGCAATTATATCCGGAACAGCGTCGGGTTACCAGTTCGCACTGTACGATTACTGCCAATTTTGACATGGTCATCCCTCCTCGTAAATCACTATGACGTAGATAAATTATATCATATTAAGCTTTATTTTTCGATGGAATTACAGTGAGGCGCTAAATTACAAACAGTGCGCCTGTTGTACTTATTTGTTTCGGTTTGCAATCTGTGCGCTTTGGGTATATAATATTAAAAACAAAATGAACAGGAAGCGTTGGCAAGAAACAGCCAACGGTTTTTATTTTTTATAACAAATCCTTTGAAAAAAGAAGAAATTATAATCGTGTTGGGGGCGAGTTTATGAGTCCGTACATGAAACGGAATCTGGCGTTACTTTCCGGGCCGCTGGCGTTTTTGTTGCTGCGGTTCGCGGCGCAATCATTTGGCAGCGCGGCTGCAGGTGCATTGGGAATGGCGGCATGGATGGCGCTTTGGTGGGTCTTCCGTCCGGTGGGAATCGCGGTGACCGCGTTGCTGCCGATTGCCGTCAATGCGTTACTGAATCTGATTCCCAGCGGGCATGTAATCAGTAATTACTTTTCGGAAATTGTAGTGCTGCTGCTGGGGGCTGACCTGATTTGTCTGACCTGGAGCCGTACCGGTCTGGACCGGCGGGTGGCGGTGAAAGCGCTATGCGGTATCGGGACTTCCATGCGGCAACAGATTATGGCGTGGCTGGGAGCATCGGTGATTCTCTCCGTCTTTCTGCCCAATGTGGTGGTAGCTGCGATTCTCTGCCCCATCGCGGCAGCCATGCTGAAATTTGTGAATGGCGGCGGAGAGGCAGATATTCATCAGGCAGCGCCGATTCTGCTGGCGATTGGCTGGGGCAGCGGTATCGGCGGTTTTGGCTCTCCCATCGGCGGTGCGGCGAATCTGGTTGCTATTGCCTACATGGAACAGCTTACGGGACATGAGTTCATGTACGTGGACTGGGTGCTTCGATTCGTGCCAATCTTGTGCCTGGTCTTTCTTTTAAATCTGTTATTCCTCTGGCAAACGAATCGTACGACCCGGGATTTAAACGGTTCTGCATCCTATTTTAAAAAGCTGAGTGAAGAGTTCGGGCCGCTTAAGCGGGGCGAAAAAACAGGACTGATATTATTTGTGCTGGCTACGTTGCTGGCATTCCTGCGCCCGCTGTATGCGGATATATTACCCGGACTGAAGCCTGCCTATTCATTTCTGACGTTAGGTCTTCTGATGTTTGTGCTGCGCGATGAAAACGGTGAAGTGATGCTGGATTGGAAATATGCGGAAAGCCATGTTATGTGGGGCATGATGTTCCTCTTTGCCAGCGGCATGGCTTTGGGGCGTATGCTCATAGAAACCGGGGCGGTGAAGCAGTTGACGGCCCTGATTGCGGCAAGCGGACCTTCCGGCGGACTGGGAACCATAGTGCTGTTTGCGGCTTTCGGTTGTTTTCTTACCGAACTGTCCAGCAATACGGCAGCGGCTTCCATTGCCTTGCCGGTAGTTATCAGCATTACCCACGCCATCGGGCTGAATCCGGTGCCGTATATACTGCTTACGGTGGTAGCGGTGAATTGTGCCTATGTTCTGCCGGTTTCTACCCGGGCGATTCCGGTGTCTTACGGGCTGGACGCAGGGCTGCAGATCCGGCAGGGCCTGCGACTGACTGTTCTCAATGTATTGCTGGTAACGCTTATTGGCTGGATCTGCGTGAATTACATTCCGATTTTTGCAAAACTGTAGCGGTTGCCGGGGAAAACCATGTGTTTATGGTTGCCATCCTGCCAAAAACTGATGGCAAGTCGCACGGACAATTAGCCGGCTGATAAAAACAAAACACCCTGCATGTTCCGTTTTGCCGGAAACACACAGGGTGTTCTTTGTTTTTAACTTCACTAACGGCGGAAGCTCTACAACCGTATACCACAAGGGTGTCTCACGTCCTTGCGGAAAGAGGAGGAGTGAAGTTAAAGGACAACCGAGTGGGACAACCGTATTGCGCAGGTCCTACACGTTGACCTTATAATAATCACGCCCGCTGCGGCGTGGTTATTATCGAAAGAGTATCGATGGTAAGAGTTGTTCTGTTCAACAAAGTCAGACCAGATACTTTGTTCAACAGAATAATACTTGCAAGATGTCTGGCAGCACAGGGCTGCCAGACAATGTTTGTAATGCAGAATTGCCGCAACAGTTATTTGCCGGCAGGTCCAATCATAGCCAGCATGGTGCCTGCTGCAACAGCAGTACCGATAACGCCTGCTACGTTCGGGCCCATGGCATGCATCAGCAGGAAGTTGGCCGGGTTGGCTTTCTGACCTACAACCTGGGATACACGGGCTGCCATCGGAACAGCGGATACACCCGCGGAACCGATCAGCGGATTTACCTTGCCACCGGAGGCAACCTTCATCAACTGACCGAAGATACAGCCCATGGCTGTACCGGCTGCGAAAGCAACCAGACCTAAGCAGATGATCAGGATGGTGTCGTATTTCAGGAACTTGTCAGCTTCCATGGTCAGACCGGTACCTACGGACAGGAAGATGGTTACGATGTTCATCAGCGCGTTCTGTGCGGTGTCGCTCAGACGGTCTAAGCAGCCGGCTTCCTTATACAGGTTGCCTAACATAAGCATACCGATCAGGGCGCATACCGGAGGCAGTAACAGGGAAATGAAAATCGTGGAGAAGATCGGGAAAATGATACGTTCAAACTTGGTTACCGTACGCAGCTGGTCCATCTTAATGGCACGGTCGGCTTTGCTGGTGCACAGCGTCATGATAGGAGGCTGGATCAGCGGAACCAGAGACATGTAAGAATACGCAGCAACGGCGATAGCGCCCAGCAGATGGGGAGCCATCTTAACGGTCAGATAAATCGCGGTCGGGCCGTCAGCACCACCGATGATACCGATGGCTGCAGCTTCACGCAGGTCGAAACCTAACAGCATGGCGCCGATCAGGGCTACGAACACACCGCCCTGGGCAGCAGCGCCCAGTAACAGGGTCTTCGGGTTGGCGATCAGGGGACCGAAGTCAGTCATAGCGCCAACGCCCATGAAAATCAGCGGAGGGAATACTTCGTGGTTGATACCGTACAGGATGACCTGCATAACGCCGGGTTCTTCAACGAAGCCGGTCTTGGGAATATTGCCCAACAGGCAACCGAAGGCGATGTTGGACAGCAGCAGAGGTTCAAAGCCTTTGCCGATAGCCAGGTAGAGCAATACTAAGCCTACCAGCAGCATGATTACGTTTCCGCTGGTCAACCCTTCAAAGCCGGAGTCGTTCCATACGGACTGGAGAGAAACAATTAATGCTTCCATAAAATATGTCCTCGATTCTTAAAATAATGGTGGGGGAAACGTTGTTAGCGAATCCCCGGATAAAAACAATTGGTTTCATTCAGAAATTAAAAAATAAGTGCAACTGTAAAACACGGATCCGCATCCGGAAGGCAGCGGCAGCTTTCTGAATGGGTACCGCCTTGCCCTGCCGGGCTGCAGATATTGTCCGGCTGCCGCCTGTGAGCCACGGCAGCCGGGATAAAACTGAAATGGTCTGATACCTGCTGTATCAGGCACATCTTCGCAGGGTTATCAGCCGGGGAAGAAGGGCCAGAACATAGGAATCAGGATTACGGAAAGAATGAAGCAGACGATTACCAGACCGGTGCCAGCCTTTACATAGTCCATGAATTTGTAGCCGCCAGGGCCTAATACCAGGGTGTTAGGCGGCGTGCCTACCGGGGTGGCAAATGCACAGGATGCCGCAACTGCAATTGCCATCAGTACTGCGTGCGGGGAAGCACCCAGCTGTTTGGAAATCGCGATGCCGATGGGGCACAGCAGCGCTGCGGACGCCGTGTTGGACATGAACTGTGTCAGACCGCAGGACAGGATGAACAGTACAATAGTAACTACCATCGGGGACGGGGAACCGCCCATGATTCCTACTGCCCATTCAGCGATAACTTTACCGGCACCTGTCTTATCCATAGCAGAGGATACAGGCATCATACCGGCAAACAGGAAAATGGTTACCCAGTCGATGGAAGCATAAGCCTGTTTTTCAGTTAAGCAACCGGTCAGTACGGAAACGATAGCGCCGGTGATGGCAGCCATTTCCAGGGTCACGCCTTTGATACCCAGAGCCATGGTCAGAACTACGGCTAACAGGATAACGCCGGATACAACCATCTTGGAGCTGGAAGTTTCATTGGCTTCGATTTCCTGTTCGATTTCCTGATCGGCATCCAGTTCCCGTTTCGGAATCAGGTGTTTGCCTAAGAACATCATGTAAACCAGACCTGCAATGGACAGGGGAATACCAATCTTTGCGAATTCGAAGAATCCGAAAGCACGGTAACCGGCCTGAGCCAATGCGCCGGAAGCGATGATGTTGGGAGGCGTACCTACCAGGGTGATGATACCGCCGAGGCCGCAGGCGAATGCCAGAGGCATCAGTTCGGTAGAAGCAGGGATCTTTGCTGCTGCGCACACGCCCAATACTACAGGCATTAAGCAGGCAGCCGTACCGGTGTTGGACAGAACGGAGGATAACCCCGCGCCAACCAGCATGATACCGATCATCAGGCTGTTTTCACCGGTGCCGGTGATTTTTACTACAGTTTCACCGATTTTCTGGGCCAGGCCGGTGTAGAACATGGCAGCACCTACAACAAACATGCCGGCGAACAGAACAACGGTGGAGTTGGACAGGCCGCTGAATACCTGCTTAGCCGGGATAAATCCCAACAGGCCGCAGGCAATAGCGCCAGCCGTAGCGGTAACTGCCAGAGGAATGATTTCGGTAACGAAGAATAAGGCAATTACTGCAAGAAGAATAAGACACTTTGTGGACTGAGCCATAATAACTCCTCCTTTTTACTGAGTCCCACATACTTTGAGTCTCACAGTTGCATTAACAAATTAACACGTCCGGACTAATTCCGCATTCGCTGAAAGTAGGAAGTATGTTTGCAGAATCTTGCTGGATGCTACTTCCTAAGATATATAATTTCGGAGAAAGGGATTAGTACGGTCGGAAGTATGGAATTTCTAATACTTTCGTACTTGTTTTTGCTTAAAGGTAGTAGTTATTTCGGCTCCCGGGAGTTCATGCTGTCACTATGCGCATAAAGTCAAACACCCTGCGCACTCCCGTTTTAGCGGAAATGAGCAGGGTGTTTTCATAGTTTTTAACTTCACTAACGGCGGAAGCTCAACCAACCGTATACCGTAAGGGTGTCTCACGTCCTTGCGGAAAGAGGAGGAGTGAAGTTAGTTTTATAATATTCACGCCCGCTGCGGCATGAGTATTATTAAAGGAAACAATCTGTTAATTATTATTCTGTTCAGCAAGATACTATGGAGTTATTTGTTCAACAGGATAATAATTGAGAATATGGTTAGAATGTCTGGCAGCGCATGGCTGCCAGACAAGTTTTACTACTGTTTTGCAGGAAGGATTATTTGCCTGCAGGTCCAATCATAGCCAGCATGGTACCGGCTGCTACTGCAGTACCGATAACGCCTGCTACGTTGGGGCCCATGGCATGCATCAGCAGGAAGTTGGCCGGGTTGGCTTTCTGGCCTACTACCTGGGATACACGGGCTGCCATCGGAACAGCGGATACACCCGCGGAACCGATCAGCGGATTTACTTTGCCGCCGGAGGCGATCTTCATTAACTGACCGAAAATACAACCCATTGCGGTACCAGCTGCGAAAGCTACCAGGCCTAAGCAGATGATCAGGATGGTGTCATATTTCAGGAATTTGTCTGCTTCCATAGTTAAACCGGTACCTACAGACAGGAAAATCGTTACGATGTTCATCAAAGCGTTCTGTGCGGTGTCGCTCAGACGGTCCAGGCAGCCGGCTTCCTTGTACAGGTTGCCCAGCATCAGCATACCGATCAGGGAGCATACCGGAGGCAGCAACAGGGAAATGAAAATTGTGGAGAAAATCGGGAAAATGATACGTTCAAACTTGGTTACCGTACGCAGCTGGTCCATTTTGATCTTCCGGTCCGCTTCGCTGGTGCACAGCGTCATGATAGGAGGCTGGATCAGCGGAACCAGGGACATGTAGGAGTAAGCTGCTACTGCGATAGCGCCCAGCAGATGGGGAGCCATCTTTACGGTCAGGTAAATAGCCGTCGGGCCGTCTGCGCCGCCGATGATACCGATGGCAGCCGCTTCACGCAGGTCAAAGCCCAGCAGCATGGCGCCGATCAAAGCTACGAACACGCCGCCCTGGGCAGCAGCGCCCAGCAGCAGGGTCTTCGGATTGGCGATCAGGGGACCGAAGTCGGTCATGGCGCCAACGCCCATGAAAATCAGCGGAGGGAATACTTCGTGGTTGATACCGTACAGGATTACCTGCATTACGCCAGGATCGGTGGTAAAGCCGGTCTTGGGGATGTTGCCCAACAGGCAGCCGAATGCGATGTTGGACAGCAGCAGAGGTTCAAAACCTTTGCCGATAGCCAGGTAGAGCAGAACTAAGCCTACCAGGAGCATGATTACGTTGCCGCTGGTCATGCCTTCGAAGCCGGAGTCATTCCATACGGACTGGAGAGAAACAATTAATGCTTCCATAAATACGTCCTCGTTTCTTTAAACAAATTTTGTTTCAGGTAACTTCCGGAAAAACGCTACAGGTTTTCCGGATAAATAAAAGTGCAACTGCAAAACTTTGGGAAGATCCCGGCTGCCGCCTGTGAGCCACGGCAGCCGGGATAAAGCTGAGATGATTTGATATCTTATGTAATGGAAGATCCTCTGCAGATTATTTGCCGGGGAAGAAAGGCCAGAACATAGGAATCAGAATCAGGGAAAGAACGAAGCACACGATTACCAGGCCGGTGCCGCATTTTACATAGTCCATGAAGGTAAACTTGCCGGGGCCTAATACCAGGGTGTTCGGAGGCGTGCCTACCGGGGTAGCAAATGCGCAGGATGCTGCAACGGCGATAGCCATCAGAACGGCTGCCGGATCAGCGCCCAGCTGTTTGGAAATTGCAATACCGATGGGGCACAAGAGCGCTGCGGATGCCGTGTTGGACATGAACTGGGTCAGGCCGCAGGACAGGATAAACAGTACAGCGGTCACGATCATCGGAGACGGGGAACCGCCCATCAGACCTACTGCCCATTCAGCGATAACCTTGCCGGCGCCGGTTTTGCTCATAGCAGAAGATACGGGCATCATGCCGGCGAACAGGAAAATGGTTACCCAGTCGATGGAGGCATACGCCTGTTTTTCAGTTAAGCAGCCGGTCAGTACGGAAATGATAGCGCCGGTGATAGCGGCCATTTCCAGGGTAACACCTTTGATACCCAGAGCCATGGTCAGAACTACGGCTAACAGGATAACGCCGGAAACAATCATCTTCGAAGAAGAGGTAGAAGTCGCTTCTACTTCCTGTTCGATTTCCTGATTAGCATCCAGTTCCCGTTTCGGGAGCAGATGTTTGCCGATGAACATCATGTAAATCAGGCCTGCCAGAGTCAGGGGGATACCGATCTTTGCGAATTCAAAGAATCCGAAAGCGCGGTAGCCGGCCTGTTCCAGAGCGCCGGAAGCGATGATGTTGGGAGGCGTACCTACCAGGGTGATGATGCCGCCTAAACCGCAGGCAAATGCCAAAGGCATTAATTCGGTAGAAGCA
>NZ_DBMCWA010000016.1:0-58824 GCF_056977735.1 Succiniclasticum sp.
AATTTCTTTGACTTCTTTTAGGCCGCTCCTTCTAAAAAGAGCTGACCCGCACATTCATCTGGTTCGTTATTCAGTTCTCAAGGTTCCGCCGTCAACCGACGGCTTTTACATAATAGCATCCGATTCGATTCTTGTCAAGCACATTTCACCGTAATTTACCAAAACAAAAACAGATTTTTTCTCCCCCGTCCATGGGTTGTACAAAAATTCTTCCAATGCGTACTTTTTATGTAAAGTCCGCCAGTTTTTAAACGAATAATCCGGCACATATTTACGTACCAGTTTTTCATTACGCCAAAAAACAGTAGCTTTTTCGTAATTCATTGCCGTCCGCCATTTCAACCAGTCCGGCCTGAAATTTGGCAGATGCTGTAAAACATCCAGCCGCAGCAGTTCACGCACCGGGAACTGCAATGCCGTCTGCCTTTCTTCCACATATTTAAACAGCATCTCAGCGGTTTCCATGACGTTATGTCCCAAACCTGCCATTCCTTTTTGTCTGTACCATTCAGTCAGTTCCCTGTATAATACAAAAGCCGACCCGTTTCCCGCCTTTTCAGTCAGAAACGCCAGAGTAAACGGGAATCTCCCGCTGTTAGCCGTCAGTTCAAATACCTCTTCCAATATTTTGAGAAAACGCATCTCATTATAATTCATGTAATTTGTAGACAAAACTTCATACGGGGGCCGGTCCATATAAACAAGACCATGCTGCCCCGAAATTTTCTCCATCACTGTGCCGGACAGCACCTTTAAAAATCCCAGCTGCAGCGCATGAGGATGCAGTCCGTATACGTCATCAAACGAACGCGCAAAGCTTTCCATGGTTTCCAACGGAAGGCCGGCTATCAGATCCATGTGAATATGTATGTTGTCATTTTCCAGCAGAGCGGACACATTATCTTTTAACCGGTCCCAGTCATCTTTCCGGCCGATTATCCGCAGTACATCCGCGTCCGTACTCTGCACACCAATTTCCAGTTGGAAACGGCCTTTCGGAACAGTCCGTAAAAATTCCACAGCCCTGGGACTGAGAATATCCGCCTTAATTTCAAAATGAAAGGTGGTTTTTGTATCTGCCTGCGCCAGGTACCTCATCATCGGAAGGTAATAGTTTTCATCCAGATTGTAGGTTCGGTCAACAAACTTCACAAGTGTGGCTCCTGCCTGCATAAACCGGTCCATGTCTGCCAACACCAACGGCAGACTCCGGCGGCGTACCAAATGGGAAATTCCGGACAGACAGTAAGCACAATGGAAAGGGCAACCACGGGACGCTTCGTAATACACAATCTTATGCTGATCCACAACTTCATCTATATCCGGGTACGGAAATGGCAGCTTATCCAAATTTTCGATTACAAGCTGCCTGTCAGGAACAAAAATTTTCCCGTTTTCATCCCGGCAGGCAATGCCGGACGGCACCAGGTTCTGCCACCGGCTGATATTGTTTCTTGCAACAGATTCCACATCGTTTCCTGCAGTTTTTTCCCGTTCAATCCGTGTAAGGTTCTGTAAAAACTCAGCTACCGCTTCTTCCCCTTCGCCGCATACTATAAAATCCGCAAACTGCGCTGCGTCAAAAATCTTTGCCGGTTGAAACATGACTTCCGGGCCGCCCAGCATCAAAAAGCATTCCGGCAGTACTTTCCGGAGCAGTTCTCCCAGTTCCAGAACAAACTGCCGGTTCCAGATATGTACTTCCAGACCTAAAACGATTACTTCATGTTCTGCAATATTGCAGGCATCAATCATTTCTGTAATACGGGTCAAAACCGAAAGCAGCGGCTCATTGACAGCAGCCTCCAGCCTGTGGACAGCTATTTCCCGATCCCTGCAGTATTCCGTCACATAACGAATCCCCAGCGCTGTATGAATATATTTACTGTTTGTTCCAATAAAAAATGCCTGCATGATAATTCCTTTTCCAAAAAGCACTTCATTTCACGACCTATAGTGATATAATAGTAAAGAATTAAGTAAAATGCAATAAGATTTCGAGGAGGCATTATGAATACACCATCTCACGGAAGCAATGTTAACAGAAAAGATATTCCTGCCATCTGCCAATGGAAGATCCAGGATATCTATGCTACACAGGAAAACTGGGAAAAAGCCTGTGCCGGCTTAAAAGAGCTGATTGAAGAACTGGAAACATGCAGGGGAAGCCTGAAAGACTCCAGAAAACTGTTACAGGCCTTGCAATTACGGGATCGCATGTCTCAGGAAATTGATAAAATATACGCCTACGCCCGCCTGCAGCAGGATGCGGACAACAGCGACGCAAACGCCCAGGCCCTTTCGGGAAAAGCGGAAGGGATTCTGGATTCTTTTTACAATGCAGTCTCCTTTATTGATTCTGAAGTCACTTCACTCTCAAAAGAACAAATGGAGATATTAAAAAGCGATCCCCTGTTCTCCGATTACAGTTTTTATCTGGAAGACCTGGAACGAATGAAGGAGCACGTACTGCCCGGGGAACAGGAAGCAATCCTGGCACAAAGCCAGCTGGCTACAGGAACCGCCGCCACCGCATTCCGGGCTCTGGTATCTGCCGACATAGAATTTCCAACCATCAAAGACCATAATGGCCACGATGCAATTGTAAGCGAAGGCTGCTACATGCTGAACATGTCCAGTGGTGACCGCGTTTTACGTAAAAATTCATTTGCCGGTCTGATGAACACTTATCATAATTACCGAAACACGCTGGCCGCAACACTGACCGGAGCCTGTCGCAGCCGTTACTTTTACGCGCGGGTCCGCGGCTATCACAATGCCATGGAGGCCAGTCTGGCAGAAGAAAACATCCCTGTCAGTCTGTACAACGGTCTGATAGATACCATACATGCCAATTTAAAGCCGCTGCACAAATATATTACACTGAAAAAAGAAATGCTGGGTTATGATGAATTCCACCCGTACGATTTGTATGTCCCCTTATCTCAGGAAGGGGAAAAACGCTTTTCCTGCTCATTTTCTGAAGCCTGCGAAATCGTGAAAAATGCGCTGCAGCCGTTGGGTCAATCTTATATTGACGCATTACAGAAAGGTATGACGGAAGGATGGATTGATATATATGAAAACAAGGGAAAACGGAGCGGCGCTTATTCCTGGGGCGTATACGGGGTCCATCCTTATGTTTTGTTAAACTTCCAACCCCGTTACAGCAGCGTTTCCACGCTGGCCCATGAACTGGGCCACTCGCTTCACAGCTATTTCAGCAGCCTGGCACAGCCTTATGCAAAAAGCGAATACAGTATCTTTTGTGCTGAAGTGGCTTCAACAACCAATGAAAATCTTCTTTTGGAATATTCGCTTGCCAATGCAGACAGAACGCAGAAAATCTTTTTGCTGAACCAGTTCCTGGAAGCTGTACGTACCACCGTATACCGCCAGGTACAATTTGCAGAATTTGAAAAATACATTCATGATAAAATCACAGCAGGTGAATCCCTGCAGGCTGAAGAGCTGGAAAACTATTGGCTGGAAAGTAACCGGATATATTATGGTCCTTCGCTGACCGTTGACAGAGAGTTAAGAAGCGAGTGGAGCCGTATCCCCCATTTCTATACTCCTTTTTATGTGTATAAATACGCTACCGGCTTCAGCGCCGCCACTTCCTTCAGCGAAGCGATCCTGAAAGAAACAGCCGGTAAAAATCCGGCAAAATCCCAAGCCGATAATAAATCCGATAACGTACCAAACTCCTGTCAAACTGATTCGGCAGTGAAAAAGTATCTGGATTTTTTACATGCAGGTGGCAGTGATTACAGCCTTAACATTTTAAAAACTGCAGGCGTAGATTTGAACACGCCGCAACCGGTACAGGTTACGTTAGATAAATTTGCAAGAAAGCTGGATGAATTGAAAGAACTGCTGTAGCTGTAATCATTCAGGCAAAATCAAAAAGCGTCGAAGTATTTTCCTGCCCTTCTTTCTTGAGACAAGAAAGAAGGGCAGGAATAGCTTTCGGCGCTTATTCTTATTCAGTTTTATTCAACGTGTTTTCTGAAACTGCTCCAATAGCGGCATTATATCCGGCACATCATAGCGTAAAGCTCTTTGAACATATCCTCTTTCATCCGTTTTGGCATCATTTCCATATTATTTAAAACCGTATACCGTTCTTTGCGGACTTCCCGTGCAAACAGCCAAGCCCTGACAAACATTACCTCAGTAATTCCCCGGCGTTTTGGGTTAATATCAATGCCATAATCTTTTAAAAACTCCAACAACATCCTGTAATCGCGCTTCTGCAGCCATGCAGCACCAATCGTTCCGATTCCCACCGCAATCCCGTGGGGAAGCCCATGGTCAAATAATTCATCTAACGCATGACAGAACAGATGATCTGATCCGCTGCAGGGACGTGAGCTGCCTGCTATCTGCATGGCAAGGCCTCCTAACACCAGGGATTGGGCCAGCATTTTAACACCCTCCGGACTGGTAAAAGATTTAATATTGGAATACAACAACGCATTGAGTGCCCTTTCCGAAAGCATATACGCAAAGTCATTAGGCTGTCCGTGGTTAAATTTACAATCCAGTTCCCAGTCATAAAGAGCCGTATAATTGCTGATAATATCACCTACGCCTGCCTCCAATAATAAACGGGGCGATTTTAAAATAATACCCGTATCAATGAGAAGCCCGTCCGGTGTTTTCGACGTAAAAGAATGCGTTCTGTTCCCCTTGGAAAATAGAACCGAAACGGGAGAACAAACACCATCATTGCTTAGAGCCGTGGGAATAGCAATATATGGCACATTGGCCACAAAAGCCGCGTACTTTGCCGTATCGAGAGCCGTGCCGCCGCCGAATCCGATAATCATCCGCACGCCTTCCATACTTATTTTTTTTGCAACGGATACTGCATAATCATAAGAGCTGGTTTCTACGGTAACGACCTCATATTCTTCCAGCTGCGACAGCAGCACTGTCACTTTCTTCTCCAGTTTCTGCAAAAGACCTTCAGTAGTCAGAATCAGAACTTTTTTTCTGATAATATCCGGAAAATACAAATCGAGATTCTCTTTCAATTCTTTTAATACATCCGGCTTAACTTTCATAAATAAAGGAAGGTTAAATTCTCTCATAGCGCGATAATCCTCTTTATCCTTAATATTGTATGTATTTCATTTTTTTAGCAGGCACAATTTTCATTTGCGTAAGATTATTTCATTCACATCAGAATATCTGCCGCAACCGGCAACAGGAAAGTGCTGACAATAATCAGTATCATAAAAGCTGTAGCCACATGCAGCCAGGCAGCCAGCATCCCATCCTTAAACATGAGCAACGAAACAGCCACAGCACCGCCCAGTATCAGGATAACGACACCCAGAACCATACTGCCAAAAGCCAGTTCCTGTACATGCCAAAAACCAATGATCAAAAGCGTTGCAGCCACAATATATGCCGCTACGCTGCTAAAAGCCCAACTTGTAAAGTGATTACGGTCCTCCCGGATCATCCGTTCCATATTCCAGCTGGTCAGCATAGCCAGGGCAGGAAATACAATAATCAACATACCGGACTGCTTAACAGAACACAAAGTAAAAACAACTATTGCAAGTAACCACCATAAATTTAAAAATGTGTTTCTCTGCAAATCAATAGTCCTGCTTTCACATATTCCGTCTTTAATGGATTTCATCAATAATCCGGTCCAGGGAAAAATGCCTGCCAATATGATAAGAAAAGGATATCGCCATAGGAAAAAATTTTGGGGTGCCTCACCGATTCTTCCGATACAAAACAAGGATTCATAACTGAAAACCGCTTTACAAAATTCCATACCATAAGTTTCATAAGCAAGATAGTACCAGGGAATAAAAAATACACAACTCAGCACAAGCCCCGGCAATACATGCATCCTGAGCACGCGGTGCATTTGCCCCGACATCAATAAGTAAATAAGCAAAATCCCGGTGGGAAAAAGCAACCCGGAAAATCCCATCGCCAGGACTGCCATTCCGCCAAAAACATACTGAAGCCAATATTTTTCACATAAAAAGCAAAGTAAGGTTCCGGTTACGAAAAACAAACAGGTTGTATCCGCAGCCGAAGCCTTACCAGAGTAAAAAAACAGCATATTGCTGCTTAAAATCAATCCTGCCCAAAAACCGATACGTTCATTCCATAATTTTGTTGAAGCGACATAAACCATCATTACCGTCAAAATACCCATTATAGCTGCTGGGAAACGCATGGCAAACAGATTGTCGCCAAAAGCGGAAACCGAACCTGCCAGAATCCAGTAATACAGAGGAGGCATGTTCAGAAGGTATTCGTTATGAAGGCGCGGCACCAGATAATCACGGAACTGCAGCATCTCTTTTGCGGTTTCCGCAAAAATCTGCTCATCAGTGTAAAAGAAAGGAAGAGCAGCATTGGCAAATAAAGCCGCAAATGCAGAAAGAAGCAGCAAAACGATAAACACATTCCGGGAAATATGTTTCATTCTTCGTTTCCTTCCTTATCCTTCCCTTTATTCTTATCCGCTATGGAAAGTACATTGGAGCCAAATGCACGTAACGTGATGCAGGCGCCTAAAACAAACGGAAGATATTCCGCTGTGAATCTCCATAATACTGCAAGAATTCCAACAGTGCCGCTGGGTACCAGCTGATTAAACAGTACGACAAAACCGGCTTCTGCAATACCGCTTCCTCCAGGTGTTGGCGAAAAATAAAGCACAAGATTAAGAAGGTACATCCGTCCCAGTACCTGAACAATATCAAAAGAAAACTGAAGTCCCATAAAAAAGCACGGAACTGTCAGATATATAAACGTAAGACTGACTCCCGATTCAATAAAAGCACGAAGCACCATGACTGGCTGTTTTCCCATAATATAAACGGCCTGACGAAAATCACGATACCATTGGAAAGCCTGCCGCCTCCGTTCATGTTTAAAATATTGGGAGAAATAGTAAATAATCCGTTCCGGATAATCCGTGTGCATAAGGATAATTGCCGTAACAGGAATAGCTATAAATATCAATGACACTGTGACAATTATGGGCAACGGGATCCAACTGGTAATGGCTTCATCCTGTTCCATAAAGAACGGAACCATAATAATCAGGAAAAAGATAGACATAATGGTCCTGACTAAGATGATAAGCGTTGAACGTGCCACCGGCACGCCGGCACGTCGCATAAACATAACCTGGGCAATAGCTCCTCCGGATGCCCCGGGGGTCAAAAGAGCCAGAAAATAATTGCTCAGCACTACCTTCGTAACATCAGCCAATGATAACTCTTCCCCTGTCACACGGGCTAAGGTCAACAGGCGTGTACCGTCAAAAAACAACCCTATTGCCAGCGAACCAATTGCGCACAAAACAGACCATGAAGAAAACATGGTCAGATAGTCTATTGCGCGGATATCAAATGTGAAGTAAATGACTGCTGCCGAAACAGCAAGTACAAAAGTTGCCAGCAGCGCAAGCCGCTTGTAAAGTTTATTTCGATGCATTCTCTTGGTCACCAGGTTTTCTGCTGTGAATCCTTCCAAAACATGATAGTCACAGTTTTTGCGTATTGGCAAAATGCAATTTTACATAGTTTCCTAATATTCCTGCTCCCTGTTTTTGAACCAGGCGACGAGCCGCATTCGTGGCGGCCTCCCCGCCGCCTTTAGGAATCCGGCCAATACCCGCTTCCTGTCCCAGTTCCTGAATCGTCTGCAAAAAAGCAGCCCTGGCCAATACACTGGCCGCAGCAACCGCAATGTCTTCTTCTGCCCGAGGACGCTGGAACACTTTCATTTCCGGTGCAAAGGCATGAACACCATCCGGTATAACTTCATTATTGGCAAACTGATCTACCACAGCCCTGTTGCATTCCGGGTACTTCTGCCACGTTTGTTTTAACGCAGCAATATGTCCCAACGCTAACAGGGTATTCAAATTACCGCCCTGCTTTTGCACCTGTTCATACCGCATATTATAGGCATGCGGTTTCATAACCAGCACACTGTAAGCCAGCGCTGTCTTTTGTATCACTTCTGCCAACTCCAGAATCTTTGTATCCGTTAATGCTTTACAATCTCTTACGCCGACATTCCGTAAAGAGTTGCCGCCCTGTACATCCAGACACACCGATGCAACCACCAACGGACCAAAATAATCACCTTTGCCGCTTTCGTCGCTTCCCATCCAGATACCGGGAAAATCCGGTTCATCAGATAGAATCGAGTCAGTTTGTCCGGGGCTGCTATGGACTAAAGCAACAGCCTTCTTCTGCAGTTCAGAATCTCCGCCACCCCAAACCAGACGGATTCCTTTTTTCCCGTTATAAATATTCAGCGTAACTTTTTTACCGGCATCCGTTAAGATGATCTGGGCGCCGTAATTAATAGCTTTAGTCTGCACATTTCCTAAAGCACACAACGTTTCTTCAATTGTATTAATATAATCTTCAAAGTCCAAAATGGGTCCCTCAATTTCTGATTTATATCCTGTAGAAGATATAATCAACCGTTATCTTTCAATGCAGCTGCATGTACTTTCTTTAAGGGTTGTCCGCTTTCCAGAGCTATATGCTTACAGTCTTCAAACTCCGGTACCGAATTGATTACCTGCCCATTCAACAGCCCTTCTTTGACACGTACCTTTCCCCAGGGCGTATCTGCTTCTTTCCAGCGGCGTTCCAGTGCAATACGCGTAACCGGATACGCCCGAATTCCCAGCGTAGTAGTTTCCAAAAACATAATCTGCTGCATTTTTTGTTGCAATGATTCCCGGCAAAGTACTTTTAACATCTGTGCCGGGCGGCCCTTTTTCATGATGACAGGTTGGATCCAGGCATCGTTTGCCCCTGCTTCCAACAGTTTATCCAATACATAAGGTAAAATTTCCGGATTCAAATCATCGAGATTACATTCCAGCATAATCAGGGATTCACAACCATTACCGCGAACAGTTGCCATAACACCTTCTTCATATGTACCCACACTGACGCGAAGCACATTGGGTATAGAAACTTCCCGGGTGCCTGCCCCATAGCCAATTCGGTCTACCGTAAACCCATCAGGCACTTCCTCTACCGGAACAGCCAGCACTTTTAACAGCGCAGCCCCGGTAGGCGTTGTCATTTCCTTGTCTACGGTACCCCTGTAGTGCGGTATTCCTTTCAGAAGTTCCGCAGTAGCAGGAGCCGGTACCGGCATCTGTCCGTGCGCGCATTCCACAAATCCAAATCCCGTATTCACAGGGGTTGTGAAAATCTTTTCAATCCCCAGATACTGTAATGCGAGAATATTGCCGACAACATCAATAATGGTATCAATTGCACCTACTTCATGGAAATGAATTTCTTCAATTGTACTGCCGTGAACTTTTGCTTCTGCTTCAGCAATTGCAAGAAAAACATTTCTCGCTTTGGCGATTACTTCTGGCGTTAAATCAGAATGTTCCAATATTTCTTCAATGTCATGAAGATTACGATGCTCATGATGATGCCCGTGATGGTGATGATGTTCTTGATGGTTAGCAGCATGGTCGCAATGTTCATGATGATACCCTTCAGCCGTATCATGGCTATGGGCTATCCCATGAGCATGCATCCAGGCATGATCATGAACCATCTCTTCCCCATGTTCTGAAGCATGACTATGACCATGCTCCTGTTCATGATGATCATGATGGTGTTCTTCCGGCAACATTACATTAAAATACTGCGCCTGAATCCCACTCTTATTCACACTCTTATGAACTAATTCATAGTCTCCCAAATGCAGTTTTACAAATTCTTCCCGTAAATACGCAAACGGCACTCCTGCATCCATCAAGGCTCCAAGTAACATGTTGCCGCTGATACCGGCAAACGGCTCTACATATAAGGTTTTCATATTTTTCTCCGATTTTCCGCTGACAGGCTCTTGCCTGCTGCAGAATGTATTTTGGCCTCCGGCCACTTTTTTCTTAAAATTTCTTTAACCGTCTTCTGACGAATGCAACCGGGCTTCCGGCAGCGAGGACAGAAAAACTATCTCAGGTGATTAATGATGCTGGCCATACGCCCGGCGCCAAATCCGTTGTCAATGTTTACCACGGCCACGCCTGCGCTGCAACTGTTCAGCATACCCAGCAATGCAGACAGTCCTTTAAAGTTTGCACCATAGCCAACACTGGTAGGCACCGCAATCACAGGTTTATCCACCAGACCGCCTACTACACTTGCCAACGCGCCTTCCATGCCGGCAATGACAATAATGACATTCGCGCTGCGTATCTCCTCCACGCGGCCAAGCAGCCGATGGATCCCTGCAACGCCCACGTCATAAATACGCATAACTTCGTTGCCCATTGTTTCTGCCGTTACCGCTGCTTCTTCAGCTATCGGTACATCGCTGGTCCCTGCAGTAATAACCGCAATCTTATGATCCGGGTCTTTCGGCAACGGTTCTTTTTCCAGAACAATCAGCCGGGCCTGCTCATAATAAAGTGCCTCAGGCAAATCCGGTTTTACCGTCTCATACAGTTCCCGCGAAGCCCTTGTACCCAGTACATTTGCGTGACGGGATGCCAGTACCGTTAAAATAGAGGCAGCTTGCGGAATCGTTTTCCCCTCGCAATAAACAACTTCAGGAAAGCCGCGGCGAAGACTTCTGTCATGATCCAGACAGGCATATCCCAGATCCGTTACATTAAGACGGTGAAACCGGCTGATCACTTCATCTTCTGATAAATCTCCGGATTTGTACGCCTCCAGTAAATCATGAATATCCGTTTCGTAACTCATGTATCCTCCTTAGCCGACAGATTATCATACATACGGATCTGCCAGTTTTCTCCTGTCAAATTAATCTGCTGCCCTCGCCTTTCTCTTTTCTTTATACTCCTCTGTCAGCAGATAAATCAAAGGAACTACCACCAACGTCAGCAAGGTGGATGTTGTCAGGCCGCCAATCAAAACCACGCCCATACTCTGGCGCAATTCAGCACCGGCGCCTATGCCCAATGCTACAGGCAGCATACCCAGCATGGTGGACAGGGTGGTCATGAAAATAGGACGGAGACGCAAAGAACAGGCTTCCAGAATCGCTTCCTTCAGCGGCATTCCGTTCTCTCTTGCCTGATTTGCATAGTCAACCAGCAGGATTGCGTTTTTCGTAACCAAACCAAGCAGCATGGTTACACCGATAAGGGACATCATGTTACCGGTCTGATTGGCGACCAGCAGACCCAGTACCGCACCGATAATGGCAAAGGGAAGGCTCATCATAATAACAAAGGGCTGGGAAAAGCTTTCAAACTCTGCCGCCAGTACCATATAAATCAAAACAATGGCCAGAATAACCGCCTTGGCAATTTCCCCAAAAATACGGCTCATCATATCTGAGTTACCGATCAGTTTATAACGGTAGCCAATATCCATATTCAGCTCAGGAATCAGCTGTCCCTCAATTACTTTCAGCAAGTCACCGGGAGAAGTTCCCACTGCATTGGAATATACACCGATCTGCCGTTGCCGTCCTTCCCGGTCAATACGGGTCGGCCCGGAGCCCAGCTTTACTTCTGCCACGTCGCCTAAGCGTACAAATTCTCCGGATTCAGTAGAGACCCGCAGGTTCTCCACGTCCTGAATCGTCCGGCGGTCAGCTTTATCCAACTGCAATATAATATCATAATCATTGTTGCCAATCGTATAAGAGTTGCCCGTACTTTTACCCTGGAAGGCATATTGCACGACCCGGCCCACGCTGGCATTATCCAAACCCAGCTGACTGGCCTTTGTCTGATCCAGACGCACCATGATTTCCGGTTCCGGATCGACACCGATCACTTCTACGTCTGCAGAACCCGGCACCTGCCGGATCTTTTCTGCCAGATCATTGGCATATTTTGTCAGGCGCACCAGGTCGCTGCCCCGCAGGCCAATCTGTACCGGACGCGGATCGCCGCGGCTTCCCTGGTTGGTCACTACCGACACCTGCATCTCGCCGATATCCCGGAAATCTTTACGGAGTTCACTCATAATGTCCAGCATTCCTCGTTTCCGTTCTTCCAGAGGCTTCAGCTTCACTTCAATACTGCCTTCGTTCACCTGGGTACGGACACCCCCCAGGTGCATGGCCGTAACATTAACTTCCTTAATTTTCATGACGGTATCTTCCAGATATCTGGACCACGCCGCCATCTGGTCCAGGCCGATACCGGCGGGGGCTTTCATGTTGATACGGAATTCACCGGAATCATAAATAGGTTGCAGTTCCGTTCCCAAAAACGGCAGGAGGAATAAATTAAAAACCAGCGTGACCAGTGAGCCGGCTACAATCTTTTTAGGATGCCTGATTGCAAAAGCCATCAGCTCATTATACAGCGCCCGTACATATTCAAAGCCGTTATTAAAGCTTTTCAATACAGAATCCACAAATTTCGGACGCAGCGTCTTGTCTTCTCCGGGCGGCTTCAGCCAGTGGGCGGAAACCATTGGGGTTAATGTGTAAGCGGAAATTGTAGAAAAAGCCAGCGCAAAGGCTACCGTCAGCCCGAACTGTTTGAAGAACTGCCCAATCGTTTCTCCCATGCTTCCGATAGGTACAAATACTGCCATCAGGGACATGGATGTCGCCAAAATAGCCAGCACTAATTCTTTTGTGGCATCAGCTGACGCAAGGAACGGATTTTTTCCCATTTCCATATGCCGGAAAATATTTTCTACCAGTACGATGGCATCGTCAATGAGGAAACCAACGGCCAGCGACAACCCCATAAGGGACATATTGTTCAGCGTAAAGCCCATGATATCCATCAGGAAGAAGGTTGCAATAATGGACGTAGGTATGGCCAGACCGCCGATAATAGTAGCCCGAAGATCCCCTAAAAACATATAGGTAATCAGAAGCGCCAGAAAACCGCCAAACAGAATCGTATTCCACACATCCGCTACATTTTCCCGGATATAGCGGCTTTGATCCCGTACTACATCCATATGGATATCCGGAGGCATATCCTGCTCCATGATTTTTTTCAATTCCCTGTTTACCGTATCAATGACCTCTACCGTATTAGTCCGGCTCTGCTTACGGACGGCCATAGTTACAGAAGGAACACCGTTAGTACGTGAGAAGGACTCCGCATCTTCCCAACTGTCCTCCACATCTGCTACCTCTGTGAGCCGGATGGCTTTCCCGTCTTTGTTGGCTACGATGATCTGTTTAAAATCATCCACCGTGTTCAGCTTGCCGATGGTCCGCACGGTTATTGTATTATTGTTATCCCTGACCTTGCCACCGGGCGTATTAATGTTAGCACTGTTAACTTTCGACAGAACCGTCTGGAAAGATATGCCATACTGACTCAGTTTGTCTGACTTTACATGAACCTTGATAGCCCGGTCTGCCGAACCGTAAACGGTAACATCCGCCACACCTTCCAGCATCTGCAAGCCATCAATCACCACATCGTTAACGATACGGCGGACTTCGCCAGTACTGCGTTTTTCAGATGAAAACGAATAGGTCGCAATAGCCTGAGACGCCATGTCAAAACGCTGTACCACCGGTTCGTCGATATCGTCAGGCAGGCGCCGGCGCACACCGGCAACTTTTTCACGTACCTCACTTGCCATCTGCCGGGGATCCGTCCCTATTTCAAATTCCAGAATCGTCTGGGAATAACCTTCCCGGATTGTTGACGTAATCGTCTTGATTCCGGATACCTGGCTGACCCGGCTTTCAATAGGCTTGGTAACCAGGGTCTCCATTTCTTCCGGCGCCGTTCCTTCATAGGTGACGGTAACGCCTACCATGGGCAGATCCACATCCGGGTACAGATCCACACCCAGTCCCGGGTAAGAGCGGATACCAAAGACGATCAACACCAATATGAACATGGTAGTAAAGACTGGCCGTTTGATAAATGTTTCAATCATTCGTTCGTACCCTTCTCAGAAACCTTTACATCAGCGCCTTCCCGAACCTTGTTCAGGCCACCGGTAATTACATGGTCTTTTTCATTTACACCATTCAGTACTTCGACCAGATTTTCGCCGATATACCCAGTAGTCAGTATCCTGCGTACCGCTTTTCCATCTTCAATCACGTAACAGGTACGCTGATCGTCCCGCATGGAAATTGCCGTCATGGGAATCGTCAGCACGTTTTCTTTGGGAATCGCGGTAATCAATGCCTCCGCGTACATACCGCCGCGCAGCCGGTTATCCCGGTTATCTACGATAACCTCAGCTTCAAATGTACGGGATGGCTGTACCGCTACAGGGCTGATCCGGATAATAGTACCTTTAACCTTTTTGTTATTCCCGCTCATTGACGGGATGGTAAACTCGACTTCCCCGCCAACTGCCACGCTGTTCACATATCCTTCCGGAATATCAATTTTTGCGGACAGTGTAGATATATCCGCAATGTTAAATAATGCCGTACCTACTTTTGCATAATACCCTTCCTGAAAATACCGTTTCTGGATCACGCCGGCCCGCGGTGTTGTGACTGTTGTCCCGCCCATATCGGATTCCGCGGAGACCAGACTGCCTTTGGCCGCATCCAGCTTGCCTCTGGCATTTTCGAGAGCAAACCGCATGTTATCTAACGATTCTTTTGATACAGCGCCCCGCTTATACAGTTCTTCGTACCGCTGTACATCCATCCTGGCTTTTTCATAATTGGTTTTGGCATCCAGATAAGACCCTCTGGCATTCATTACACCTGCCGCTGTATCCTCCTGTTCCAACACCACCAGTGCCTGGCCTGCAGCCACAGCCTGCCCTTCGCTGACCAGAACCTTTTCAATACGTCCATCGACTTTAGCCGCGACATCTGCCTGCCAGACAGGATCCAGCGTACCGGAAAAGCGGAATTTTGGAATAATGGTCTCCCGCTTCGGATACGCAGCTGTGATTACCGCCGTCCTGCCCTGGTTGCTGCTTTTTGCCTCCTGATTCCGCGACATGATATTTGATATGACGCGGAATGCCACGATTCCCAAAATAACAATTACACCGATGATAAGGATACGTAGTCTTTTGTCCTGCAAATTCATGATGACGCCTGCTTTCTCCGATCAGGCAGCGATGATTTACGCTGCTGACCGCTGGAATTATAATATACACAAATCCTGCCTTTTACAGACAATGCCGTATTACTGCCGGTTCCGTAAAAAGTCAAACTTTTTCCCGTTCCGCCAGACTTACAAATCTGCAATGCTTCCATTCGTGTACAGGGGCTCTGGGTTTCTATATCATTTAAAAAAAGTATCAGGTTATTCCATGTTCCAAAGAATTCTGTTTCCCAAATCTGTCTGTTGATCCGGTTGCTTTTTGTTTTGGACTGTACCGTACGATCGGGTATCTGTTTAAAACTCTGTACCGTTATATTGTGAAGGTCAGCCAGTCGGTATATCCGTTGTACCTCTTTCTCCGCGTTAATCTGTTCAGGAATCAGATTCATTAATCTCAACAGTAATTGACGCTGCAACATCTGCTGCTGAACCCGGTCCGGACGTTCTGCAAACTCACGGTACCGGACAATTTCCCTTTGCATAATCCTTGCCTGGTCCGTCATTTTGCTTACGAGTTCTTCCAATGGGCCTGCAATTCCTGTTACCGTACCGGTTAAGAGAATCACGGAAAGCAGCAGCCAACAGGCGTTTTTGCTGTTCTCAGTCATCCCCTTTTTCAGCAAAATTATTTTTTCACTTTTGATACAGGATAGAAAAAACTGTTTCATGGCATCCCCTCCTCCTGTACCGGAGCAAGTTCTGCAAGAAAAAGAAAGGAAATTACCCGTTTTCCGTTCTCTTCTCCCTCCTTAACAGTAATTCGTTTACCGCCGCTTTCCGCGATATGAACCTCCGAAAAAGCGCCGGATCTTTCTAACCGCTTCAAAAAATCTGTAACATGGGTTAACGCTAATGCATATCCTTTGATTTCCAATTGGGCAGAGCGCTTTTGCTGCAACCCAACTAACCAGCAACCTTCCGGTATCGTCTGTCCTATTGTCTGAAACGCCAGACTCCAAATTGGATCAGCCTGGTTGACATATTTCAGACTCTGCCGATAATTTTGAATCCTGTAATCTGTTTGCCTTCCCTCTTCATAAGCTGTTTTTACAGAACGGTATGGCATAAGCTGACGTTCTGCTTCTGCATGAACACATTTTGCGCGCTGCCAGCAAATACCGGCCCGGACCGCCAGAAACAACGACAGAAAAAGGCATATACCTGCAGCCGTTTTATAGCATCGTTTCAGTAAAGCTTCCTGTTTTGAAACTGCAGGAAGTAAATCAATCGGCAGTTCACCCTGCTTTGGTTCCTCAACGCTGATTCCTTTCAGTTCTGCCTTCAAGAACATGCACAGTTTTTGCAGCGACGCGATCTGCTCCAAAGGCACTGCTACCAGCAAAAAATCTATTAACGAAGACTCTTCTGTTTTCCATTCTGAAGAAAAAGCCAGAGCGCCCGCTTCCTGACTTTCCTGCATATTCCCTTCAGCAACCGGTTCAGGCCGGGGCAGTATAACAGCCTGATACGTTCCCGGTTCAAAAGGAACATACTGGCTTCCTTCCCAACGGACCCAGTTTTTCTGTTCCTGTGCTGTCAGAGACGGCAGTTTTACCGTTTGTAAAAAAGCCTGTCCTGTATCCAGAACGATTCTGCACTGCCTGATCCGTATTTTTTTCTCCAGCAGGACTGCCTGTAACCAGCCTGCCATTTCTTCCACATGCTTTATGTAATTATAATCCTGAAAGGTTCCCGGGAGCTCATACTCCAGAGATTTTCTATCCGCACAGATTCTGACGCAAGTCCCCGTAATCGTCAGCACGACCGGCTTTCCCAAAAGCTGATCCAATATACTCCACATCAAACGCATCCTGACACCGCCTCCATTCATAAAAGCAAAGACCAATACCAGTCAAGAATGCGGGAAGAAAAGAAGAAACTCATGGCTGCCCCCGCGCTGAGACAGGGACCAAAAGGAATCCTGCTTTTCAGGGTAGTTCTATGTGTCACACAAAGCAACAATGCCACGATGCCGCCAATGAAGAATGAAAGATATAATGTTACCAATATGCCAGAAATACCAGTCCAGATCCCCAGGACTCCGGCGAATTTTACATCCCCAAGCCCCATACCGCCTTTACTTAAAACGAAGACCAGACCAAGCAACGCGCTGCCGGTCAGAGCCCCCAGAAAAGAATCCCTCCATGAGCACCCTGTCACTCCGGTATACGCGATTCCGGCCAGCAACAATAAAAGAAGAATTTCATCCAAAATGATTGTGTACCGGAGATCTACATAGGATTCTGCAACCAGCCCCCACAGAAAAAACCAGACTAAGACCAGCCGCAAACCCCATGGTAACCGTAACCCGGCTAAACAAAACAGGACGCCTGCCAGTAAGCTGAGCAGAATCTTATGCCACAGCGGCACAAAACGGCTGCAATATTGTAAAAAAGTACTGGTTGCAGCACCAAGCAAAAAATAATTGAACATTTGCATTTTCACGGTAGCTCCTTTTCAAAACAAGAATTTCTGCCTTCCTGTCCGTTGCCGTGAAAAGAAAATCTGGCTCAATGCGTTACCATTGCTATGTCTGTTATTTAGCGATAAATTGGCACACGCATACATAGTAATTATATCACTGAATTAACAAGGATGTATAGTTTCATTTGCAATAAGAGGACAATTTTTCCAATTTTTCACAAAAAAAGTGGTAACCCCTATGAGTTACCACTTAATACAGATTTAAAAATGTCTTTACTATATTAAAACTAAATGTACAGAGTTTATTACGTTACCAGTCCAGATCCTCTGCTTCCTGACGGCCTCTTCCTGTCAGGGAATCCAGCAGGATACGCTGTTCAATGTGAGCGGCCAGCTTCTTGGTGAATTTAACAGTATCCGGATTGACGGACATGCTGTCGATGCCGCTCTTGATCAGGAATTCGCAGAATTCCGGATATACGGACGGAGCCTGACCGCAGATAGAAACGGTCTTGCCTGCTTTGTGTGCCACTTCAATGAGGTGACGTACGGCGCGGCGTACTGCCAGGTTACGTTCATCATAGATATGGGAAACAGTATCGTTATCCCGGTCACAACCCAGAATCAGCATGGTCAGATCGTTAGACCCAATAGAATAGCCATCTACAAATTCATTAAACTGATCGGCCAGAATAATATTGGATGGGATTTCAGCCATCAGCCAGACTTTGAAATCTTTGCCGCGGGCCAGACCCTGTTCCGCCATAATGCCAGTTACTTTTCGGGCTTCGTCGATGTTGCGGCAGAACGGAATCATAACATTCAGGTTCTTTAAACCGAATTCTTCACGTACTTTACGTACAGCCTGGCATTCCAGCTTGAATGCTTCGATGTATTTAGGATCGTAATAACGGGAAGCGCCGCGCCAGCCTAACAGAGCGGAAGGTTCATAGGGCTCGAACTCATCGCCGCCTTTCAAATCACGATACTCACTGGATTTGAAATCGCTGAAGCGGAGGGTTACCGGACGCGGAGCCATAGCCTGGCAGACCTGGCGAATCCCTTCGGCCAGCTGGTCCACCACTTTTTCCGGATGACCGGTCTTGATCAGATACAGCGGGTGCTCATGGATGTACGTAGTCCAGATAAACTCTTCACGCATCAGGCCGATACCGTCGCAAGGCAGGGATGCATATTTTTCCGCCAGTTCCGGATCGCCCAGGTTCATATAAATCTTAGTGCCGGTGGGCGGGAAGAATTCCGCAGTTACGGTTGCGCCCGCAGCAGCCGGTGCAGCAGCAGCCGGTTTGGCATCTTCCAAGATTCCTTCATATACAACGCCGTGGGTCGCGTCAACTGTAATATCCGCACCGTTCGGAATAGAAGCCGTAGCAGCGGCGCCCCGGCTCTTGCAGCCAACAATACAGGGAATCCCCAGTTCACGGCTTACGATAGAAGCATGGCAAGTCATTCCGCCGCTGTCCGTTACGATAGCTTTGGCTTTCTTCATGGCCGGAACCCAGTCAGGAGCCGTCATTTCCGTTACCAGAATTTCGCCCTGCTTGAATTCATCAATCATGGACGGATCCAAAATTACGTGTGCCTTGCCGGAAACCTGTCCGGGACTTGCCGGCGCGCCTTTTACAATAACTTTTCTGTCCGTAGTAACCGCTCCCTTCTCTTCCGCTTTGGCAGTTTCTTTTGCCTTGCGGCGGCTCCATACGGTTTCCGGACGGGCCTGCAGGATCCAGATTTTATTGTCCCGCTCGTCAATACCCCATTCCATATCCATATAGCAACCGTAATGCTTTTCAATTTTCAGTGCATAGCCTGCCAGCTCTTTAATCTGCTCATCTGTCAGCTTCTGGGCTTCTCCCTCTTCCTTAGGAACAGGAACTTCTTCCACATCACCGCCCGGTTTGCGGATCAGTTTTACTTCCTGGGGATTAACCGTCTTTTCCAGAATTTCCAATTTATCTTTGGAAACCAGATAATCATCCGGGGTCACGGTTCCCTGTACCACATATTCGCCCAGGCCGTAAGCGCCTTCGATCAATACATTCTTATCATCGCCGTCAGCTACGTTAACTGTGAACATAACACCGGCAGCCTTGGAATATACCATCATCTGAATAACAGCGGACAATGCCACGTCCAGATGGTCAAAGCCCTGTTTCTCACGATAGTACACGGCACGGTCGGTGAAGCAGGAAGCATAGCATTCCTTTACTTTCTGAATAATCATCTTGGCGCCCTGGACGTTCAGGTAGGTATCCTGCTGCCCGGCAAAGCTGGCATCCGGCAAGTCTTCCGCAGTAGCGCTGGACCGAACGGCCACATACGGTTCTTTCTCACCAACTTTTTTGCCCAGTTCTTTATAGGCTTTCGTGATAGCAGCCTGCAAATCCTTTGGCATTTCTTCATCCATAATGGCTTTACGCAGTTTGGCGCTGATATCCCGCAGCAGAGCAGTGTTTTCCACATCAGTCAGCTGGGCGATCAAGTCAGCCATTTTCTGTTTCAGGCCGGTTTTCTCAATGAAATAACGATACGCATACGCAGTGGTTGCATACCCATAGGGTACCGGAACATCTGTTTTGGCGGTCATTTCTCCCAAAGAAGAAGATTTACCGCCTACAATGGCCACATCTTTGCGCTCCATCTGTTCGAACCACAAGAGATACTCTTTTTCTTTCTCCATAAATGCCACTCCTTTTTAAAATTTTTATTGTACACACAAAGTGAGATTATTCCCCTATTTAGTATATACTATACCACTCTTCTATCAGATATTCAAGGTCGCTTCTTGGAAATCTTTGCGCGCAGTCACACCCGTGATATAACCGGCCTAAAATCACATGACAATTTTGGAAAGATCTCCTACACCATTTACCAGGTCTTTCACCAGACACAACAAAGACAAGCGGTTATTTCTGATTGCCTCATCTTTATCCATTACCATGACATCGTCAAAGAACTTATTTACCGGAGCGTTCAGTTCGCTGAGGATATCCAGCGCGCCTGCATAATCGCAGCGCACCATCAGCGGGATCATCCCGGTATCCAGTTTCTTCACAACCGCATATAAGTCCTTTTCCGCCTGTTCTTTAAACAGCCCTTCATGAATCGGCTCTTCTGCTTCCGCTTTGCTGCTGAGATTGTTGACACGGGTAGCCGCCTGAATCATATCCGCCGCTTTGTCACCTGCAACATATTCATTCAGCGCCTGTGCCCGCAGATACAGATCGTACAGATTATTGTTGCGCTCATCGGCCAGCACGGCATCGATCACTTCGTACCGGATCTTCTGATCCAGCATCAGGTTACGGAAGCGCAGCTTAATAAAGTCAAGGATCTGTTTTGCCAGTTCTTTAATATTTTCCATGGGAACTTTCAGAAGCAGGATAGATGCCCCTACAACCTTCGCCATGTCCATATTCATTTTGCTTTCCAACAGTATATTGATGATACCCAGAGCCTGACGACGCAGTGCGAAAGGATCCTGGGAACCGGTGGGCGCCTTCCCCCTGCTGAACGTAGCTACAATGTTATCCACCTTGTCTGCAATACCAAGGATCCGGCCGATTTCTGTTTTGGGCAGCACATCGCCGGCAAAACGGGGCAGATAATGTTCAAAGATACCTTCACAAATCCCTTCTTTTTCTCCATCCAGACGCGCATACTCCCGTCCCATGACACCCTGCAGTTCCGTAAATTCTGTAACCATGCCGGTAACCAGGTCGCACTTGCACAGGCGGGCAGCCCGCTTCAGATCATCCAGCGACAACCGGCTCTGCTGACCGAAATGAAGCATCTCTACCAGCCGGATCAGGCGCTGACTCTTATCGTACATATTGCCCAGACCTTCCTGGAACACAACTGTTTTGATCTTCTCTTCGTACGCTTCCAGTTTCTGTTTGCGGTCTTCGTTAAAGAAGAATTCCGCATCACTTAAGCGGGCACGCAATACCCGTTCATTGCCATGGGTCACATTCTCCAGAAATGCTTTGCCGCCGTTACGGACAGCAATAAACTTGTTCAGCAGTTTGCCGTCTTTGCCGCGTACCGGGAAATACCGCTGATGGTCCCGCATGGGGGTGATAATGGCGGCTTCCGGCAGGGCCAGATATTTTTCTTCAAACGTTCCGCATAATGGTGTGGGATATTCTACCAGATAGTTTACTTCTTCCAACAGGTCAGGTGCAATTTCAATATCGCCGCCTTCTTCTCTTGCCAGCTCGGTAATCTGCTGCCGGATCATCTCCCGGCGCTTATCCTGGTCTGCAAGGACAAAATTTTCTTCCAACACTTTTTCGTAATCATCAGCAACCGGGATTTCGATTTTCCGGTTGCTCAGGAAACGGTGCCCCATGGTATAACGGTCAGACTGAATATCCGTAACCGAAACGGGCACCACTTCTGTACCGAACAATGCAACAAGCCAGCGGATAGGGCGCAGGAAACGAAAATCAAAGTCTGCCCAGCGCATATGGTTGGGGAACGGGATGTTTGTCAGGATCTCCTGCAGAACATTTGGCAGCAGTTCTGCAGTGACACGGCCCTGGGTATGTTTAACCGCATAAATATAATTATCCCGTACAACCAGATCTTTCACATCCACGCCTTTGCCACGGGCAAAGCCCTGGGCCGCTTTGGTAGGTTCCCCGTCCTTAAAGGCAATCTTCACAGCCGGGCCCTTGAATTCTTCCGTACTGTCAGCCTGAGTTTCTTCCACTCCGTCAACAAGAACGGCGAGACGGCGGGGCGTACCCAGGACGGTTACATCAGCAAATGGCACCCGGGCATCCTGCAGTTTTTTTACTGCCAGCTCTTTCAGGTCTTTTAAAATATTCGGCATATAATTCGCCGGCAATTCTTCCGTTCCGATTTCAAACAATAATTTTTTCATTATTTGTTTCCTCCCTTCAGCAGCGGGAAGCCCATCTTTTCCCTTTGTTCCACATAGGCTTTGGCACACAGGCGCGCCAGACGGCGCACACGCCCGATATACGCGGCGCGTTCGCTGACGCTGATGGCGCCGCGGCTGTCCAGCAGGTTAAAAGTATGGGAACATTTAAGCACATAATCATAAGCCGGGCGGATATTGCCGGTCTCCACGATCCGTTCTGCTTCTTTTTCAAATTTTTCAAACATGTCAAACAGCATATCGGTATCTGCCAGTTGGAAGGAATACCAGCTCTGCTCCACTTCGTTGTCATGGAACACATCGCCGTAAGTCACATCGCCGACCCACTTCACATCGTACACATTTTCCACTCCCTGGATGTACATGGCGATACGTTCCAGCCCGTAGGTGATTTCAACAGCCACCGGCTTGATGTCCAGGCTGCCTACCTGCTGGAAATAGGTGAACTGGGTAATTTCCATACCGTCCAGCCACACTTCCCAGCCCAGGCCCCAGGCGCCCAGCGTCGGCGATTCCCAGTTGTCCTCCACAAAACGGATATCATGTTCCTCTGCTTTAAAGCCTAAAGCTGCCAGGCTCTGCAGATACAAATCCTGAATGTTTTCCGGAGACGGTTTGATGATTACCTGATACTGATGATGCTGGAACAGGCGATTGGGGTTGTCGCCGTACCGTCCGTCTGCCGGACGACGGGACGGTTCCACATACGCCACACGCCAGGGTTCCGGTCCCAGAACCCGCAAAAAAGTCAACGGGTTCATGGTACCCGCCCCCTTTTCCATATCGTAGGGCTGGCCCAAAATACAATTCTGTTCAGACCAGAACTTTTGCAATGTCAAAATCATTTGCTGAAAATCCATTTTTTCCTCCTTCGTGTTACAAAGCCGTTACTTTTGCGCAACCCTCTGCCTGGTTATTCCCTCTGCAATCAGTCTGACGCAAATAAAAAATCCGCCTCTGCAACAAATAAATGTTACAGGGACGGAGAATCTCCGCGGTTCCACCCTGCTTGGTCACAACATACATGACCCGCCTCAACGCTTATTCAATTCTGCTCAAAGCTGCCTTCTTCCGCCTGTCGCCGGCTTGCACCCTCCCGGCTCGCTGCAGTGACAGAATACTTAGTCTTATCATCGCTACAAAATATTATATGAAGTCCGGACTGCTTTGTCAAATGATTTACTGATTTTTCTGTTCCACAATCTGCCGTATGAAATCAAGACTTTTTACGGGTTGCTCCGTCTGATACACCAGATATCGGTGCAAAATCTGTTCCAATTCCATCAACGCCGCGCCTTTTACCGAAAAATGCCCGGGGTCAGCAAAATCCAGCATACGTAACTTCTGCCACAACCTGCGTGTCTCTTCGTGGAACGGCTGCAGCGCTTCCGTCTTTCCCGGGCCGGAATGACACTCGTTACAGATGAAGCCGCCCTGCATCTCGCTGAACCAGCCATCTCCTTCGGAAGGACGGCTGCAATTGACGCATACTTCATACACGGGACCGATCCCGCAATAATCCAGCAGCTGTATCAGATACGCAAGCGATACCAGGCGCGGATTGCGTTCTACCAGCAGCTGCAACGCTTTTCGTAACAATAAATACAGGCCTTCCGAAGGTTCGCCCTGCTCCATCAGCCGTTCTGTCATTTCAGCTACAAGAAAACCGTACGCCATTTGTTCCAATCCAAGTTGCGGCATGGGCGCTGCCAGCTGGCAGTTTTTGAGTTTATCCACCCGGCTGCCCGGATACAACTCTGCTTCCAGGCAGGCAAAGGGTTGCAGCAGACGTCCCGATATGCTTTTGGGATATCGGGCTCCGTAGGCCATAAACACAATCTTCCCATGCTCCCGGGAAAAGCACACAACTTTCTTATCTGCAGTCTGCCAATTATTTACTTGTAAAATCAATATTTCGTCCTGGTAACTTTCCATCGTCTCTGACACAACGGCGGTGTCTTAATCCGCTTCTGCTTTTTCCGCCTTCACCCGTTCAATTCGGAACTGGTCCATTTTCAACACCGTAAACGTCCAGTTTTTCCATGCAACCTCATCGCCTTCTTCCGGCTTCCGTCCCAGCCGGCTGAAGATATAACCGCCCAATGTGTCGTCTTCATCTTCTTCCTCGAATGACAGATGCAACAAATCACCCACGTCATCCAGCGGCATCTCTCCGTCCAGGTTAAAGCTTCCATCCGTCAGCGGCAAAACGTCCGGGGGTTCCGGTTCGTCATATTCATCCTGAATATCGCCTACAATTTCTTCCATCAGATCTTCCAGCGTAACCAGCCCCACTGTACCGCCGTATTCATCCACGACGATTGCCAGATGGACGTGTTGCTTCTGCATAGTCTGCAACACCCGCAATGCATTCATCCCATCCGGCACCATGATGGTTTTCCGTAACACAGAACGGATATCAAATCCCTGGGACACATCAGCATTAAGGAACTCCCTTACATGGAAAATCCCCAGTATATGATCCTTATCTTCTTTACAGACAGGAAAACGTGTATGGCGGGTCGAACGGATCACCTCCCGGATTTCTTCCGGGCTGTCGTCCACATATACGCAGGCCATGTCCTGCCGGGGAACCATTACTTCCCGGGCCACCGTATCGTTAAACTCAAACACATTGTCAATCAAAACACGTTCCGCGCTGTCAAGTTCGCCTTCCTTTTCACTGGCACTGACAATTTCCCGCAGTTCTTCCTCGCTGCGGGATATGTCTTCTTCCGGCGTATACGTTACGCCAAAAAGCTTTGCAATGCCTTTGGCAATCCAGAACGTGAAGCCCACCAGCGGATACGTAAGCAGGTAAATGGCGCGCAATGGAGTTCCCAGATGTACGATCACATTTTCCACGTTATCCCAGACAATGATACGGGGCACCAGTTCCCCGATGACCACATGCAGCAAAAGCAAAATCAGGAACGCGCAAAGCAGGCTGAGGGAGGACGCCGTATCGGGCAGCCAGTCAAACAACTGGTATTGCTCTGCCGTAACCGTCTCCGTCATCCATTGCTGCATGCCGGGCATCCCTAAAAGCCGTTCCGCTAGAAACGGGCCCCCATACCAGCCAAGCAACAGTGAAATGGAGGTAATCCCAATCTGCAAGGCACTGATATAATGGTTTTTCCGGTCATAGATCTGCAACAATGTTTCCGCCCCGGAAATTCCCTGTTCTTCCATTTCCTGCAGCTGTGCCCGGCGGATCCGGGACAGCGAATATTCCGCCGCTACAAACAGCGCATTAAGTATAATCAAAAATAGGATAAACATATTATCCTTCCTTGTACCCCAATTCTTTCAGCAGCTTCGACTTATTACGCCAGTCGGCCTGCACCTTGACCCACAAATCAAGAAAAACGCTGCAACCCGTCAGGGTTTCAATATCATGCCGGGCCTCCTGCCCGATTTTTTTCAGAAGACTGCCCTTTGCCCCGATAACGATCCCTTTCTGCGATTCCCTTTCCACAAAAATCGTCGCCCGGATAAAAACCGATCCGTTCACGCGTTCTTTGTATTCATCAACTTCGACAGCAATCGCATGAGGCACTTCATCGTGAGTATTGCGCAGCACCTTTTCCCTGATCATTTCCCCTGCGATAACCCGCATCGGCTGATCGGTCAGCTCGTCCTCAGGGAATATGCTGGAACCTTCCGGCAGGTGACGGACAATTTCTTCTTCCAAATCCGCAAAGCCATCCTGTTGCAACGCGCTGATGGGAATGACTGCAGCAAACTGCAAATCGTCCTTATAACTCTGCATAATACCCAGCAATTTGCTCTTATCATCCAGCTTGTCTATTTTATTAATCACCAATAACACAGGCGTATTGACTTTCTTTAAATGTTCAATGATAAATTTTTCGCCGGCTCCTTTTTTTTCGCTGGCGTCAACAACAAACAACACCACATCAACCTGGTTCAGCGCACCGATAGCCGCCTGGTTCATATACTCCCCCAGTTTATGCATCGGCTTGTGTATACCGGGTGTATCCAGAAACATAATCTGGGCACGGTCAGTAGAAAGAATGCCCATGATCCGGTTACGGGTCGTCTGGGGGCGGTCGCTCATGATGGAGATTTTTTCTCCGACCATCCCGTTCATTAACGTGGATTTCCCGACATTCGGTCTGCCAACAAGTGCCGCAAAGCCTGTACGATGATTATTTTCAGTCATAAAAACTCCTTAATCTTCTTACACAATTTATAAATATCGCTTACGCAAAATCCGTTGCCTTAAAACGGAATGGCAACAACTCTTCCAATTCTACGATCTGCATATCGCCGCGCACGTTTGCCATAACGATGACCGGAATTTCAAACTCCGCCATCACCTGACGGCAGGCGCCGCATGGCGAGGTCACATCTTCCGTATCCGCCACTACCAGCAACATCCTGATTTCACCGGGACGGACACCGGCTGCCGCTGCCGTAAACATGGCCACCCGTTCCGCACAGACCGTCAGGCCGAAGGACGAATTCTCCACATTACAGCCGGTAAAAATATCCCCCGAGTCCGTCAGAACCGCTGCCCCCACTTTAAACTTTGAGAAAGGAACATACGCATTTTCACGGGTCTTTAATGCCTTTTTAAACAATTTTTTAACAGTTTTGTCCTTCTTTTGACTGTCATCGCGACCCATCGTTTTCTCCCCTTCCTTCAGTTCTTTATCAATCTTATCTTTTGCGGGTTTTACCTTTTTTGCATGCTTATTTTTGGATTTTTCACTTTGCGCGGACCTGGGTGTTTGCTTTTCCGGCCCCGCATCGACCACAGCTGCTGTAAAATGATCCGCGTCGCCCTCTGCAATTTTCGCGTCCAGATCAGCCTGGCTGAGATGGATCATCCGCAGTGCTTTTTCTTCTTCTTCCCGCATCACAGCCTTATCTTCTTTATTCATGTGGTCATACCCAAGCAGATGGAGCAGGCTGTGCACCCCCAGATATACCAGTTCCCGGTTGAAGCCGTGCCCGTATTCTTTTCCCTGGCGTAAGGCTGTTTCCGCCGAAATAATAATGTCGCCCAGCAAATGATCGCCCGGGCCACCAATCTCGACTGGTTCTTCCGCTTCATCAAGCGCAAAGGAAAGAACATCGGTAGGACGGTCGATACCCCGGTAATCCTTGTTCAGCACGTGGATCACCTCATCGTTGACCAACGACACGCTCACTTCGGTTTTTGCAGACAATTTATGCAACTTTGCTACTGCCTGCAGGCCACGTTTCAGTAACATGACCGCTTCCTTCGGAACCAGTACCTCATCCTGGTCATCACTGAAACTAATCTTCATACTGTTTCTCCGTTTCTTTCATTTTGTCCGGATTCTGTTCAAACCGCTCGTATGCCTTGATAATGGCGCCCACGATTTCGTGTCGCACCACATCCTTTTCATCGAAATAATTGATACTGATGCCCGGCACTTCACGCAGCACTTTCGCCGCATGGATCAATCCGCTCTTCCTGCCCAACGGAAGGTCTATCTGTGTAGCATCCCCCGTTACCACCATGTGGGAACCGAATCCAAACCGGGTCAGAATCATTTTCATCTGCTCGGGAGTCGTATTCTGCGCTTCATCCAAAATAATGAATGAACCGTTCAGGGTACGTCCCCGCATATATGCCAGCGGAGCCACTTCAATGGTGCCCCGTTCCAGATACTTTTGCGCCGTATCATTGCCCAGCATGTCAAACAGTGCGTCATACAGCGGACGCAGGTACGGGTCTACTTTTTCCTGCATATCCCCCGGCAGGAAGCCCAGCTTTTCTCCGGCCTCCACTGCCGGGCGGGTCAGGATGATCCGTTCCACTTCCCGTTTTTTCAGCGCCGTAACCGCCATGGCAACGGCAAGGTAGGTTTTACCGGTCCCTGCCGGCCCGATACCGAAGGTGATGAAATTATTTTTGATAGCCCGTACGTAATTCCACTGGCCCAGCGTTTTCGCCTTGATCTGGTGTCCCCGCCAGGTAACGATCAGGGTTTCCGCATACATGTTATGCAGTTTTGCCACTGCTCCGCCCTGCACCATATAAATACTGTACTTCACATCATGGCTGGTCACCGGCAAGCCCTGCCGGTACAGAAACAACAGTTCTTTAAAAAGCTGTTCCAGTTTCTGGTTTTCTTCTTCACTTCCGCTGAAGATAATTTTGTTTCCCCGGGCCATGACCGTCGCGTCAAAGCTTGCGTCAATTAACCGCAGGAACTCGTCGTTCCGGCCCAGGATCCCTATCATTTCCTGTTGATCGTTGATCTCAATTACATGTTCGTCTGACAAAAAAGACAAATTGCTTAACTCCCTTCCCTGTTTTGCTTTCCGTATTCTTTACGTTCTTCTCCGTTTTTAATTTCGGAATCGCTGTATCATTGATCTGTATAGTTACAGCCATCTGGGGGCTTGCTGTACCAATGTTTTCTTATTTCGCCGCTTCGCCTTCGATTATGGTCACTTTACGGATCACAACCGGTTCCACCGGCTTATCGTTGGCGTCTGTTTTGGTATGTCCGATTTTCTGCACTACATCCATTCCTTCGCTCACGCGTCCGAACACCGCATGATGATTGTCAAGCCATGGCGTAGCCTTCAGGGTAATGAAAAACTGGCTGCCGCCGGTATTGGGCCCCGCATTGGCCATGGACAGAACGCCCGGACCGCTGTGACGCAGTTCCGAACTGAATTCATCTTTGATGGTATAGCCCGGACCACCTGTCCCTGTTCCGTTGGGGCAACCGCCCTGGATCATAAAACCGTCAATCACGCGATGGAAGATCAGATTATTATAAAAACCTTTATTAGCCAGTTTAATAAAGTTTTCCGTTGTAACCGGCGCCAGTTTTGTTTCCAGACGGCAGGTAAACGTACCCATGCTCGTTTCAAACACTGCCTTTGCCGGTTTCGGAGCCGGCTTAGTCGGTTCTGCTTCCTTACCGCAGGCACTGAAAGAAAAACTGATCAGCAGGCACAGGCACAGCATTATAATTTTCCGCATTGCAAACACGCTCCTTTACTTCTTAATATTATAAACAAAAAAGGCAGGCGTGAAAAGTGCCTGCCCTTTTTAATTAAGGAAACACCGGTTAAATGAGTTTCCAGCAACTTTATTCCCCTGCTTTTTTATGCTGCAGGAACAGCCAGATCGTTCCTGCCAGCAGGATGGAGGTATATGCGCCGCTGCAGCAGCCAACCAGCATGGCGAAAGAAAAATTGTGAATCGTTTCTCCGCCAAACAGGAAAATCGCTACGATAGCAAACAGAGTTGTAATCGTGGTGTATATCGTACGTGTCAGCGTAGATTTAATACTGTGATCAATCATATCCGTTACCGTCTCGCTGCGTCGATGCACCTTCAGGTTCTCACGGATACGGTCAAAAATGACGATGGTACCGTTGACGGAATAACCTACGACCGTCAGCAGTGCCGCTACGAAGGTAGAGTCGATTTCCAGTTGAAGCAGGGAGAACCAGCTCAACGTAACCGACACGTCAACTATCAGTGCGATGATGGCAGCAAGTGCGAAATTCAGTTGGAACCGGATCGTAATATACAGCACCATCAGCACCCAGGACAGGAAGATGGCGATGGCCGCCTGCTGGATCAGCTCGCCGCCGATCGTAGCGCCGACGTTTTCCACGCGGCGGATGTCAAACTTGCCCAGGGATTTTTCCATATCCTGCATCACGGCCGTACGGTCATTGTCCGCAATGACCGGCGTACGAATCAAAACGCCCTGGGACGAAGTTGCCGCCGAATCATTACTCTCCAACTGGATAATGGCACTTCCCAGATTATGCTTGCCCAATACTTCACGGACCTGGGCAACCTGTACTTCTTTTTCAAACTTCAGATCCATGATGCTGCCGCCGGTAAAATCAATACCCAGGTTGAAACCGCGGGTGATCATGGAACCGTACCCGATAATCAGGCCGATAATCGTGATCGCAAAGAAAATTTTCCAGTTCTTAACAATAGAAAAGTTTTTCATTTTGCCACCTCCTCTGTTTTCGGAGCGGAGATGCCAAAAGCCGTGGGGCTCTTGGTAAAGTTCGCATCAATCAGGAACTTCAGCAGGAACTTGGTAACTGTAACTGCCGAGAACATGCTCAGAATAACACCGATAGCCAGCGTAACCGCAAAACCTTTGATGGGACCCGTGCCCAGATAGAACAATACGGCACAGGCCATCAGAGTCGTAATGTTGGAGTCGAGAATGGTGACCAGCGCGCGGCCGAAACCGTTATCCATAGCCCTGCGCAATGTCTTGCCGTTCCGGATTTCTTCCTTAAACCGTTCAAAGATCAGTACATTGGCGTCAACGGCCATACCAATGGACAGAATGATACCCGCCATGCCCGGCAGCGTCAGGGTCGCGTTTAAATAGCGCATGACCAGCAGAAGCAGCATGGTATACAACAGCAGTGCGATATCCGCTACAAGACCGCTGAGACGGTAGAACAGAAGCATGAATACAAAGACACCGGCTACACCAATCAGGAACGCTTTCTGGCTGGCTTCCTTGGAATCCTGCCCCAGGGTCGGGCCCACGGTCCGGTTTTCAATAATTTCCAGTTTGACCGGCAAAGAACCGCTGCGCAGTAAAATAGCCAGATGCTGAGCCTCTTCCATAGAACGGTTACCGGTAATCTGGGCGCGCCCGCCGGTAATCGCTTCCTGCACAACCGGAGCGGTCAGTACTTCCCCGTCCAAGGTTATTGCGATGCGCTTGCCCACGTTGCGGGCCGTTACATCTGCAAATTTCTGTCCGCCCTCATCAGAAAATTCCATGGAAACCAGCGGCTGGTTTCCGTTTCCGACTACTGCTTTCGCGTCTTTCAGATCCGTACCGGTCAGCACCGTTTTATTGTTGGGGTCCTTGAACTCCAGCATAGCGGTCTTGCCCAGCATATTAATTGCCTTTTCCGGATCCTTTACGCCCGGCAGTTCAACTATGATGCGGTCACGCCCCTGACGCTGTACCACAGGTTCCGTCAGGCCCAACGCGTTTACACGCCGCTCAATAATGTGGGTCGCCCGGTCCAGCGCGTCATCATTCACTTTTAACTGGGGCGTATCCACTGCCTGTAGCACCACATGGGTACCGCCCTGCAAATCCAGCCCCTGCTTGACCGAGCTCGCCAGCGGCCGGATATACATACAAAAGCCCCCGACAATTGCAAGCGCAACGATCAGGAACTTCCCCAACTCATTCCACCTCAAAATACTTTACCCCTTTCATTTGTTACCAACGTAACATTTATAAACTCAGTTCACGAGACGGTGCAGCGGATAAACCTTGTTTCCGTGACTAGTGCTTCTACCTTCCGGTCGTATGAATCCACGGGAATTGTTTCCCGCAAAAGTGCCTCACAGGTTATACCTAAACGGAAACCGCTGGTTTTTACAAGAAAGCGGTCATAAAAACCGGCTCCCCTTCCCATCCGGCAACCGTTCAGTGAGAAACCTGCCCCCGGCACAAGAATCAGGCCGATTTCTTCCGGTCTGACAGGCGTCGCCGGTTCCCGCACTGTCCGGATACCATAGCAGTCAAGCGGCAGATCAGACAGTGAATCCAGCATTGCCGCTTTCATCTCCGTCCGGGAAACGATCCACGGTACCGCAACGCGTTTGCCCTCACGCAACGCGGTCTCCAACACAGCATCAACAGAAATCTCATTATGGAAAGAAAGATAACCGAAAATAACGGAAGCCGCTTTATATTCTTCACTTCGCAGTATTGTGTCGCAAACGGCCCGGCTTGCTTCGGTAACATAGCATTCCGGAAAACGTGCGGCAGTTTCTTTTAACTCACGCCGCACCCGGCGTTTTTCTTCCTGCAACAGGTCCCGTTCCATCAGGCATCCAGATTTTCGGGCTGAACATCCGCACCGGCGTCCTGGAAAGCGCTGATAGCCGTTCTGGCAAAATCAATTTCCACGCCTTCCGCCAGTCTGACTTTCACTTTCGTCGGCCCTACCTTGGTCAGCGTACCGTACATACCACCAATGGTTATGATCTTATCCCCGCGTTTCAGTGAATCCAGCATCTCTTTCCGTTTCTTTTGCTCCTGCTTCTGGGGACGCCATAACATAAAATAAAAAATGGCCGCCATCAATATAAACGGCAGTATGGCATTAGCCATTACCATCACATCAGTCATCTTACACCTCCCGGTTGTCAGTTATGCAGTTTTTGCATTTAAGCATACAAACCACACAAAATTACATAATATTTTACCACATGCAACCGTTAGTTTCAACCTTTTCAATACCGGATATTGCCGAAACTCTGTCATAGCAAATCGTCAGGCCGTTTGTCCTTTTCTTCCCAGTTGTCCCAGAATTCTCTCCGAAATTCTCCGAAACGATCCTGTTCAATCGCTTCCCGGATCTTTTTTGTAAAATCCAGCAGGAAATGCAGATTATGAATGGATAACAGCCGCAAGCCAAACGTTTCTTCAGCTTTAAATAAGTGACGGATATAAGCCCTTGAATAATTACGGCAGGTGTAGCAGTTACAGTGTTCGTCAATCGGCCGGAAATCTTCCGCATACACAGCATTCCGAATTACCTGCCGGCCCTTGGCTGTCATGGCCGTACCGTTGCGGGCCACCCGGGTCGGAAACACGCAGTCGAACATATCTACGCCCAGATTAATGCCTTCCACCAGGCAATCCGGTGTCCCAACCCCCATCAGGTACCGGGCTTTCTGCTTATCCATCCAGTCAGAAGTCTGATCCAGCACTTCATACATTATTGGTTTTGGTTCTCCCACCGAAAGCCCGCCGATGCCGTAACCGGCAAAGTCCATTTCCTGCAGAGACCGGGCACTCATTTTCCGTAATTCCGGGAACATACCGCCCTGTACAATACCGAACAGCGCCTGATCTTCACGGGTATGCGCTTTCAGGCAGCGCTCTGCCCAGCGGGTCGTGCGTTCTGTTGACTTTTTCGTATAATTAAGATCCGACGGATAGGGAATGCATTCGTCAAAAGCCATAGCAATGTCGGCACCCAGTTCTTCCTGCACCCGTACGGAAACTTCCGGAGACAGGAACTGTTTGCTGCCGTCAATATGGGAGCGGAACATAACGCCCTCTTCTGTAATCTTCCGCATCTCGCCCAGGCTGAACACCTGAAAGCCGCCGCTGTCTGTGAGCATGCCGCGATTGTAATTCATAAACTTATGCAAGCCGCCGGCCTTTTTTACCAGTTCGCTGCCGGGACGCAAAAACAGATGATAGGTGTTGGCCAGTATCACCTGGCTTTCCATATCGTATAATTCTTCCGGCGACAGCGTTTTAACAGTAGCCTGAGTCCCCACCGGCATAAACATGGGCGTCTCAAAGGTTCCGTGCGGCGTATGAAGCCGGCCCCTGCGGGCCTTTCCCCGTGCTGCTTCTTTTATTAATTCGTATGTTACTGCGTGCATGATATCTCCTGAAAAATTTAAGCCAAACCTGTCGGCAATTTCTTATCCAACTCTGTAATAAACATGGCATCTCCAAACGAGAAAAAGCGATATTCCAATTTTACGGCTTCCTCATACGTGTGCAGCATCACTTCCCGTGATGACAGGGAGGACACCAACATCAGCAGCGTGCTTTGAGGCAGATGGAAATTGGTTACCAACGCGTCTACCATATGCCACTGATAGCCCGGGTAAATATAAATCTGTGTCCAGTTTCCTCCGGCCTTCACCTCGCCTGTTGCGCCGGCAGACTCCAGAGTGCGCACTGCCGTAGTACCCACAGCAATAATCCGGCGTCCTTCCGCCTTCGCCTTGTTGATGGCAGCGGCGGCTTCCGGGGTCACGCTGTAAAATTCCTTATGCATAGGATGGTCTTCTATATTCTCTTCTGTTACAGGACGAAACGTGCCCAAGCCTACATTAAGAGTGACAAACACTTCTTCACAGCCCATGTCTTTGATTTTCTGCAGAAGTTTTTTTGTAAAATGCAAGCCTGCAGTAGGCGCCGCAGCCGAGCCCGGATCCCGGTTGTAAACGGTCTGATACCGTTCCTTGTCTTCCAGTTTTTCCGTAATATACGGTGGCAGCGGCACTTCCCCCAGCCGGTCCAGAATCTCTTCGAACACGCCTTCAAATACAAAACGGATAATACGTCCGCCAAAATCCGTATGGTCAATAATCGTCCCGGATAGTTCTTCCGAGAAATTGATATGGGCCCCCACCTGCAGTTTTTTGCCGGGGCGCACCAACACTTCCCAGTCCGTATTGTTCAGGCGGGTCAGCAAAAACACTTCCACGTGGGCCCCGGTATCCTTATATCCATACAAACGGGCCGGAATCACGCGGGTATCATTAAAGACCAGCAAATCGCCGGGTTTCAGATATTCCGGTAAATCATAAAAATGACGATGTTCCATCTCACCGGTATTTTTATCTACCACCAAAAGCCGGCTGTGATCCCTCGGTTCCACAGGATGCTGGGCAATTCGTTCTTTCGGTAATACGTAATCAAAATCAGAAACTTTCATAAAGCAGTTCTCTTTTCTTTTTATATGGATGGCTGTCCGTTAAATGTATACGGGCAATGTTTCAAATACAGTTCCTTCAGTACACGGAAACCAGACAGGTTCCCGGATAATAATGCTGCAAAATCGTTTTGTAATACTCTTTTGTTTTTTCCGGCGCCGCATCAGCCATGCCTTTGGCACCCCATTTGGACAAGCCAAGCCCCCGGCCGATTCCTTTTCCTTTAAACAAAATGGTTTCCTCTGCTGTGCCTTCCAAGAAGTGATACCCGGGAATAACAGACTGCCAGGCATTTTTCTCGCGTCCTTTGATTTCAATGGGAATCTGCTTTTTCCCAATTTCTATACCATAGCCGTTTTCAATGGGCACATCGAGTTTTTGAGGTACCGGATCCGTTACATAAACGTCAAACCAGTTGCTGCTTAAGGCCAGCATATCCGCAAACTCCTGGCCGCTCACGGTTACACTTCCCAGTTCGCCCTGCCAGTATATCGTCTTTATCCTGCCGCTGGGATACCGGTCCTTCAGGTCTGGCTTTTCACTGTCAGATATGCGGTATCCCCGCAGTCTTCCAATTTTATGCCCGCCCTGTTCTAAAAGCCGGCTGATCGTCACGGCCTGTATCTTTTTTTCCCAGGTAAAACTGGGACAGTCCGAATCATAATCCAGTACAGGCTGCAAATACGGAATATCCTTCTGCAGCACTTCTGTTGCGCTGACAGTCATGCCTCCGCTGCTTTCGCATGTATAAGCCGCGGCAGGCTTCCCGTTATAATACAAAACCTTTCCGGCAGTCAGCGCCGCAACCTTCGTTATATTTTTATTCTCATTACGGATGCCGCCATAAAACGCTTCCGGTTCCACCGCCCGTACAGCAAACAGACCGCTTACCGGATTGTTTTTATAGTACCATCCCAGACTGCGGACAGCAACAGCCTGTGCTTTAATTGCTTCGTCCGGCCAGATAGGGGAAGACTTGGGTCCCAACACGGAATTTACATAATATTCCATAGGCACCCTGTTGACTACCGTAAGGCTTTTTCCTTCATTTGTCACATACACTTTCAAAATTCCCCGATACTCCTGCCGGTTTACGGAAAAAAGATGGCGGGGACGAACCGTGGGAGTACTGTCAGTATTTTCCGGCTCCGCAATTTCCAACACAGTTCCGCTGGCCAGTTGGTGGCTGCCCAGCGTAATTTTTCCCTGATTGGCCGCAATAAAAAACTTGCCCTTTTCTAATTTTGTTTTCTTCCCATCCGGTTCTGTAGCCACAAAAGAAGCCGGCGCAATCAATTCAGCAGAAAACTGGGAAACAACCAGGCCCACATCAAGGTCCGAAGATGCACGGACCGGACCGGTAAAAAGGCAGGTCAGTAAGATGATGAATACATAAAAAAAAGTCTTAATATTATTTTTCATATCATAACCCGAAACAAAAAATAAAAACAGATATGACGAAACCTATTTATATAAAATCGTTTCCTGCTTCTGAAGCTGGATAATGTTTTTCGTTATACGGATAAATGGCTTACTCTCCGTTTGAATTTCGTCGGCATCCGTTCCCTCAGGATTATTCTCGTTCCCTGCTCCGGTTTTTGGCTTTTTCCATTCCATGTAGCGGTCCCGTTCGCTGAACACACAGCCGCAATACGGCTGACGGTACAATCCCAAGGCCAGGCTGATATCCACACCTTCCTGATAATGGGGACGCCAATCCTGATAATAAAACTCCACACCAAATTCTTCCGCTGCTGCTTTCGCAGCCTGTACAATCAGCTCATGCTTCTGGTACGGACTGTACAACAAGGTCGTGGAAAATGCGGTAAACCCATGATCCGCCGCATATTTTGCCGTGTAACGAAGACGCATCCGGTAACAGAACGCACAACGTACGACCGGTTCCTCCAGCATTCCTTTCACGCATTCTTCCAGCGGATAGGTCTTATCAATGATCAGCCGGTATTCCTGTTTTTCCGCCAGTTCCCGTAACGCAGACAGGCGGCGCTTAAACTCCTTATAGGGATGAATATTCGGATTGTAATACAACAGGGTAAAATCCGTGCCCTGCTCCGTGAGCGTCTTTGTCGGATAACAGGCACAGGGACCGCAGCAGGCATGCAACAATAATTTCATCGCTTTATCCTTTACAATTATCCTTTACAATAGTGAAGGCTGTTCAATCTTCGATTTGCCTGCAGAATCATCCGGATAAGGGACGCCAAGATACCGGTACGTTTCCCGTGTCGCCACGCGCCCACGGGGCGTGCGCTGCAACAGCCCCAGCTGCATCAGGTATGGTTCTACCACATCTTCGATTGTGCCTGCCTCTTCACTGACAGCCGCGGCGATGGTATCGACACCGACAGGTCCGCCGCCAAACGTCTTTACAATTGTCTGCAGGATACGCCGGTCATTCTGGTCCAGCCCGTAACGGTCAACTTCCAGACGGGAAAGAGCCTCATCGGCCAGCTTCTGATCAATGACAGCCTGGCCAAGTACCTGGGCAAAATCCCGTACCCGTTTCAGAAGGCGGTTCGCCACACGGGGCGTGCCCCGGGAACGGCGGGCAATTTCCAGCGCGCCCTCCGGCGTCATCGCAACATCCAGTTTCTCCGCTGATTTATTTACAATAATGCGCAGCTGCTCCGGCTGATAAAATTCCAGACGGCACTGTACGCCAAAACGGTCACGCAGCGGCGCCGCCAGAGAGCCCAGCCTTGTGGTGGCTCCAATCAGTGTAAATTTGGGAAGGGGCAGCCGTACATTCTGGGCGCCCGGTCCTTTGCCGATGACAATATCCAGCTGATAATCTTCCATGGCTGAATACAGTATCTCCTCTACGGCTTTCGGCAGGCGGTGAATCTCATCAATGAACAGCACCTCCCCCTCCGACAGGGTGCTGAGAATCGCGGCCAGATCACCCTGCCGCATAATGGCAGGGCCTGATGTAACACGCATATTTACATGCAATTCATTGGCAATAATATTGGCCAGCGTTGTTTTCCCGAGACCGGGTGGTCCAAAAAGCAAAACATGATCCAGCGCCTCATTCCGTTTCAACGCCGCTTCAATGAACACCGAGATATTCTGTTTTACTTTATCCTGCCCGATATATTCTTCCAGCGTCCGGGGGCGAAGACTGTACTGTTCCCCATCAGACTCCATTGTCTCCGATGTCACCAGCCGGTCATCAAAATCCATATTGTTTTCCCCTTCTTCTCTTATCTTTTAGCAAAAATCTGCAAGGCTCTTCGGATCAGCTCATCCCGTTTCAGTGTAGCATAGTCCGGAATCTTCCGCAGCACCGGCAGAATTTCCGAATTGGAATACCCTAATGCAACCAGCGCGGCCATAGCTTCATTGATTGCTTCCGATTTGCCTTCGCCGCTGACTGCAGCGGCAAATTCCCTGTCATTCTCTTCGCTTTCCAGTGTACCGATTTTATCCTTCAGTTCCAGCACCATACGTTCTGCCGTTTTCTTTCCGATACCGGGCAGCTTGGTCAGCATTTTCAGATCCCGGCTCTGCACCGCCAGATAAAAATCTTCCGGCCTGACAGCTCCTAAAATACCTATCGCAACTTTAGGGCCTATACCGCTTACGTTTAGCAGAAGCGCAAACAGGTCATAATACTGTTGTGTCAAAAAGCCGTATAGCTGAATCGCATCCTCCCGTACAGACGTATACGTTAAAACACGGATCTCCTGTCCCATGGACAGGGTGCGCATCTGGGACACCGGCATAAACACACGGTATCCGACACCGCCTGCCGTTTCAATCAGGCAATACTCTGCCGCCTGATACGCTACCGTTCCTCGTACTGAACCAATCATAATACACGCTCCAACTCTGTCTTTGACAAATATCCGTGGAAACGTGATAGCAAATACTTTCCCACGATTATCTGCGCTCTTTCGTTAAAAAAAACTATATACGCACGATGCACCTATCATTTTCACGTTGCTATCTTTTGCTCAGCGGGTTCCGTTGTTTTTCCAGGATTTCCCCGATCCGTGCGCCGCCCGTTGCCTGCAACTGCAGCACCCTTGCCTGGTTCAGCCCACAAATCGCGGCGGCCAGGGCGTCCGCCGTATCATCCGGCTCAATTTTTTCACGGATTCCCAGCAGGCGCTGTACCATAAAGATAATCTGATTCTTTTCTGCCGCGCCGGTGCCTGTGACCGATTTTTTTATCTGCATCGGAGTAAATTCCAGCACCGGCAATTTTTTCTCCGCCGCCGCCAGCAATACTACGCCTCTGGCCTGGGCAACCGGGATCGCGGTGTTGACATTGCGGTTAAAATACAGTTTTTCCACAGACATAAAATCCGGCTTAAAATGACTGATAATGTCGGAAACATCCTGGTGGATCTTCAGCAGCCTCTCTTCCGGATACCAGTCCTTGCCGGTCAGTATAGAGCCATAAAATACCGGCTTAAGCGTACTGCCTTTCATTTCTACCACCCCATACCCGCAGATAGCGGTACCGGGATCAATTCCTAACGCCAGCATACTGTTTCCTCCAGCCTTCTGCCTCAAACCATCTTATTACAATTTATTATACAAGGCACTAATGACAAAAATGTGAAACAATATAATAAAAAAGGCAGGCTCATTTGAAGCCTGCCTGCTTTTTCTTATTCCTCGTCGTCATCGTCCGGCAAGTCAGCGTTGGTATAGACTTCCTGTACGTCGTCCATATCGTCGAACATATCAATTGTTTTACGGACCTTTTCCGCATCCTCATCGGACAGTTGCACCATCGTGTCAGGAACCATGGTGATTTCCGACATAACGGTTTCGATATTGTTGTCGGCCAGCGCTTTTTCTACGGCGTCGTAGTCCTCAGGCTGGGTCACGATTTCAAAGCTGTCTTCATTGGATTTCATGTCTTCTGCACCGGCATCCAGTGCGATCATCATGACTTCATCCTCATCATAGCCGGCTTCTTTATCAATTGTAAAGATACCTTTACGCTTGAACATCCAGCCTACCGAACCGGTCTCGCCCATGTTCCCGCCGTGTTTGGTAAACGCATGGCGGATATCCGCAGCTGCACGGTTGCGGTTATCAGTCAGCACGTCCAGCATGATTGCCACACCGGCCGGACCGTAACCTTCATAGGTAATCTCTTCATATTTTGCGCCATTGGTCTCACCGGCGCCTTTGGCAATCGCACGTTTGATGTTGTCTTTCGGAATATTGTTGGCTTTTGCTTTGGCCAGCGCCAGTTTCAGACGCATATTACCAACCGGGTCAGGGCCGCCCATCTGCACGGCAATGGTAATCTCACGACCGATCTTTGTCGTTATTTTTCCTCTTGCAGCATCTGCTTTTCCTTTTTTGTGTTTGATATTTGCCCATTTAGAATGTCCGGACATGTTAATTCCTCCAATATATCAGCTTATAAGATAAGTAAATTTAACTATCGTATTATACTATATTTTCCTCTTCATGACAATCATTTTCTTAATATATACTGGATTTCTTCATTATTGCTTTCACTGCTTTAAGCCTGCTGAAACAATTTTTCTTTATTCAGTTATATTCAAATCAGAAATTTTCGTATATAATTTAATCAGAATCCTAAAACCGCTGACAATCATTACAACAATACTGTTAAAAGAAAACAAGTACCGGGAGGGGAATCATGGACATTAAAAAAATCAGACTGGGGAAAACCGGTTTATGGGTCACGAAAACCGCAATGGGCTGTCTGCCCATCCAGCGCATCTCATTGGAAGCGGCAAAAAAACTGCTGCGCAAAGCGTATGACAACGGCATCAATTATTTTGATACCGCCAATATGTACACGGACAGCGAAGAAAAAATCGGCGCGGCGCTGCACGATGTACGTCAAAACATTGTTATTTCCACTAAAAGCGGCGGCACCGATTACAAAACGGTAACCGAGCATATCGAGCTTTCTTTAAAACGGCTGCAGACTGACTACATCGACCTTTTCCAGTTCCATAACCCCGCTGTTATGCCTTCCCCGGAAGATGAAAAGGGAGCGTATGCTGCGGCGCTGGACGCCAAAAAGAAGGGATACATCCGTCATATAGGCATCACGAATCACCGGCTGAAGGTAGCGCATCAGGCTATTGATTCCGGATTATATGAAACGCTGCAATTCCCGTTTTGCTATCTGGCAACGGATAAAGATATCGAACTAGTAAAAGACTGCAAAACGCACGACATGGGCTTTATTGCCATGAAAGGTTTATCCGGCGGTATGCTGACCAACGCAGCGGCCTGCTATGCTTTCATGCAGGAATATGACAATGTGGTTCCCATCTGGGGCATCCAGCATGACTGGGAAATGGACCAGTGGCTTAAACTTACGGAAATCAATCAGCAGATGACGGATGAACTGAAGGAAGTCATTGATGCAGACCGTAAAGAATTATCCGGTAATTTCTGCCGGAGCTGTGGTTACTGCCTCCCCTGCACTGCAGGCATCGACATTCCCCAGGCAGCCAGAATGGCCATGCTGCTGCGCCGTTCACCCTATAAACGGTTCATGAGCGATGAATGGTATGCCAAAATGCAGAAAATCGAAGAGTGCGTACACTGTGACCTTTGCAAGAGCCGCTGCCCTTACGGATTAGATACTCCGTCCCTGCTGCAGTACATGTTAAAGGATTATAACGAGTTTTACGCAGAGCATCACAACGATTAAAACAGTTTTTCATTACAAATACTTATCCCGTTATGCAGACGCTTCTGCATAACGGGATTTTTATATTGCACAGAATACTATTATTAAAAACGCTCCGGACAAAAAAACGATTCGCAAACGTGTTCTTTGCTGAGGCGCTGATTTAACGGGTTTGTCCCCCGCCTTATCCGTTATCTTCCTCTACTGCGTGGAGTCCTGCCGCGTCCGTTACCGGCAGCGAGAACAGGATTGCCTGGGCCGGCGTATCCATACCGGCCTTTTGCATCACGGCCTGCATGATTGCGTTCTTCTGTTTCTTTTGGGTTACGATTAAAGTCACGTCCTTTTCCGAAGCCAGCGGCACACCGAAGAAAAGTTCGGCCCGGTTCACACCGGTACCCCGGGCATGCAACACCGTTCCGCCATAGGCGCCGGCCGCGCGGGCCGCGTCCATGACCATGTCGTTGTGTCCCTGGTTGCTGACAATGATCAATAACTCCATTGTTGTATCTTTCATTACGGATTCTTCTCCCTTCCGGAAATTCTGTTCTGCCGTCAGATAAGCAAGCTCCCGCTTTCCGCCGATGCTGCTCATGGGAACAATGAAAGCTATGCCCGTATCCGGTACGTCAATATAAAGCTTTTTCCGCAAATACCCTTTGGTTTCTTTCCATACTTCATCAGTCACCACATTCAGGCAGACTGCTTTTTCAGACCGGTCCAGCCCCAGCATATCCAATATTTCGTCTTTGGCAGTTCCGTACCCTAATAAAACAAACCCCACCGGCAGCTTCTTATCATAAAACGCAAGAAAGCCAGGCAGCTTCTCCCTGCTTGTGATGGTTATCATCAAATAGACTTCCACAGCCTGCTACCTCCTACAACTCGATAATATCGTAGTTCCCGAAATCCTCCAGCGTACTCTGGCTGACACTGGTTTGGGGAGTTCTGCGCGCTTTTACCATATACATAACTCCCAGCAGCTGAATCGTGACCAATGGTGTCATTGCTACCATGGTTACCACACCAAACGCATCTGTTACCACATTGCCGCCCTGCGTCATGCAGGCTCCTATGGCAAAAGGAAGCAAGAACGTTGCCGTCATGGGACCGGACGCCACGCCGCCTGAGTCGAAGGCGATAGCAGTAAACACGGGGGGCACAATAAATGTAAGTATCAACGCAATGAGATACCCCGGTATCAGCATATAAAACAAATGGATTCCTGTCAGCACACGTACCATGGCCAGGCCTACCGAAATCGCCACACCGATGGACAGGCTGCGCAGCAGTAATTTTCCGCTGACAGCGCCGGCAGTAATATCTTCTACCTGCTTCATCAGCACATACACTGCCGGTTCCGCCTTGATGATAAAATAACCTATCAGCATGCCGATAGGTATAATGATCCAGTTATAGGGCAACGTGGCCAGAATACTTCCCAGGTCGAACCCGGCCGGGATAAAGCCCACATTAGCGCCTGTCAGGAACAGTACCAGACCGATATAGGTACATATAATACCGTGAAGAATGCGGAGCAGCGGCTTTCCTTGAAGATGAAGTAAAGCCAGCTGAAAAATACCGAAAAATATGGCTATGGGCAAAACCGCCTGGGCAATTTCATGCATCTGATCCGGCAGTTCAGCCAAAAACATTTCACCCAGCTGCATGGTATGCAGCACTCTCGGAATCACAACCGGTTCAAACGTCGCGTTTTCCGGTTTAAAAATCAGGCTCAGAAGCAGGACGGCGATAATAGGCCCGATGGAGCAGAGAGCTATCATGCCAAAGCTGTCCTGGGAAGAATGGCGGCTGCCCCGTAACCCCGAAACGCCTACGCCAAAAGCCATGATAAACGGCACCGTCATGGGACCTGTGGTCACACCGCCGGAATCGAACGCCACCGCCAGAAAATCCGGCGGCGCATAGCATGCCAGTACAAAAGCGATGACATAAAAGAACAGCAGCATCCGCTGCAGTGAAATGCCTACCACCATGCGGATCAGTGACGCCAGAAGAAATAAAGCCACGCCGCCTGATACCGATAAAATCAATACCCTGTTAGGAATAGACTGGACCTGGTTTGCTAACACCTGCAGATCCGGTTCGGAAATCGTGATCATAAAGCCCAATAAAAAGCCCAACGGCAATATCAGCCAAAGTTTGCGGGTTTTTGTAATACGGGTTCCCACATGATTTCCCATAGGTTCCATAGCCTGTTCCGAACCGATGGTAAAGAATACCATCCCTACCATCAGCAGGATGCAGCTGTATAAGAAAACCATCACCACATGGGTCGGCATAGGCACTATAGTGACAGAAAGTATGAGAACGATTGCTACCACCGGCAGAATCGCCTTGACTACTTCACTGATTTTTTCCTTGATTATATCTTTTAACAAAACAGGATCGTCCTCTCTATTTCTTCTTCATACTGTTTACAATGGCCGCATAGGTTTTCTCCACCCGGCGGCTTAAATTCTCGCGGATGCTTTTGGAAGAACGCAACAGGCTGGATGCTACATCCATCGCCAGTCCGATCGATAAGCCTTTGCTGTACTCGTAACCTTTCACATAGGTAATGCGGCTGAATTCCGGTCGCCAGCGCCGGTCTATTGGTTTTTTATCTCCGGCAGCCAGTAAATATTCGTTGGCTTCTGCTTCCAGCTTATCACCGTCCGCGTCAATGGCGCCAAACGTGTTGAGCAGGTCATAATTAACCAGGTCGATTAACTGTTTTGCGGAATTGTTGTTCAGCACGAAACTGATCTTACCGTTAGCCAGCAGGAGCAGGCTGCGTTCCTTCCAGGCGCCCAGTTTGTTCATCACGTTCATTTTATAAATGGCAGGAAGCCGCTTTTCAATATCATCAGCCAGATTATAATGAGCTGCTTCCAATGCTTCGGTCCGACCAAAACGGGAAATGGAGTCTCCCGCCAGCGTTTCGCCGGCTATACTGACAACCGGGATAATTTCCAGCTGCGGGTCACGATGCAGTCGCTTTGTCAGTTCTTCTGTCAGATACTGCTTCATACCCTCGATTTTTTCTTTTTTCCGGAAACCGTCCTCGGCATTGGTAATCGCAATGATCACTTTACATCCGGACTGAAGCAGGGGTACGATAATCTCCTCCACCTCTGCTTCTTCGATCCGGGCCGTACTGGATGAAAAGCAATAGTAGACTGCATGAAACCATTCACTGATATGCGGTGAAGTATTGCGTCTCCGTACCAGCGCCAGCACTTCCTTCCGCCACTCAGGCAGGGAATCCGCCTCAATACCCCAGGTATCAAACACGTGGTATGCCGTCCCATTGCGGGTGATTACATTCTCATGGAGGCCTTTCCCCGTTTTGGGCAATCCCGCGCCGGTTGGCAAATCAAAACCATACAGGTAATTTAATAAAGAAGTCTTACCCACGCCGGTCTTTCCAAGTACAAGAATATTCCTCACAGTGGGCCTGTGTGATTTGACTTTGTTTTCTGTTTCCCGACGGCCGCGGTCTTCCTGGCCGGCTTTCTCTGTTTGAGATGAAACGTACTCTTTTTTCATTGAGTTTTTACGTCCCGTCCGGTTCCATATTCTGATTGGCATGAGCTTATCACCTGTATAACATTTAAAAATCTTTGATTTTTTTATATCTGTTGCACACTAATTTGTAAATTGTAGTTTCTACTTTTTATAATACTTTTGTATCAGCTTCATAATTACGTCCATCGCAAACGCTGAGGTAATGTCCACCTTTTCCCCTTTCGCCATCCGGGACGCTGTCTTGTAGCAGACTTCGTTCACCGCCCTGCCAAACGCGTAGGTAAATGAAGTTGCCACACCACTGTTCACCACAACCGCTGCCACAGATCCGGCACCGGGTATCAGTTTCAGCAGAGAGCGGGAAAAAATGCGTCCGGTGTTGGCGACCACCACATTGACAAACACTTCCTTGATCTTATCCGTACCCCGGTCGATGCCCCAGAAATTGAAAAGATGGGTCGCCATCGTAGTCTGGATCGCTATCAGCGCCGCAGAATCCGTCATTGGCAGCGGACACACCACCGCACCGGCAGCCGCCGCTACATAACGATGGATCAGCTTGTCTGCCTGAATGTGCTTCGTCTGCAACTCCTGACCCAAAGCCTGGGCAAAGGTCAGCTGCAGCCCGGCATCCAGATGATCCACAGACCAGTTCAGCAGTTCGTCCCACTGCATCTTTTCCTCCGGCACACGGGGATCGATGCTGACCATAAACACAGACGTATTCGGTAATTTCTTTTTCAGAACTGCTTTCATTTCGTCCAGTTCCACCATGGTAGCCGCGTCGATCTGAGTCAGTACCACGCAGACCTCTGTTAAACCTTCCAATGCCGCAATTGCGTCCAGATCGGTTGGCGTCACCCGTTTATTAGCAGCGGAAATACAATACCAGGCCAGATGTACATGCTTCTTAATATCGCCTTTACTGTTAGCGTCTTTCACAAAGCCGATGACATCCCTGTAGAATTTTTGCTGCTTGTCTTCCCCCACTTCGTAGCCCAGGGTATCATATAAAACCACATCACAATTTTCCGGTTCGTAACAAGTGATGCGGTCCGTCATGGGTTTTCCATTTCCCGTTACAGCCACATCCATGCCGAAGAGATGATTGATCAGGCTGCTTTTTCCTACACCGGTACCGCCTGTCACAAGGACGCTGGGTTTTTTAACATTTTTGCGGATTTTGTTCAGCACTTTGTCATAATCAAAATACTGCAGTTTATCTATTAATTTTTTTACGTCCTCTTCTTTCAACGTAACACACCTCCGAAAAATGATCCTTTTTCCCATTTTAAAGTCGTAATTTATTGCCATAACAGGCATCACAAGTTTCAATGTAACAGCTTTCCGATCCGCCTGTATACCTGCAACGCATTCTCATAATAAAACTCATTCCAATGTTCCTCCGGCACTATCCTGCCCAGATTACGGATATTGTCCGGAATGTTGATCAGGGGCCAGTCGCTGCCGTACATAATCTTATCCCACAGCTCGTGATACTCCAGCCACATGCGCACATACTGCTGAAATGCCGCTATTTCTTTTTCCCGTTTCGGTGTCAGACGATGCTCCCACAGACCGGAAAAATCAATAAATACATTTTCATTTTTTGTGGCGACTTCAATCGCATCGGGAATCCAGGGATTCCCTGCATGACAGATAACGAACCGGACATCCGGATGTTCACTGGCAGCTTCATCCACGGTAAGAGGATGGGCGTACCGCAGACGTCCGTGATGATTCGCAGTCTCTCCGCTATGCATGACCACCGGCACATCGTAAGCCTTTGCCAGCTCAAAAAGCGGTTCATGACGAGTATCGTAAAGATAGACATTCTGATAGCCCATATAAAACTTGATACCAACGCAATGAGGATCACGCTGCAGGTAATATTCAAATTCCAACGCAGTCTTTTCCGCATTGCCCGGTGTAATCTCTTCACTTTGCACGCCCAGACAGTACCCTATGTTTTCCGGCTGATTGTAAGGCTGCAGGCAAAACGATTCCCCGCCCAGATCAATGAGTCGCGGCACTACACCGCCGAAACGGCAGGGAGCATCATAGCTGTTTCCCATGGCAACAGAAAAAACGATACCGTTATCCTCGCAGAGTTTCTGCCAGCCTGCACGAGAATTCTCATGATCTGCCAGCTTCGCCAGTTCGTTAAAGCCTTCAATATTAAAATAATGCATATGCGCATCAATAATTTTCATAGCTATGCCCCGGTACCATATTATGACAAAACTTTTACTCTAACATACTTATCACGCCGTAGTTTCAGCATCCGTTTGTGCAAATCCAAGTTTCCGGTTCTTCTTCATCTCTTTCCGCAGGTCCTTGACCAGATCCTGCAGTGTCACATCATCCAGGTCTTTCTGCAGGTTTCGCTTAAACTTTCGCAGCCGCCCGTCCATGACTGCATGGATATTTCCTCCAACCGGGCAGTCGGGGTTGGGATCGTGGAAATGGAAAAGATCTTCTTTTTTATCTTCCACGGCACAGAAAATATCCCACAACGTGATTTTTTTGGGTTCTTTCGCCAGGGACGCGCCGCCTACACCGGCCTCCACCGTAACCAGTCCCGCATCCTTCAACTGTCCCAGGGTTTTACGGATGATGACCGGATTCACATTCACGCTGCTTCCTAAAAAATTGGATGTTGTTTTAAACTGCCCTTCGAATTCATTCACCGCTAATAAAATGTGCACGGCAATAGTAAAACGGGAAGAAAATTGCATAATGGTCGCCTCCAGAAGGTTTATGTCCGTTTAAGGAATCACCGTTTAACCTGTCTACCTTTAAAAGCCTAACTCTTCACCCACTAAAATCACTTTGATCTTTTTAGCCGGTTTGCTGCGGCGGGTGACAACGATATAGTTACAGATCGTGTCGGCACTGTTACAATTCCCACAAACCCCGGTAAGGCAGCAGGGCGTTTTGCCGCCGAAGCGCTGCACGTTGATTCCCGCCGCCACCGTATGGGCACGGTCAATGGCGCTGTGCAGATTGCCCGTCACCTTATTCAGGCCGGCAATGACAATAACCTGCTTCGGACCGTAAATCATGGCGGCACACCGGTTACCGTTGCCGTCGATGTTAACCATCTCGCCATCCGTCGTCATGGCATTGGTGCTCATTAAAAACGTATCGCAGAGCAATCCCTGCCGCATAATTTCCATCCGCTCTTCCGGCGTTTTCGCCGTGTCCCGGTCAATGCATCTGAAATTTTTCCGCACATAATCCAGCAGGCCAATCTCTGCAATGGTAGCCGAACCGCCCCAACTGATTATATCATCCTTCGGGATCAGCGCTAACGCCTGCTGCAGCGCTTCCTCTTTCGTAGCACAGTAATAGGCATCAAAAGCCCGTGCCTGTAACTTTTTCACCAGTGTCGCGCCTAACCGGGCGTTGCGTTCTGTTCTCGGATCTGCCATGATGATTCCCTTCTTTCTTAAAATACTCCTACATTTTATTATATCACAAAAATGAAAATGAGGAATGGATAAAGCCATTCCTCACACTGTTTATTCTAAAAATTTTTCATTTGTTGTCACGTCACACACTACAACCCGGTTACCCCTTCGGTACAACCTTCGGACCACGGTCCGTCTTTCCTTTCAGTCTGTCATCCTCATACACCGGCCACATTTTTCCGTCGTATAAAGTAAGCAATTTGATTTCATCGCCCGTATCGCCCACGATAAAATTCATCTGGTAGCGGGAATCGTACTTATCCATGTTCCTGTCTTCCCATACCTGAACCAGGTACCAGCCTGCCCAGCAATCCACCGGCGGATTGTCCCCCGTCAGGAACTCCATCTTATAATCGTAGAACTGGGAACGGTTATCCATATTGGTAGCAGCGGGAATGAAATCCTCCAGCATGTATTTGATCATAGCCTGCTGCAGCACCAGCGGAGCCGGTCTGTCAGTTACCGGAATGTAATGTCCGCACAACGGCGCAGGAAGCGTTTCCTTACCTATGATGTTGATGCGTCCGTCAACCGTGGGCTGCATCACATACGCCTGGGACTGGTTTTTCTTCAGCCCCTTTGTGCCGTCGGCGTTGACCGTTTCCGCGTAATCCAGCATAAACGCGACCATATCGTCGGTCGGAACCGGACCGGCCTCCGTGGGCGGATTCAGTTTATACTCTTTCGAGCTCCGCAGCCGGGCCGCCATGAACACGCTGCCGTCCGGATGGGAAGGATGGCTCCGTCGCACGGACTCAATACCTATGTAAGTACGTTTAAAAGGATCCCCTGCCAGCACACCTTTTTTATGCATCACCACCAGATAGGTCACCTCTTCCCCGGAAGAAAAACGACGGTATACGCCTTCCGGGATATCCTCCGGGCCAATTGCCTTTTCAGCAGAAGGGTTCGCCGCAAAGCCGCCAGCACAGGCAGACATTAACAGAAACACAAAGCAAACAGTAAACAGTGTTAAGGCCTTTTTAGAAATCTTTGGTATTTTCAGCATCCCCTGCCCTCCTGTTCTATTATTATAATTCTTTAACGGCTGCATTTATATCATTCATGACTACAGGCGCAAATAAATCTCTTTATCTCACTGATATGCGATTACAATCCGGGAAACACGGCCATTCTTCACAAACAGATACAAGTTGCCGCGGTTTTCCTGACTCTTGGTGTCATGATTATACCAGTAAAGCATTTCACCGTTTTCAGCCGGACTTTTGATATCTTCTTTTCCCAACCGGTCATACACGCCCTGCAACGGCATGCCTACCGTCACACCGTCCGGGGTTCGCCAGCCGTTATCACTGTTGGATTCAATCCGCCAGGCATTATCATCATAAAACTTAACAACAATGGAATCGTTTCCATAAATCATCGTCGTTTCTACAAAATCCCCATATGCCTCGGACTTCACCTGTTCTTTCGTCACACGGTCCGGCACGCCGAATACGTTTTTCACCTGGAAAAACGTCGCACCCAGCTGAACGCCTAATGCGATACGGTTTGCAGGCAGTTCTGCAAAAGCCTGACTCATGAGCCCAAATAACAAAACGAAACACAACGAAATAACCCTGATCTTTTTCATGCTTACACCTCGTTCCATATTACATTACTTTTTCTTTATAAAAAAACACAAACTAGCTACTCTTCTCTCACTTTCGCCTTCCTGCAATGCGTTTTGATATAATTCGCCACAAACGCAAAGTCTTCGTCCGCTGCATACACCTGATTGCGGCTCAGCGTTTCGTTCACCCGGATCAGGTGTTCTTTCGGCAAAAATTCCAGTTCTTTTACATCGTCAAAATAAGTCAGCATAGATGTACGGGACGCCGCCAAAATACCTGTTCCTACGGTGCTCAACCTGCTGCCTGCCAGGCCTGCGAGCACCGTGATCGCACCTATCAGTTCAGATTTCTTTACATGCTTATCATGCTGTTTGTGATTGATACCCTCTTCATCCATCTCAAACACCACGCAATATTTTCCGCCGATTATGTACGCAAAAATAAGATACCCGATAATGCTGAGCACCAGAAAAATCCCAAACAGGATTGCCGCGGTTTCCCCTACAAACTGCAGCGTTTCCATCAAATCGCTGTCCATAATGCTTATCACAAACAAAATTGCCAGAAGAATAGCCCCGGCGATAAGCATTGCGCGCCAGACCTCTTTGATGATGGCTGAGGATTTATACATATCCAGTTCGTACACCCAGCGGTACTTGCCGTCCGGGCACATGGTTATGTTGTTGCTTCGGTAAAAAGATTGCGTTGCCATAAAACACCCTCTCTTCTCAATAGCACCAGAAATCCTCTGTCCTGTACTTCCATCCAATCCGCTTCATACAGAAATCAAACACTTTGTCCCTGGGCGAAACCACCGTCATGTTGTTTCCGCTCATCTGATCCGTTTCGTAGCGCCACATCTCCTGCCCGTATTTTATATATTTCCATTTCACGATGCGTTTCAGTTTTCCGTTCTTCACCTCTTTTGTAGAAACCCTGAAAAATTTGCCCTCCAGGTTTTCTTCCCAGGCAAGCGTTTCATCCATCACATAAATGTCCGCATTGATGTTTTGCCAACGGTCCACCCACACATCCTTTGCCTCACAGGGATTGACGGATACAAATAAACATACGGCTGCCAAAACCGTCATCAAAAAAGCTATCTTTTTCATACTGAACCCCCTTTTAAAAATCCGTCTGTGTTTTACTCCCTCACCTTCGCGTTTTTACAATGCGCTTTCAGATACTCCGCCACAAACGCAAAGTCTTCGTCTTCCGCGTACACCTGGTTACGGCTCAGCGTTTCATTCACACGGATCAGGTGCTGCTTCGGCAACAGCTCCAGTTCTTTCACATCGTCAAAACTGGTGTACATAGACGTACGCGTTGCTCCCAGAATGCCTGTACCGACCACGCCCGGCCTGCCGCTGGCGATACCCGCAAGGGCCGTGATCAAACCGATCAGCTCCGCTTTCTTCACATGTTTTTCCAAAGCCTTGTTATTGATGCCGTCCTCATCCATCTCGAACAGCGCGCAGTATTTTCCGCCTATGATGAACGCAAAAAGCAGATAGCCCGCAATGCTGAGAACCAGAAAGATTCCAAACAGAATGCCGGCCAATTCCCCTATGAACTGAAGCCCCTCCATGAAATCGCCTTCAATAGCAAAGAAGAGAAGCATCAGCGCGATCACAATCGCAATACTGATGACTATCGCCCTCCACACCTCTTTGATGATCGCCGTAGTAGTATAGAGATCCAGTTCGTACACCCAGCGATACTTGCCGTCGTTACACAGGGTAATGTTTTTACTTTTGTAAAAAGGTTGAGCTGCCATAAAATACCTCTTTCCCCTCAAGCCTTTTTTTCAGTCGCCAACGCCTTCCCAATGGACGTCGTGCGCCGTAACCGTAAAGTTGTTGAACTCGGCCGCAGGCGCCTTACCCGGCAGGTTCACTACCAACTTTTCTGAATCCTGAAGCGGCTTAATGTTCATTCCGGTAAAGGCCTTTTCGTATTTAATATTCTTCTCGTTCAGCAGTTCCTTATCCAAATCGCGCAGCACGATATCCAGTTCCAGCCCTTTCACCGAGATGATCGTCCGGTTTTTCTTGCCGTTGTAGAAATGCCCGGAAATTACCAAATCGTTATCTTTACGCTGCACGTCATCGACCAAAAAGACAATTTTCTGGTTCGCAGCGGCGTCCTGTTTTTTCTCCGCGTTAGCAGTCTTCACCTCCTCAGCATATTCCTTCAGTTTTGCTTCCTTTGCCGCCGGGTCCATCGCCTTTTCAGTATCAGCCTTCATCTCTTCCTTCGTCTCGGACTTTACCTCTGCCTTCGTCTCCACTTTCTGCGGTTCAGGCGCAGGTGGTTCCTCTTTCTTTTTCCCAAACATAAAATACGCGCCGATCAGTAACAGAAGCACCAATACACCTATTGCGGCCTTCTTCATCATGCCTTTGTTGCCGTCTGCTTCCGCAGAAGGCGCCGGGGACGCTTCCTTCGCTTCCGCTGCTTTACGGGCCGCTACTTCCTCCGCCGCTTTACGTGCAGCTGCTTCTTCTGCTGCCTTGCGGGCCGCCGCTTCTTCCGCCGCCTTGCGTGCGGCTGCTTCTTCTGCTGCCTTGCGGGCCGCCGCTTCTTCCGCCGCTCTGCGTGCAGCTGCTTCTTCCGCTGCTTTGCGTGCGGCCGCTTCTTCCGCCGCCTTGTGTGCGACCTCTTCTTCTGCTGCCTTGCGGGCCGCCGCTTCTTCCGCCGCTCTGCGTGCAGCTGCTTCTTCCGCTGCTTTGCGTGCGGCCGCTTCTTCCGCCGCTCTGCGTGCGGCTGCTTCTTCCGCCGGGGGCTTATGATTCCTCGGCGGCATTGCTACAGTGCCAACGGCGGGGTTATTACCCCTTGGAGGCATCACTGCTTTGCCGTTCTCCGGACGGGGTACGTTCCCTGAATTTGCCGCCGGGCGGGGCGCGCCACACGATGCGCAAAACTTGCCTGTATTGATCCTGCCACAGGCACACGCCCATTCCGCCGGCGAGGCCGACTGAGGCGCAGGCGCCGCCGGGCGCGGTGCGCCGCATTTTACGCAAAACTTACCCGTATTGGCCTTTCCACAGCTGCAGACCCACGTACCCTCAGCGTTGTTATTGTTTCCTACCATTTTTGTTTCCTCCAAGTTACTTGTTAGTATCCCTGAAACTTTTCGCTACGGCTCGCTGTGCATTTTCCACAGTTCCTGAGCCCCGGCAAATACTACGTGTTTGACTTCACACTTTTGCCCCGCAATTCCCGCAAAACATACTGTCAGGTTCCAATTTTGCCCCGCAGTTCGTACAAAACTCCGGTGCGTTCCTGGCGCCGCATTTTGCACAGAAACGACTGCCGCTTCGTAACGGCGCCCCACACTGTTTGCAAAACGCCGCAGTTCCTGCAGCGTTGTCCATCTTCGCACCGATTTTTCCTGCCGCATTCGCGCCTGCAGAAGTAGCAGTATGTGCAAAACGTTCCGGTTTCGAAGGGGCTGTAGGAGAATCATTTTGCACAAAACGCTCCGGTTTTCGCGGAGCCGCAGCAGGAGGAGCAGTGTTCACAACGCGCTCCGGTTTAGGAGTGGCTGCTGCAGACTGACCGGCTTTACCTGCGCCGCTACTGGAGCCGCCTCCACCTTTGGAGCTGCCACGGCCTTTCAACAACCGGCTTGCACCGAAGCCGATAGCGCCCGCTGCAACGACACCGATGCCGACTTTACCCGCGGTACCAAAGCCGCCGGATTCGCCGCTGTCTTTTTCGGGAGAAACTGAGGCTTTATCTTTACCGGCAGTCTGTTTCCCGTTACCTTCACTGGCAGCACTTTTTTTCGTACCGGAATCAATTGATCCTGTTGACCCTGCAGCACTATCCCCTGTCAGTAACTTATACGCCTTTTTACATGCTGCATCAGATGTAAAAATATAATAGTGCCGGGCTAATGCGGGCTCCTTGCGATATGTGCCGGTAGAAGATTTCATATCGTTCCCAACTTCCATCCCTACATGATATATTATCGATACGTATGCCGTTACTTCTTCCACGTCTTTGGGAATTATATATTTATTTTCAAAACCATTTACCTTACCGACAGGCATTAAGTCTTTTGCATTATTTATTTTCTTATGATTGTAATAATTGACAGTTCCCGAATAATTATTCCCCCTGGAGAGTTTTGAAAGCATACCCGGTATAACATCCGCTTCAGCAGAGATACTTATCTGGCTTCCGGGAGCGGCTTTTGCAAATACTACATTCCTATATTTTCCAGTTTTTCGTAATTCGGCCGTATATTTTTCATATGCTTTTAAATCTAAATTTTCCAACATCACATGCATTTTGATCTGCGCGGTCTTCGTGGGTTTCTCTTCACCTTTTTTTGCACGCGGCTGTATCGTTACCGTCCTCGAAACCTCTTCGGCTGTCACTTTAGCCGCATCTGCCGTTCCGCCGCCCAGCATACCCAACACAAACAAAACCGCCGCCAGCAACACGGAAATATATTTCTTCATGCTAAGCCTCACCTCCGGAAATACCCCAATGTTTTATGCGTTTTAAATTTACTCCAGTATGGTAATCTTGCCTGTCTCTATAACTTTCCCCTTCAACTCCGAACTCCATTTGCCTTCAAAGTGTACTTTCATAGTACGTTGCTTAACATAATCCCAAGTTCTGGTAGCAACAATCGTATAATCTACAATCAGGACAGGTTCCTTTCCCTCCAGATTGACTTTCATAGTACAGTTGATGTTGCTCACTTCGGGTCTCGACTTTTTAGGATCTTTGGAAAGCTCTTCTTTAAATTTTCTGTGTCCTTTCCATATTTTTTGCTTAGCATCATAGGTGAGGGGCACATTGGGAGCCGTTCCCATATTATCCCCATTCGCCAGACATATGTTCAGACCCCACCGGCCATCCTTTTCTTTGGTAAGCCGGAATCCAACTTTATTATCAACTGTCTGGGTTTGGTTTCCCATCGTCGCTCTGGCCTTGCCATTATAAATGCCTTCTTTAAGATCCTCCTTTTCCAGCGTGGCCTTCAGCACGACGTTTTGCTTCTCAGACTGGGTGGAAGTTACCAGTACGAGATATAAATAATTATCTTTTGTCTGCTCCTTGAAATTTTTGATAACGGTACTATTGCTTGATACTATATTATTGATATCATCTCTATTAAACCTGATAAGCTGTATCCGGCAGCCTCCTTCAGCCTCTAATTTCAGCTGACATTTTTCCGGAAAGTCATCGGCCAGGTTTACAAATGTTCTTTTTTCGATATGTTTTTCAGGAACCGCCAGTGCGACTACGTACGCTCCATAGCCCCCAAGCTCAAGGGGCTTACTGGAAAAAACTATGGGAAGTGCATCTTCTTCGCCATTCTTAATTTTCTCTTTGGTTTTATCATCCAGTTGCAACTTGATTGCACTTAAATAACGATCTTCACCAAGGTCTGCCCAGGGTTTCTGACAACCCTTGTAGTAGTCCTCAACAGATTTAGGACCTAAATTTTTAATCACTTCCATATAAAAGTTTGCGGCAAAATCAGCTTCCCTCACGTGAATCGATCTCATGTAATGCTTCAGCTTCCAACAGTTTGCGCTCCATTTTTCATAGCATTCCCTAATCCAGGCATCGCCGCCCAGCTTGCTGCTTATATAATCAATCATCACCCCCCGCGCATAACCATCTTGTCGTGTATTATGTTGCGGAATCAGGCCTTGCCACAGAAGTTGGAAATTCTGTTCTCCGTTCGAAGTAATTTTGTTGGGAATAATCAACTTTTCAAAGTGTGTTGATGTTGCCTCATCAAACCATAAGGTTTGGAGGACCGCAGAAGCTGCATAATTGATTATGCTCTGCTGCACTGCGTGAAAGGTCTCGTGGTAGATAGTTGCCTTTGTATTCGTTCTCCGATCTCCCTCATAGCTCATGTCAAGGTTATCGCCAAATATGCTTCTTTCCCTAAGCTCTATGTTGCCGGACAACGGATTCCAACCGCCTTCAACTTTGCAGTCGCTGATATAAACGTCAATCGGCGTGAATGTATCCACATGATCGGCATAACCATGCGTCTTGTAGTAATTGTAGGCCTCTTCCAGATCGCTTAACAGCTTTTGCGCTTCACCGCTCCCCATATATACGTTTTTCCTGAGATCTATATGGTAGGGGTACCACAGGCGGAAATGACCTTTGGAATTTTGATACCCTTCTCCATACCATATTATGCCCTCTTTATAATAGTACCCCACATATTCCGTTAACTCACCCACATCCGGAGTTTTATTCTCTACCGTTTTTGCGGATGTTTTAAATTTATGCCGGTTTCGACCTGAGGCGGCCGGATCAATGACAGCCACGGCTTTGCCATCCTTTATCTCGGCATCAAAATATTCATAAAACCGCGCAGTTTTGCCGTCTGCCAAAGGGTAATCCCGCCCTACGCCGAGTTTAATGTACAGACCGTTGCCGGTGGTCGGTTTAAAGTCCTTCGGAACCGGCACAGATACCGTAACCTTGCCCTGGCAGTTCTTGTCAAACTTCATGACATACAGGTCGCCAATCAGCCCGTTATTTAGTTCTTCTTCCTTGTCTTTTACCGTGGTCAGTGTGGCTTCGCCGTTTTTCAGGTTGGTCTGCTTAAAGTCCAACGCAATATCGTTCAGCGCCAGCATGCCATTTTCCAGTTTGGCCGTGGGGCGGAAAAAGTCCTGCAAAAAGCCGGGCTTCCAAAAGCCGGTAATGCCAATGACTAACAGAACCACGGCTGCGGCAGCTGCCATAAGGATCTTGTTCCGATTGGATTTTTGCGGCTGGTTCGAAGCCTGCCACTGCTGTTGAGGCTGTACCGGTTCCCTGCCTTGTAACTGAGGCTGCGCTTGCGGCTGTGCCCAGTCTTGTTGTGAAGAATATTCCCGGTCCTGTGTTTGGAATGACTGCCGGTTTTCCGTCGCCGGGACCGCTGCCTCCGTCAGTCTGGCGCCGCATGCAACACAAAATGTATCCCCCGGCATCACCGCCACCCCGCATTCGGGGCAAAAAGCGTACACCGGATCCGGTTCACCGCCGACTTTGGCACCGCACTCAGTACAAAACTCCGCTCCGGGCAAAAGCGGGCTGCCGCACTCAGGGCACGTCAGCCCAACCAGATGACTCTCTATATGTGCGCCGCAGTTGCCGCAAAACTTCGAACCTGCTTCTATTTCCTGTCTGCAATTTGGGCAAATCATACGATCCTCCTGTCAGCATAACAGCCGATTACAATCCGGGGCTACAACGTCTTAATCAATCTTATACGTCCTGTATTCCGTTTAATCCACACCTTCATAAATGTTTTTCGCCTCAAGCACGGACTTGTCGTATACCGTATCGTCATACGTGGCCGGCACATCATGATACACCGGAATGTTCAGATCCTGATACCCAAACCAGTTGCGCTGCACGTCCCAGAACAAACGGTAGCGGGTAGGATTAGCCGTGCGATTCACATTGTCAAAGCGCAGTTCCAGATCGCCGTCCTGGCGCGCCAGCATAGTGGGAAGGGGCAGCGGGCTCCAGTAATTTACACTGTCCACATACATTTCCAGTTTTCTGGCAAAGGTATCATACCCGTACAGCACCACACGACCGTGCGCGTCCATGGCAAAGTACACGCGGCCGGTATTGTTGTCGCGGAACACCTTGAATCCGTACCCGAACGTGTTCTTCGGGCTGTAACCGTCCGCCACCCGTGTATACTTATCAGTGCCCGGGTCGCGCCACCAGATGAGAAGGTGGTAGCGTTTGTTATCCTTGGCATTCGCCAGGTTGCGGAAACGGATCTTGACATCGCCCATCTTGGTACGGTATTCTTTTTCCCATTTTTCATTAGCTTTCAATTGCAGCACGCCGGTATCGGCCACTTGCACAAAATTTCCGGCTTCGACCTGCACTGCCCCGCCCAGCAGTACGCTCACGGCTACAAAAAGTGTCAATAACAAACTCCAAAGATGTTTTTTCATCATAAACGTCACCTCCCGATGATATTCCTTCTTTGTTCCCGCAGGGGTAATTCCTTTGCTTTTTAACTTTATTATATATGGAAGATGTGTTTTTTTCAAACCAAAGTTATGACTTTTTAAACGTTAGACCTGTTCCCTCGCCCAGGCGCTTACTATCACCTGGTTTTACCTTTTGACTTTACACTTTTTACTATTTTCCTTGTTTTTAATACAGTTTAACGGATTTGTATAATACAAAAGAGCAATTGTGCTATAATTACAGCATTTTTCAGCCAATCAGGCCTGTTCCGGGCCGGTGGAAAACGCCCGTTTTTTGAAAATCGCCGTTAAGGCCCCGAACAGCCCCGTAGCGGGCAGGAACGCTCTGAACGGTATATATGTCCAATCATCCATTGCAAAGGCCTTACAGGGCATTTTAGAACGTTTTCTTTTTGAAATTCGTATATTTTAGCTTTTTTTAGTATTTTTTACATGTTTATACTTGTCTATTTTTATCATTTCGCAATTTTTTATTAATTTTTAAATTTTACTTTTCATTTCACGTATAAATTCTCAAAACGTCGTCAGCATTTCAAGGATAAAAACCACAAAACGGTTTCAACGCTTTACGGAAAAAATGCAAAACGTTTATACCCTTTTGATAGTGTCAATAGTTTTGCGCAAATTTTAAAATCCCCTTGTAGTGGTTGAATTCAATCTATATACTCATATGATTCATCTGCGATTTCGTTCAGATG
>NZ_DBMCWA010000017.1:0-50275 GCF_056977735.1 Succiniclasticum sp.
TGGTTTCTTTTCTCTTCTTGCCATAATAAAAGGCCTCCTATGATTTTATTTTATCATAGAAGACCTATTTTTGCTTTTTACAGACTTTTTTTCATAGTCTCAATAAAACCTAAGAAAATGCGTTCTGACAATGCTGATTGCCAGAACGCATTTTTTAATACGGTTTAATCGTCGTCCTCATTATTGCTACGTTCACTTCTCCACTCATTTATTTTTTCTCTATCAGATCTAAACTTATCACGAGCATCATTAAACTTTTCTCTTTGTTTATCATTCATTCTATTGCCGTATTCTTTTTCTAAGCGATTAAAAGTTCGTTCGCGATTATCGCACATGTCATTGAACAGTTTATCCAAAAAACTCACTATAATCCTCCTTTTAAAAGACTAATAAAAAATTGTCATTCATCTTTCAGTTTCTGTGCTTTATCACGATTTCGCTTTGCTCGGTCAAAAGCATCTCTTGCTTTAGCATAGTGTTCTCCACCTTGTCCATTTTTAGCGTATGCCCATTCTCTTTTCCCTTTCTTTTCATAAGTATCTGCCGTAGACTCAAAACGTTTAATAAGAGTTTCTTTTGATGCTGTCATTAAAACACCTCCTCAAAAAATGAACAACAAGATCATTGTTAACATTTCATCTTTATGGATACAAAAATTATATCATGTTAATTTTAGAAATACAATATTTCAGTCGTATCGTAAACGTCATATTTCAAAATCTACTAAAATACTAGGGAAGCCCATAGTTTAAAGCTTTATGTAAACCATTGTTCCTATTAATGTTGATCCCACAAAATGCCCAGATGTCAATTTTAATCTTGCACTGAAGATTTGCAATCAATTGGAATCTAAGGAAATAAGAATCATTCTCAACGCCTGAATATCTTTATCAAGTATTTTAATTTTCTTTTTTGCCTGGATAAGTTCACGTTTATACTCTATGGTATCAACCGGCTCGAGCTCAAGTTCTTCTAACTCAAGTTCAGCTTCCTCCTTCTGTATTTTTTTTAATTTAATCGTTTCTTCTACAGTTACTTTATTATCTGGTCGGGTTGCAATGACGTTTTCGTTGCCCCAATTAGGAACAATATTATTTCTTATTGCATAATTTTCTAATACTTCACGGCGGATATGGTAACTTCCACGACCACGTCCACCTGACACTTCATAAGGTATCAAACCTTCTTTCATTTTTTTGAGGATTGTGGGTTTGCTCATTCCCAAGACTTGCATCGCTTCTTCAGTGGTATACAAATCTTTTAAATTATTAGAGGATTCTTTAATATCAAGTCCGTTTATTATTGCAGCACCTGTTGTAGCCGCAGCACCTACTGCAATGCCGGCAGGTCCAAATAAAGCACCGATTGCGGCACCTAAAAACAATGGCAAAGACATGTAGCATCACTCCTTTCAAATTTATATAAGTTATCAAGATTAATTTCTAACCTAATGATACTATAAAAGATAAAAATAATCAATAGTAAAATAAAAAAATATTTTACAAAACTTGATTAAAAAACAATTTAAATTAAAATTAAAATAAAAATTTTATAAAATAAAGATTGACAAAAGATAAAACACTTGATATTATAATTACGCAAAACAGAACATTGAAAATTAAATACCGGTAACCCCAAACAGAAACCTGTCCAGTGAGAGAGCCCCTTACAATGTAAGGGCGCGACGACCTCACATGCGCGAGCGTGATGAAACTAACGAAACGGCAGGCGAAGACCGCAGCAGGAAGATGAGAGTGTGTTACTGTTGAAAACCAGTGCGATTATTAAAACATTGTTCATTTAAAAAAAGGAGAAAATGGATGAGTAATAATACTATGTCGGACAAAGGAAATGTTGGAAATATTGTAAAGAATGGTTATGAGTTAAAGGCTGGTATTGAGGCATTAAATCGTGCTGGTCGTAGTAAGAATCTGCACGGAAACGTACTTGAAGTGATGTTCAAAGATGGCTACAATGCGAATCCTGGAAATTTCTTAAATGGCAGAACCTGTCAACTCACGAAAAGCACAACGGCCCAGATGAAAGATGTTATTATGACGAAAGGAAATAAGGTTTGCGGGCATGCGCAATTAAAGGATACAGCACGGAGCATAAGCAAGACCGTGAAACAAATAAACAGCGGTCATTATGATAAAACGCGCGTGTATGGAACAACAGAAACAGCAGCAAAGATAGCAGGAAAGACAAAACAAGCGGTACATGATACCGGAATTTCAAGCACAACTACGAAACGGATTGCAAACAAGGCATTGGGCAAGATGCCGACTGTCGGAGCGGTGAGTACAGCAGCAAAAGCCGGTGGCGTTACAGGAGCAGCTGTTGGTGCAGGAATAGAGACGATCTGTTCAATCGGTGGCGTGATTACTGGGGAGAAAGATATTGTAGACGCAGCTTGCGACATTACATATGCGGGAGCAAAAGGCGGAGCAGCCGGATATGCGGGAGCTGCAGCGGGAGCAGTAGCGGCAGGAGCAGCAGGTACTGCTATCACGGCTTCAGGGATTGGCGCAGGTCTCGCGGCAGGCGGCGCGGCAGCTACTGCGGTAGCATTTGCCCCGGCAGTAATTGGATTTGGCGTTGCTTGTGCTGTAGGAAGTTTGGTGTGCGATTTGTTTGATTCAATTTTTGGCTGATAATCGTTAATGAATAAAGCATCTGTTTTATTGGAAAGAAGAACATGGCGATTCTTTATAAAGTTGCTTATATAGAGTTGTTGCGTTGAGAGTAGGCATATACACATGTTTCAATGTATAAAGAATTAGTACAAGCAACAGAAAATCAATTACATTAAAACCGCAGTCTACGAGATAATTGAAATCAAATCTTCATTGAAGTTTCAGTATGAACATGATACAATAAAAATGTATCAGTTTGTTGATACTGAAATGATGCAGGTTCATAAGTATTAAATAGCACGATTAATTGCTTGAAGAGGTTAAGTTTATGTTAACAGACGATATGTTAGGCAAAATATTCAACGAAGGTGCAGATGCTGGCTATCAAAAAACTAAAACAGAAATGGAATTAGATGAACGAACTGATATTAATGATGATGATAAATTAATGTTGTACTTAGGTGCAGCAAAGAGAGCTGGTGCACCAGGGAAAAGTTTCGAAGAAGAACTAAAAAAATTCATCAATGAATATGAAGAAAACGGAATGTCTTTTAATGGAATGAAGTGGTAGTTGGCTCCGGATGTTTGACGCTCACAAGTGCGGTCTGTATGATTGCAGGCTGCACTTCATTTTAATTTAATAAATTTGTAAATATTTTTGCCATGGACAATATGTGTCCATGGCTGTTTTTATAATACAAAGTGTAAGGATGGTCGTAAAGGTTAGCAAAGCGGTTATCCAACAAAGAAATATTATAAGAACGGGAGGGAAAAAGAAACATAAAGCACACACTATTACGTTATTCGTTATCTGTCTTAAATTAGTGAATGATAATTTCTTGGAGGTGTAGGAATATGTTACCGGTATTGATTGGCGCTGTAATCGGTGCGGTTGCTTACAGTTGTTTATCCGATGATAAGGAAACTGAAACTTATAGTAATGGCGAATATAAAGAGCCCGACTTTTTGAAAGACGAGACTGACAGGACAGAGATTGAGGAGCTGGCGGAGAGTTTAAAAGAACTGGTCCTGAACAAACGCAAAAGTCTTTTTGAAAAACGGGAAGAGGCGCTGGAACGGCGCGATGTGGAAGCGGCCCGGCGGATTGATGAAAAGCTGAAGCTGATGGAAGAAGACCTGTTAAAGATTGCGCAGATTGTGGACAGTGTTGCGGAAGAGCGCAGGGAAGTGCTGAAGAAACTCTTGAAAGAATTCTCGGTGCTTGTGGAGGATGTCACAAAAAAGTGCAAAGAAGAAAAGAAATCTTCGACCAAAGCCAAAGACGCGGATTCTGAGGAGGCTTCTTTGAAGAAAAAAGATATCGTGGATGTGGAGGCAGAAGTTACGGAAAAAGAGTTGAAGGATTTGAAAGAAGAAGGGCTGAAGACCGAAGAAACCTTAAAGAACATCCGCGAAAATATGAGGAGACTGTTGTTGGAAACAGACTGAGTACATTTTTCCGAAAGTTGTTTTACCAACAGTGATTAAGCAAAAGTTTCAAAGTTATACGGGAAATTCCCGTCATAAGCGTGAAATGCTCATAATTCCGGGAGTGACAGTTATTGTCACTCCCGTTTTCCAACACTGAAACTAAAGGTAAAGCGACGAAGCAATTGTTGAAAACAAAATTAAGGATAAAGGGATGGTGCAATGATCGGCGGGTTATTACTGGGAATCGGCATTGGGTTCATTGGATCGATGCTTGACGGGGAAGATGAGACGTGGGACAGGCCGCAGGTTCATAAGCGGCTGTATCCCGGAGACGTTATCTGTGTAAAACGCTGGGGAAATCTGTATCGGCATTATGGCGTATATGCGGGCCATGGGAAAGTGATCCATTATGCCGGCACGCATGGAGATTGGAGCGGGGAACGTTCTGTAAGGGAGGTTCCCCTGAAGGATTTTATGCGGGATGCTGAGCGGTATATGATCTGCGCATTTCCGGAGCATTGTGATGTCCCGGGTTATCATCTGTACAGTAAAAATGAAACGGTAAAACGGGCCAGTTCCCGGTTGGGGGAACATGAATATGATTTAATTTTCAATAACTGTGAACACTTTGCCGTCTGGTGCCGGACGAACGTGGCGGAAAGCAAACAGACGAAGCGGGTGGAAGATGCGATGCAGGGCGTGCTGGATTATCTGGATGAATTAAATGCGAAGTTGGAATAAGAGGGAAAGAGCTAACTATGAAAACCGTACAGGAATGTTTACAGGAACTGGATATCGAAGAATTAACGGATTCTTATCTTGCAATTCCCTGCATCCGCAGGGAATTGACGGAACTGATGAGAAAAGAAAGAACGATGATCTGCAAAAAAGCATGGGACGTATTTCGGAACAGAATCCGGGAGTATATTGGTTATATGCGCACAACACCTGTTGAAACATCTGAAGATCCGGCAATCCTGTATGTGTATGAAGTGTTGGAAGGAGATATCCGTAACAAATACTGGCACGGGCTGGTTTATCTTTCAGAACTGAAGGAAAAAGGCGTGGAAGCAGAGGATTATTCCTATACGCTTTGTTCATTTAAACAGATTGCCGGTTTTATGGTGGCTGATACAAAACTCACGCAGGATAATCTTCTGACCCTGATGACGGACGTTTTATATGAAGCCACGTTCAGCGGTTATACAGAAGAAGATAAGGAAAAAGAAATCCGGGAATTCGAAGAAGCCTGCAATGAAGTGGAGGCAGATGGAGAAGGCGCAGACGAAGAGGATGATGAATTCTGCAAAACTGTTTCGCTAAAACCAGAGCCGGAAACGCGGTCTGAAGAGGAAATCAGATTAGCGGATGCGTACAGAAAGGCCAGAGAGGAGTACAGTGATTTTCTGCGCAAAAAAGCATTGCGTGACGTGATAGATTCCCTGGGTCTGAAATAAAATGAATCAATTGCTGCCGGAACGGTTTGCTATGGGGGACATATATGAATCTTTTAAACTGGATAGCTGCATTTGGTATATTGATCGCAGGAGCCGTGCTATCAGTCTGGACGGATCTGCTGGCTCGCAGTAAAAATTACCGGGTGGCGATTGGCGGCAATCTCCTGAAGGCGATATTTGTTCTGGTTTTGGTAACAGGCGTATATTTTTCGGACCTGCTCCGTAAAGGGCGTTGGTCCGGAAATCCAGTGCTGGACATGCTGAACGTTATGGTGGTTCTTTTGGCTGCTTTGTTTTTGGTTATGTATTTTTGCAGCAAGCTGGAAAGGTGCCGGATCATATTAGATACACGTAACTGTTCCGTGAAAGAAAAACGGCTTTATTTATATCGCAGGCTGCAGGAGATGAATGCCGGGTTCCGGGTTGTATATGTGGTTGGAAAAAATATGCTGTTGTGGTTGCTATACGTAACTTTGATAGCGGGTTTGCTGGCTCACGCAGTGGTGTCTGATGATGCAAGTATCATTCTTACGGGGTTGTATTTGTTAATGTTTACGGGGCAGGTACTCAAGAAATTTGAAGAAGTAAAACGGAAACGGAAATTGCTGCGCCGGTTTGAAAACGGTTTGTAAGTATTTCTGGTTGCATCTTGTTTTTAGTTTTATAAATTTAGTAATATTTCCGCCATGGACAATAAATGTCCATGGCTGTTCTTATAATACAAGGTGTAAGGGTTGCACACAGATTCAGAAGCGTTGCAAAGGGGGATTATCATGTACAAAGAAACCGAAAAGAAAAAAACTGAAGAAAATATAAACTGTGTGGTTAAAATGAAAAATGAAAAAATGCCTGGCCGGGAAGAATATGCTTTTCCGCTGTTGGTTTTGTTAAATCCGGAAAAGAAGGGTGATTGGAAATACATCGACGAAACAACAAAGACACAATGTTCTGTCCTTGAGAGAACGCTGGCGGATTTCGGTGTCAGCGCCAGAGTTACAGGTGTGACAAACGGACCTTCTGTAACCCGTTTAGAATTGGAACCGGCGCCCGGTGTTAAGGTCGGTTCTGTTGTAAATCTGGCTGACGATATTGCGTTACGTTTGGCGGTTCCCTGTGTCCGGATGGAAGTACCGGTGCAGGGTAAAGCGCTCATCGGCGTCGAAGTACCTAATATGAAAGAAGAGCGGGTATGCTTCCGGACAATCGTAAACTGCAAAGAGGTCTGTAACAATCCTTCCGGGTTATACAATCCTTCCGGGTTATGCGTAGGACTGGGCGTCGACTTGGCGGGTAACGTCATTACGATGGATTTAACAGGGATGTCTCACCTGCTGGCAGCGGGAATGTATGCGCCCGATATAACAGGATTCATTGATACACTATTGGCAGGAGTGTTTTACAAAGCGCGTCCGGAGGAAGTCAAAGTAATTCTCATAGATAATAAGGCCGGACGTTTCATAAAATATAACGGCGTTCCGCATCTGTTAGGATCGGTTATAACCGATACAAAGGAAGCAGTGTCTGCATTACAATGGGCTGTAAAAGAAATGAAAACCCGCTGTCATACCTTTGCGGATTTCGGTGTCAGCGATATCAGGGCCTACAATGCCATCGTTGCGGAAAAGATGCCGTATATCATGATTGTCGTCAGCGAACTTTACTGTCTGATGGCGAAAGCGCTGACCGATACAGAGGATATGATTTACACTCTGTCCCAGATGGCTCCCGCCTGCGGGATCCACATGGTGTTGGCAACACAGACGGCGGGTACTGTAACAGAAGTTGTGAAGATGAGCATACCCTCCCGTATCGCATTTGCGCTTTCCTCACTGAAAGAATCCCGGACTGTTTTGTATAAAGGCGGGGCGGAAAAACTGCTGGGCAAAGGGGATATGCTGTTTTATCCGGCAGGCGCGACGAATCCGTTGCGTGTACAGGGCGCTTTTATCAGCGAAGAGGAACTGAACCGGGTGACAGATTATATAAAACGAAAGGCGGTTCCAATTACAGACAATTCTGAAGCTACAAATGCGGCGCTCACCTGCGGTGACCTGAAAGAAGAGATGATAGCCGCGCCAGAAGCGGGAACGGTACAGGAGGAATGTAATCAGGACGAACTGATGGAATTGTTGGACGGGGAAGAAGATGTGTGCGGTAGTCGTCCGGATGCTCCACCCGCAAAAATTATAGTAGTGGGTGTAGGCTGCGGGGGAATCTGTTGTATCAACAGCATGGTTTCCTGCGGCGTACAGGGGGTAGAGTTCCTTGCTGTGGATTGCGATGCACAGGTATTACGTTCTTCTATGGTTCAGAACCGAATACAGATTGGCAGACAACTGACAGAGGGGCTTGGCGCAGGTTCTCTCCCCGCAGTCGGCTGGACTGCTGCGGAAAAATCCAGAGACTTACTGTTGAATCGGTTAAAGGGTGCGGACATAGTCTTTGTAGTGGCCGGTATGGGCGGTGGAACAGGGAGCGGAGCCGCTCCTGTTGTCGCGGAATGCGCACGGGAAGCGGGAGCGCTGACGGTCGGTTTCGTTGCCAGGCCGTTTCATTTTGAAGGCAGGCACCGAATGAATCAGGCGGATTGTGCCATTGAAAAGATGAAGACTCATGTTGATGCGCTGATAACGATTCCTAATGACCGCCTTTTGCAGACGGCAGAAACAGTGGAAGAAGCTCCGGCTCTGTTCCACAGTGCGTTTGCGGATGCGTTGCGGCTGGGTATTCAGGGAATCACTGACATAATTGCAGTACCGGGACTGATCAATGCGGATGTTGACGATGTTAAAATGCTGCTTGCCGGTACAGGAACGGTCTCAATGGGAATCGGGACTGCCAGGGGAGATGACGCTGCGGCAGAAGCAGCAAAAACGGCTGTAAGGAATGCTTCAGTAAAAGGCGTCGGCAGTGTACTGTTCAATATTACAGGCGGAAACAATTTATCCCTGTATGATGCGGCCGGGGCTTCTGATATTGTTATAGAAGACGTGGACCCTGATGTGTCTGTGGCTTTTGGTGTGATCATAGATGAGAAGATGGAGGAGGACGAAGTGCGTGTAAGCTGTTATTTCATACCGGGCGCATCCTGTTGAAGAAGAAATATAAGAAAATACAAATAGTTTTAAAAAAATCTTTATATTTTTAATTAAATTTCCCGCTTGGCCAATATCTGGCCAAGTGGGATTTTATAATGGGAATACAATTTAATAATTTGATGAATAAACAGAACCTTGAAAACTGAATAAGACGCGGTCCCTGACCAGGCGGAACAGAAAGACCGGAACGCTCTGTGCCACAGGTATTTCTTTTTGTAGAAATATAGACGACTTCAGTTTCAGGCGGAGTTTTGTAAAGGGGGTATGTCTATGAACAATCGCAGTCGCATGATGCAGAAAGCAAAAGAACAGGTAGAAAAAAAGAATCGCTGGTGGGAAAAGCTAATGGAAACTATTAATATGGCAAGAAGGGATAACCGCAAACCCCACGAGAAAGTAATCGATACCACATTTGACAGAGCGCCGGAATTCTACGACGGATTCAAAAGTCTGACTACAGACGACCCGCAGGCAGAGTGCAAAAAAGGGCTGGAACACCTTCATCGCGGAAAAGGTTATGTTTGGGAGGAATATATGAAAGCCCATGTGTGTTTTTTGAAAGCGGCAAGGGCAGGTTTTTCGGAAGGTTACTACCGGTTAGGAAACATGTATATGTATGGGCGCTGTTATTCAACAGATTATAACATGGCGGAGTGCATGTTCCGTGAAGCGGCGAAAGGCGAATTTGCGGAACAGGCGGCAGATGCACTGAAAATACTTGCAAGGTACAGGGCAAAAGAAAAGCCGGAATAAATTTTTAGAAACCAGGGAGGAGGAACGCAGATGAATAAGCTGATGCAGCTGGCCAACGCAATGGTTTGCTGGTCTGAATTGGGGAAGCTTGACAAGAAAGAAAAAGGATTTCGCAGGATTGGCGATGTCTTTGATTCCTGGATCGGACGTTTAACGTTCTCGCTGATTCTGGCATTCGGCATTTTTAAGGGTTGGGTGCACATCCCGGGCTATCTCGGTGACGGGTACAGCTACGACAATTTTGACCGCAAATCATGTGATGACCCGGAGTACAATTATCTGAAGGGTTGTTATATGGATGAGCAAGGTATGCCGAATTCCGTGCCAGCTGTTAGAAGGGTGCATAATGTATGAGTTATTTCGTGAATTGATAATGCTTTTTAATAACTTTATAAGAGTTTTTGAGATGGACATTATCCGGCCATCTCATTTTTTATGCTGAAAATGAAATAACTGCTTAATTGCAGGAAATATGGCTGGCAGCTTTAGGAATTTTATCTGAGGGCTAATTATTAAACAATAAGTATATATATAGCTTTATAGTTTGTGGATATTTTTCAGAATTCTGTCATAATTTAAGTGTGGAAGGAATTCCCTGAAAGGAGGCTGGATAGTGATTGTTTGCGACGCAATATAAGATGATTGGTGCACGAATCGTTTACTATCGGAAGATACGGGGAATGACTCAGGAGTATCTTGCTGAAATTGTAGGAATCTCGCCTCAATATTTATCCAAAATAGAAAATGGAAATTATAGTAAAAGCGTATCCTTTTCAGTATTGATGCGGATAGCTGAAAAATTGAATGTAAAAATTGAAAAACTGGTTCATGACATTGATTCAGGAGAATGAGTTCAAATTGTTAAGCTAATGGAGGCAAATTATGTTAAAAAAACTATTATGTTCTTCATGCGGTAGCAATGAATTTGAAAACAAAGACGGAATTACCATATGCAAGTATTGCGGCACACAATACATTTCAGAACTGACAGAAGAGCAAATGAGGATTCAGGAGGAAATAAAACGGATTATTAAAAGTGCAGACTTGTCATTAATGGTTCAGGACTGGAACCGGGCAGAATCGATTTATGATAAAATTCTGGATTTGGACCCCTCTAACATTGAAATGATTTTCTTTATGGCATATTGCAGGATGAGAGAATCAATGCAGGTATCTAATTCCCCACTTGACAGACAGAATATAGCGAACGTTTTGATGAACTCTTTTGATATGGTAAAAAAGAATTTCAATTACTCTTCTGACGATTCTGTCGTCTCTATTGAAAAATTTGGCAAGTATGTCAATGATTTGTTTAACGCTTCTTATGTTTACAATGTCAAGACCGATCAGTATGGATTTGAAAAGGAAAACAATTCAGACGAAACACAAATTATTATTGTCCAGATTGTTATGAAATTTATCCTCATGATTGAAGATATAATTCACAAGTATTCGCCCAACAATCAAAATATTCAATATATTCAAAGACTGAATGATGTGTCTGCAGGATTATTAAACGGGGCAGATATGGAAGAAATAATACCGCTTAATAACGATGATTTGGTGAACAGAGCCAAAATGTTACAACAGCACATTGGATCCAGAAAACAGCTTTTTGAATCTGACGGTAATCTTGTTACAAAGTTTAAAGAATTTGAGGGTTCAAAAGAAAAAGTAAATTTGGATGCCCAAGAGTTTAATATTACAAATTCAAATATTACCTGGTATGAAATTGTTATTGCTATAGTTGTAATTTATTGGATGTTCTTCAGTTAACGCATTTTTATAAAAGTCTGCTTTTAAATAGTTATAGCTTTAAAAGTTCATAATGGAAATGTAGGTCACATGCCTGTTGCATTGCACAAGTGGGATTGGAGAAACAGTAAACGGAGAACTTAATTAAGACTGAACGCAGAAAAAAAGAAAAGGAGGGCCGAGCAACTGCTCGACAGAAAATCTATGAAAAAAACATTTAGTATTCTTCTTGTTATGCTGACAATTTTAACGGCGTTGGTTTCAGGTTGTGGCAAGCCTAAGCCATTGACATTTGCTAATTATAAAAGCAACTGGAACAGCATGGTGAAACAGAATATAGAGAAAAATAGGACAAATTTGCCAGAATCAGCTTTAAAGCTGCCTGATGCAAAACCGAATAAGGATTATACCGGCAAACTGGTTTATAATATACCTATTGTCAATGTCACACAAACAAAGAACATGCTGGTTGTTGGAGTTGATGAATCAGACCGAATTACATCCCTTGCGCTTCACGCAATGATTTCTGGCAAGAACGAAGCAGATGCAAAGGATGATTTTAGCCAGGTAGTAGATCTTACTAGCATTGCAATCGCTTCAATGAAAGCCCCTGATACGGATAAAGCGCTAAAAACCCTGTTGGGCAGCTCAAATTACGTACAGTTAAAGTATTTACTGGGCAGAAAACGCACATATACAGATGAAAACGGAAATGAATACTCAATTAACGCAACCGAAGGGGATTCCCAATATAACGGCTATGAGTACGTTCAGACTGCCTGCAGGATTACGTTAGTAATCAAGCCCAAACTTGAATCAAAATAGACTATAGTGAAAAACTATAGTATTATAACACCGGTTTAATGAAAAACTAACAACCCTTCTGCCTATATCGGCAGAAGGGTCGATCTGTGATTGAAGCGAAATTGGTAAATATCTTCAGTGGGTGTACCTAAAAGGAAATATTTTAAGGTTGCATAATATACTAAATACTACGTGTTGACAATCGCCTGTATAGTGAAATAGTTTAGGTAACGACGCTTTTCAGGAATGAAGCCAATACTAGTTTATTCGAACATTCCTAATATTATTGATTCAAATCAGAAAGGAGACCTGCGATGCAAAAAATAATATTTTTGCTAATGGCTGTTCTGATGGTATTATTATCTGGTTGTAGCAGTGAAGAAAGTAAAGCTGCACAGGAATTCAAGAACACTGCTAAAGAAAACTTTAAATTACTCCAATCAGATAAATCAAATATTGAAATTGCAAGAACGCTTGCTCAAAATGCATATAATGTAACTTGCAAAACTTACAAGGTTCAGGAACCGCTTGAGTCTGAAGAAGAGAAACTGATGGCAGAAGTTAATCTGGCAAAAGCTAAAGCTGTTTTAGGCTATATAGACAGGGGAAATCAAAATTTCTTTAGTCTAGGGGATAAAAATAGTGCAGATAAAGTAAAAAAAGATATGGAACCTGCTCTAAAAAAAATTAATGAATGGAAGGAAAAACATAAAGAATATATCCAGGCTGTAACAGAATACAACAACTCGATAAGTAAGGTTGTAGACCTATCATACAGTCGAAGGAATGAAGACTACTTTATTAATCCAAATATAAAAGGTGAAGCGATTCAATTAGCAAAAAGCAATAATTATAAGAATTTGAACTTCTCAGATTTGAATATGGAGAGATTTTTGGTACCGAACGAAAAAAGGTTGGAAGAAAAGCGAATGGCTAGAGAAATGCGTGAAGCTGAAGAAGCCAGAAAAGCTGAAGAAAGAAAACGGACTGAATCTGTATTGATGGGTGAAATTAAAGATAAACGTGCTGAATTGGTCACCACACCAGATGCAAATTATAAAGTTATACGCCCGTTAAATGTTGGGGAAAAGTTTATAGTCATGGACGATGATTCCGGGGGACCTAATATAAAGATTAAAATGTTGAATACTGGAGAAGAAGGTTGGATTTGGCACACATATGCGAAATATGACTACGTCAAAAAAGATGCTGTTCCACAAGCAGTACAAAATACCAACAGATCACTCTCTTCAAGTTCCAACGTATATTATGGTATTATAAATGGCAATGAAGTGAATGTTCGAAAAGGTCCAGGCAAAGAATATCAAAGCTTAGGAGTCTTCTTTAAAGGCGACAAAGTTCGGATAGTAGGTGAACAAGGTAATAATATTGGCGAAAATTGGTATCAGATTGAATACGATAATCCTTCGGCAGGCTTGATAAAAGGATGGGTTCGAAAAGATTATATTAACGTTAGTAAAACTGGCGAGACTGCTGCAGCCAATCAACCCATCAAAATTAAGCGAATTACCGGATCATCTCATTTAGTTATGAAAGAAATTAATAAAGCTTATCCTGCATCGCAAATAGCTGATGGAGTGATAGAAACTTGCTGGTCAGAGGGAATTCCCGGTTATGGGGTGAATGAAAAACTAAACTACGAACTTGATGATGTTTACGAAGTAAGAGGCTTCAATATCTGGACTGGATATCAAAAATCTGAGGACTTATTTTATAAAAATGGCCGGCCTATTGCGTTAATGGTTCGTAGCGAGGATGGTTACAGTAATTTACATAAGTTTAACGATTCTATGGGAATGCAACAAATTACTTTTACAAGGCCGATAAAAGCAAGATATCTATCTTTTACTATTATGGAAGTTGCGCCAGGTAAAACGTCTGAGGATGCATGTATTTCAGAACTGTCTTTGTTTTAATTGGTTGTATTGATATTTTAAATTATATTTAAATTCTTTGACACTTTTCCCACTTAGCTAATATCTGGCTAAGTGGGACTTTATAATTGGTATTACAGTTTAAGAATGCAAAGCAGTTATTTTAATTGCATATATGGAAGCAGGCAGGGGTTCTTTTTAATTATTTTTATTCCAGTAACAGTGTCCTGCCGTTTTTGAGGGTTACGCCTTTATCCAGCGCTTCCTGCAGTTCAGTGTTGCCGATGTATCCGTATTTCAGCATTTCTTTCAGGACGAGCCGCACCCGTTTGGCACAGCCGCTTGGATTCTCATAAGGGTTCAGGGCGCTGGGGGCGTAGGGCAGGGCTGCCAGCATGGCGCTTTCGGGAAGCGTCAGTTGCACTGTATCTTTTCCAAAATATTTTTGGGCAGCATCCCGGATTCCGTAAGCGCCGGCACCGAAGTAGGTTGAGTTAAAATACATTTCCAGTATTTCATCTTTGGAATATTTGCGCTCAACCCAGGTGGCCAGGATTGCTTCTTCCGCTTTCCGGGTCATCGTCTGTTCACTGCTTAAAAAAACATTTTTCACCATCTGCTGGGTCAGAGTGCTGCCGCCCTGCTGCACTTCGCCCGCTTTCAGATTGGCGAAAGCCGCCCGCGCGATGCCGGTAATGTCCAAAGCGCCGTGCTTGTAAAAGTCATGATCTTCAATGGCAAGCAGGGCTTTGCGGGTGTGATCCGGTATCTTTTGCAGACTCAGCCACCCCGGATCGGAACGCAGTGAGTTAACGGTTTCTTCCACGTGCCAGACAGTGGAGACTTTCACTAAAGCGGAATCACCGCCCTGTTTCACCTGTTTCCCTAATTTGTCTGCACCCTTGACAGCAGAATCTGCCAGCTTTCCTGCCTTATCGGGCAATGCAGTGCCTTCCAGCGTTTTCCCGGCATTTTTGGCTGCGTCACCGGCTTTATCGGTTACCGCTTTCGCATGTTCCCCGGTCAGGTCAATGATATTTTTTATTTTAGGATTCTGCTTAAAATCCGCCGCAGCCTGGCTTAAAGGCTTTGGTATTTCAGGCTGTGGGCCCAGCATACTCCAGCCGATAAAGAGCAGGACAAAGAGTACGGTCAGTCCCAGAATCTGCGGAATCCGACTATTTTTCTGTTTCTTCTTTTTACGCATATTAGCTCCGTGAAAAGGTTAATGTGTTTACTTGTAATTATTATTGTTAGTCTGTTAACACCATTGTATCAAGCCACAACGCATTTGGCAAAACAACTTTGTGAAATTTTTACTATAAAAATACAACAAAATATGATAAAATATAATACCATATCAGGCAAGCACTGCTTAATATGAGTTGACCGGTTTTTACAAAATAAATGTGAGAGGGGTTATTATGGGCTTACAGCATAAGGATCTGTTGTGCATTCATGACTTATCGACAGAAGAAGTTTTAAAAATTCTGGACGTAGCAAAAAAACTGAAAAAAATGCAGAAGAACGGGGTTCCCCATGAATTCTGTAAAGGAAAGACACTGGCCATGATGTTTTCCAAGGCATCTACCCGTACCCGTGTTTCTTTTGAAACCGGCTTCCATCAGCTGGGCGGTCATGCGATTTATCTGAATGACCGGGATTCCCAGATCGGCCGGGGCGAACCGATCCGTGATACAGCCCGGGTCTTATCCCGCATGGTGGACGGCATCATGATCCGCACCTTTTCCCACGACTCCGTCATTGAACTGGCGCAGTATGCGTCCATCCCGGTCATCAACGGACTGACAGATCTGCTGCATCCCTGCCAGGCGCTTACAGATCTGCTGACCATTGAGGAGCATCTGGGCGGGTTGAAAGGCCGCAAGCTTGTATATGTAGGGGATGGCAACAACATGGCCCATTCCCTGATGTATGCCTGCGCCAAAGTCGGTATGGATATGGTTTGCGCCAGCCCGAAAGGCTACCAGCCGGATCCCGCAGTGCTGAAGCAGGCGCAGGAAGATGCGGCGCAAACGGGCTGCACTGTTTCTGTGGAAGAAGATATCTTTAAAGCAGTGAAAGGCGCCGATGTATTGTATACGGATGTCTGGACCAGTATGGGACAGGAAGCGGAACGGGAGATCCGCCTGAAAGACCTGCATGATTACCAGATTAACAGCGAACTGCTGAAAGCAGCGAATAAAGGCGCAATTGTATTGCACTGTCTGCCGGCCCACCGGGGCGAGGAAATCACGGAAGAAGTGCTGGAAGGGCCGCAGTCCTTTGTATGGGATCAGGCCGAAAACCGCCTGCATACCCAGAAGGCGATTATGGTGCTGCTGATGAGCGACGCGGAGTTGTGATATTTAGTAGTGAGATAAGTTCACACCGGTTTTTGCGGTATCGAAAAAGTCCGCTGTATACAGTGTACTGCATGAAATATTTTATATTTATTCAAAAATAATGGAAAATATTGCATAAAAACACTTGCAATATTTTAATAACGTGCTACAATAAGCATGTTAAAACTTTTACCTTGCATAAAATGCAAACGGGTACAGGAATATCAAATTACGACAAGGGAGGCCTATTGAAATGGCAAAAGTAAAAAAGGAAAACATTAAAAAAGTTGTATTAGCATACAGCGGCGGTCTGGATACCTCCGTTATCATCCCCTGGTTAAAAGAAAATTATAATAACTGCGAAATCATCGCGGTCTGCGCGGACCTGGGCCAGGGCGACGAACTGGATCCGGTTCATGACAAGGCCATCAACTCCGGTGCCAGCAAATGCTATATCCTGGATCTGAAAGAAGATTTCATCGCCAACTATGTATGGCCCTGTGTGAAAGCCGGTGCTGTATATGAAAAGAAATATCTGCTGGGTACTTCCTTTGCCCGTCCGCTGATTGCCAAACATCTGGTGGATATCGCCCATAAGGAAGGGGCTGACGCTGTAGCGCATGGCGCAACCGGCAAGGGCAACGACCAGGTTCGTTTTGAACTGACCGTCAAATCCCTGGATCCGGATCTGGCGATCATTGCTCCCTGGCGTGAATGGGAACTCCGGTCCCGCGATCAGGAGATCGATTATGCAGCAGCCCATAACATTCCGATTCCCGTATCCCATGAAGACGATTACTCCATGGACCGCAACATGTGGCATCTGTCCCATGAAGGTTCCGATCTGGAAGATCCCTGGAATGCGCCCCAGGCAAAAATGTTCCGGGTAACCTGCACACCGGAAACGGCGCCGGACAAACCGGAAATGATCGAGCTGGAATTTGAAGAAGGCGTTCCGGTAGCGGTAAACGGGAAAAAGATGAGCCCGGCTACCATCGTTGAGACCCTGAATGCCATCGGTATCCGCAACGGCGTAGGCATCAGCGATATCGTGGAAAACCGTCTGGTCGGCATGAAGAGCCGCGGTGTGTATGAAACTCCGGCGGGCGCCATCATCTACTATGCCCATAATGAACTGGAAAACCTGTGCCTGGACCGGGATACCTATCATTACAAAGAAGGCCTGGCCATCAAATACGCGGAACTGGTGTATGACGGAAAATGGTTCTGCGCGCTGCGGGAAGCACTGGAAGCTTTCGTTAACGAAACCCAGAAGACCGTTACCGGTACAGTCCGCCTGAAACTGTATAAAGGCAACATCATCAGCGCCGGCGCCAAATCCCCGTATTCCCTGTACAGCAAGGAATATGTGACATTCGGTGAAGACGAAGTATACGATCAGAGCGACGCAACCGGATTCATCAATCTGTTCGGCCTGCCGTTAGCCGTACGGGCCATGATGAAGAAAGGTACCTTAAAATAATGGCCAAATTGTGGGGCGGTCGGTTCAGTAAGAATACGAACGAATTAGTGGACGCATTCAATGCGTCCATTAATTATGATAAGCGTTTGTATCAGGAGGATATCCGGGGCAGTATTGCCCACGCCAACATGCTGGTAAAATGCGGCATCATTCCGGAGGCAGACGGAAAGAAGATCGTGGCAGGCCTGCAGGATATTCTGAGCGACATAGAAGCCGGCAACTTTGAATTCAGCGTAGCGCTGGAAGATATCCATATGAACGTGGAAGCGCGACTGACGGAACGGATCGGGGATGCGGGGGCAAGACTGCATACGGCCCGGAGCCGTAACGATCAGGTGGCGCTGGATATGCATATGTATATGAAGCGGCAGATCGTGGAAATTGCAGAACTGCTGCTGGAGTTTGAAAAAGTGATCCTGGCCATGGCGAAAAAACATGACAAAACGCTGATGCCAGGTTACACCCATCTGCAGCGGGCCCAGCCTATTACCTTTGCCCATCACCTGCTGGCCTATTTTAATATGTTGCAGCGTGACTTCCGCCGCCTGCTGGATGTGTGGGAAGATGCGGACATTATGCCGTTGGGCGCGGGCGCCATTGCCGGAACTACGTTCCCCATCGACCGCTTTTATGTGGCGGAACAGCTGAATTTTGCAAACGTATATGCCAACAGCATGGACGCGGTCAGCGACCGGGACTATGTGCTGGATTTCCTTTCCTTTGCATCTGTACTGATGATGCATATGAGCCGCCTGTCCGAGGAACTGTGCCTGTGGAGCAGTACGGAGTTTGGTTTTGTGGAACTGGATGATGCCTTTGCCACCGGTTCTTCCATGATGCCCCAGAAGAAAAATCCGGATATCTCGGAACTGGTGCGGGGCAAGACCGGCCGCGTCTACGGTGAACTGATGGCCATGCTGACTACCTTGAAAGGCCTGCCGCTGACGTACAATAAAGATCTTCAGGAAGACAAGGAAGGCTTATTCGACGCCATCGATACCGTGAAGTTCACGCTTCAGGTCTACAAGGACATGATCGCAACCATGACGGTGAAAACAGATCGGATGAAATGGGCGGTTGCACACGATTTCTCCAATGCTACCGACCTTGCGGATTATCTGGTCCGGAAAGGTTTGCCGTTCCGCAAGGCTCATGCGGTAGTAGGACAGTGCGTAGCGTATGCCATTAAAGAGAATAAGTTCCTGCTGGATATGACTTTGGACGAATACAAAACGTTCAGTGAGCTGTTTGAACCTGACCTGATGCAGGCCCTGGATCCGGAACATTGCGTCAATGCCCGTGTCTCGTACGGGGGACCCAGTTATGTAGAAAATGACAAGCAGCTGGAAAAAGGCGAGGCCATCCTGAAAGCGCAGGAAGATAAACTGAAAACCTTGCAAAAGAAAATTTGATGATTCATAATAGAACTCTTTTGACAGGATGTTTCCTTGTGAAATGTAAGGAAGAATTTCTGCAAAAGAGTTCTTGGTTTTTATAGCAGATTTGGGAAAAGTTTGTTATAATAAAAAATAAGGCAAAATTTGTGTTTGGTTGCTTGTTTTAGATGATCCGAAGGATACCGGCTTCTGATTCAGAAACAGTAAATGATGTATTCCGCCGGTCAATCTTTTCAGTTTAGAAAGTAAGGGTGAAACCATTGCTGGAACAATTTCAGGCATTAGGCAGGACGATTGGCATTCTGGATGTCATTGATACGGGCCTGGTTGCTTTTTTTCTGTACAGAATTTATATTATGCTGAAAAATACCAGGGCTGCGGCGCTGGTTAAAGGGTTGATGGTGCTGGCGGCGCTGGTTATTGCCAGTAAATGGCTGAACCTGCATGTCATCAACTGGATACTGGAAAAAGCAATGACCATGATGATGGTTGCGTTGCCGGTGGTTTTCCAGCCGGAATTGCGCCGCGCGCTGGAGCAGATTGGCCGCGGCCGTCTGTTCCGTAAACATGTGGAACTGGATGAAACGGAACTGAATGATATGATCGAGGCGGTAGCCAATGCTGCGGTCATTATGGGGCAGCGAAAAGTTGGCGCGCTGATCGTGTTTGAACGGGCCGTGGGTCTGGAAGAACGGATTGAAACCGGTGTAAAAATTGACGGGCTTGTGACAGACAGCCTGCTCCTGAATATTTTTGAGAAGGATACACCGTTGCACGACGGTGCGGTCATTATCAGGGGGAACCGTATTATTGCGGCTTCCTGCCTGCTCCCGCTGACAGATGCCAGAGGCCTGAGCCAGGAGTTGGGCACACGTCATCGGGCGGCGATCGGTATTTCTGAGCAGTCAGATGCCCTCGTTGTAGTCGTCAGTGAGGAAACAGGTACCATTTCTGTTACCAGAAATGGCGAGATCTACCGTTACCTGCGGCGGGAAGATGTGGTAGATATGCTTCAGTCAGCCTTTGAGAGCCACCACCATCTGACGATTAGGCAGATGATCCGGGAAAAGCTGAATGAATTCCGCAATAAGACGAACGATGACAACGAATCAGAAAAGCAGATTGCTAAACCGGGAGGCAAATCATGATTAACAAGAATACCGAAAACCGTGATAAATGGTTTGCCCGGTTTATGTGTGTGTTTATTGCCTGCTGTTTATGGTTGTACGTGATGAGCGAACAGAACCCGATCATGGAAAAGGAATTTGCGGTTCCGCTGGCCCAACGTAATCTGGCTGAAGGAATGATCGTCTTTAATATGCCGGAAAAAGTCAGTGTACGGGTCCGGGGAACGCGAACCGCGTTGGCGGATATGCCGGTAAGTGATATTTTTGCTTTTGTCAACATGAGTAATCTTTCGGTGGGAACGCATACGGTTCTGATCAATGCCCGCTTTGCGAGAGGCGACGTGGTTCAGGTCACCCCGCCGGCGGTGAATCTGTTTATCGATGTGAAGAAGGATAAGATCGTGCCTGTCACGGCAGAAATTATCGGTTCGCCTAATAAAGATTTTGCCGTGGAGGCCCACCTGCTGACCCCGTCGGAAGTGAAAGTTGAGGGAGCCGCGACCCGTCTGGAAGCATTGGATAAGATTTTTGTTCCGGTAGATGTAGGCGGACGAAGCGAAGAGTTTACTGTAACACAGAAACCGCTGGCCGTAGCAAAAGATGGTATGGATATGCAGGACGTGAAGATTGATCCGGCGGAAGTTATTGTCCGCACTAAACTGAAAATGAGAAGCCAGATGGCTACGGTTCCTGTAAAGGTTGCTTATGTAGGCGAATTGGCGGACGGGTTAAAACTTACCAGTGCTACCGTAAACCCGTATAAGGTTACTGTGACCGGTGCGCCTTCCGTTGTAGACAATCTGAAGGAACTGAAGCTGGAACCGGTTGACCTGGGAAGGATTACCAAAGATGCAACCGTACCGGTGAAGATCATACTGCCGGAAGGGGTACGTTCATCCAGACAAACAGTGGATGTTGATATTACAGTAGACAGTACTTCTGCAGAGGGAACAAACGAATAAATCTTGAAACGGTAAAGGAATACGATGACACTGATGCAGTTGCGGGTAAACGATGTTCGGATGAGCCTGCTCAGGGAAAAGACGCTGAAAGAGTGTGTGGCAGACAGGCTGGGAGTCAGGAAGACTGCCCTGCGGAAGGTGCAGGTATTGCATCGCGCTGTGGACGCCCGCAAAAAGAATAATATAGCGCTGTTGTTTCATGTAACAGCAGAGGTGGATGTGCCTCAGTCTGTAAGCCGGAAGATAATCTGCCGGCCGGGTGTCAGTGAATTTGCCCCTGTACAGCCGGGCGTACCTGAATTGGGAGAAGTGCCCATGAAGGAACGCCCCGTTATCATTGGCGCCGGTCCTGCGGGTCTTACCGCGGCGCTGGAACTGGCAAAGTACGGGTACCGGCCTGTGGTTCTGGAGCGTGGCCGGAATCTGGCTGAACGGGTGACTGACGTTGAACGGTTCTGGCAGACCGGTGAATTTGATCCCGTGTCTAATGTGCAGTTCGGCATGGGCGGGGCCGGAACGTTTTCGGATGGCAAACTGACCACCCGTGTGAATGATCCGGTTATGGCTGATATCCTGCAGGCGTTTGTCAAAGCAGGAGCGCCGCGGGAAATATTAACAGAACACAAGCCTCATGTAGGCACGGACAAACTGCGGACGATGGTCCAGGGGCTGGTTGCGGAAATCGAACGATGCGGAGGGGAAATCCGCTGCGAAACGCAGGCTGTTGATTTTTCAGTCAGGAATGACAGACTGACAGGACTGCTGCTGAATGATGGAACGGTTCTGGCAACGGAAACGGTCATTCTGGCCTGTGGGCACAGCGCCAGGGATACCTATCAGGCACTGGCCTCCAAAGGCGTTGGCATGGAAGCGAAAGCATTCGCCATAGGTGTGCGCGTGGAACATCCGCAGGCATTGATTGACAAGGCACAATATGGGGATTTTGCAGGGCACCCGCGCCTTGGCGTGGCGGATTATGCCCTGGTCTATCATACGGAAGACAGGAAACGCGTGGCGTATTCGTTCTGCATGTGCCCGGGCGGGCAGGTTGTGGCGGCTGCCTCCGAAGAAGGCGGTGTAGTGGTCAACGGCATGAGCCTGTATCAACGGGACAGCGGTACTGCCAACAGCGCGCTGGTGGTCAATGTGACACCTGATGATTTCGGAACAGATCCGCTGGCAGGCGTTGCGTTTCAGAGAAAATATGAAAGACTTGCTTTCACGGCAGGCGGACGGAACTATAAAGCCCCTGCCCAAAGTGTGCAAAGCTTTTTGCAGGGGACGGCGCCTGCATTACGGGATGCGCAGCTGCGTATGAAAGAGTTTACTGCGCAATACAGGGATATTTCCGGGGCCGAAAAGACACTTTTGTCTGTTAACGGATCCGTACCCAGTTACCGGCCCGGTGTGACGGAATGTGCTTTAGAGCCGGTACTTCCCTCTTATGTTGCCGACACGCTGAAACAGGGGATTCACTATTTTGGCCGCAGGATAGAAGGGTTTGACGGTCCGTCCGGTATTCTGACAGGGGTAGAAACGCGAACCTCGGCGCCTTTGCGGATTGTCAGGGGATCCGATTATCAGAGTGTAACACATGCCGGCCTTTATCCCTGCGGGGAAGGATGCGGCTATGCTGGCGGCATTATGAGTGCCGCGCTGGACGGTTACCATGTGGCCCGGGCCATTATGAAAAAATATAAGCCGTTTTAATCAAGGCAGGAAAAGGAAATCAGTAAGTCCTTTCTGTTTTCATGATGTGATGAACTGTAAAGGATGCAAAAAAGAGTTGTAACAAAAACCGTTTAAAGTTTTGTTACAACTCTTCTTTTTTATTTTCGTATTCTTTTAACAGACACTGATAGACGGCCCAGGCAGAATAGCAGTCTGCAAGGGCCCTGTGCTCTCCTTCGGCCTGAAGATCATAGTATTTCATCAGTGCGTCCAGCCCAAACTTACCGCCTGTCTGCGTGGGCAGAAGCCGCTTGGCGATGCGCTCCGTATCCAGAAATTGGGGCAGGAACAGCTTCTGGCGCTGAAATCGGCGGCAGGCCATGTTAATGTTCATGATATCATTATAACCGATATCGTGTCCCAATACGATGCTGTCGCCTACAAATGCAAAAAAATCATCCAGTACGTCTGCCAGTTTTGGCTTATCTGCCAGCATATCTTCCGTGATTCCGGTTATGGCGATGACACGCCGGTTCAATTTGGTGATAGGTCTTACCAGCTGCTGGTAAACTTCCTGGACATCACCGGAAGGAGAAATCCGGATAGCAGCAATTTCGGTAATATCTTCCTCCAGAAAACCGGCGCCTTCCAGGTCAAAAACAATAAAACCGCAACGGCGAGGTTGGAGGATTTCATTTTTATTGACCTGGTTTTGCACTTGTCTGCGCCAGTTTTGCCTGCGTTTTTTTGCCAGGGCAAGTTTTTTTTGTTTGGGGGTCAGCGTTTCTTCAGTCATTGGCCTTGGTATCAATGTCTTTCTGCATGCGGGCAATGAAAGCGTCCAGCGTCATGGCGCCCAGATCGCCGCCGTGGCGCTGGCGGACTGCAACGGTGCCGGATTCTTCTTCTTTTTCACCGACGATCAGCATGAAGGGAACTTTCTGTACCTGGGCCTCACGGATCTTTTTGCCGATCTTTTCATTCCGGTCATCTAACTGGGTACGGTAACCCAGTTCAAAGAGTTTATCATTGATTTCTTTGGCATAGGCCTGCTGCTTGTCGGTGATGGGCATGACGCGCACCTGGTTGGGAGCCATCCATACGGGGAAGGAACCGGCATAGTGTTCGATCAGGATGCCGATAAAACGCTCGATGGAACCGTACACTACGCGATGGATCATGACAGGACGGTGCTTCAGTCCGTCTTCCCCGGTGTATTCGCAGTTGAATTTTTCCGGCAGCTGCATATCCAGCTGGATGGTGCCGCACTGCCAGGTCCGGCCGATGGAATCCTGCAGATGGAAGTCAATTTTCGGGCCGTAAAATGCGCCGTCGCCTTCGTTGACGATATAATCCAGATGGTTGGCTTCCAATGCCTTGCGCAGGCCTTCGGTTGCCAGTTCCCAGGAAGCGTCGTCGCCCATGGAGTTCTCCGGACGGGTAGACAATTCTGCGTGGTATTTCAGCCCGAAGGTGGAGTATACTTCGTTAAACAGTTTAATTACATTGGTGATTTCCGGCTGGATCTGTTCCGGGGTCATGAAGATATGGGCATCATCCTGGGTGAAGCAGCGGACGCGGAATAACCCGTGGAGTGCGCCGGACAGTTCATGGCGGTGTACCAGACCCAGTTCCGCATAACGCAGCGGCAGTTCTTTGTAGGAATGAGGATGGGAATTATAAACCAGCATGCCGCCGGGGCAGTTCATGGGTTTGATGGCGTAATCCATGTCGTCGATTTTGGTGAAGTACATGTTTTCGCGGTAGTGATCCCAGTGGCCGGAGCGGATCCAAAGATCCCGGTTCATGATCATGGGGGTCATAACCTGTTCGTAATGGTATTTACGGTGTACCTGGTGCCAGTATTCCAGAATGGCATTGCGGATCCGCATGCCGTTGGGATGGAAGAAGGGGAAGCCGGGTCCTTCGTCATGCATGCTGAAGATGTCCAGCTCTTTGCCCAGTTTGCGGTGGTCGCGCTTTTCTGCTTCTTCCAGCATGTGCAGGTATTCGTCCAGTTCTTCCTTGCTGGGGAAGGCGGTGCCGTAGATACGCTGCAGCATTTTGTTCTTTTCATTGCCGCGCCAGTAAGCACCGGCCAGGCTCATGAGCTTAAAGGCTTTGACACGTCCGGTGGAAGGGCAGTGGGGGCCGGCACACAAATCGGTGAAGTCGCCCTGGGTATACAGGCTGATGACTGCATCTTCCGGCAGGTCGTTGATCAGTTCCACTTTATAAATTTCGTTTTCTGCGGCAAAGCGGGCCAGCGCTTCCTTGCGGGGTACTTCACTGCGTACCAGCGGAAGGTTCTGTTTCACAATTTTTGCCATTTCTTTTTCGATGGCGGCCAGGTCTTCAGGCGTGAATACGTGCTCGCTGTCGATGTCATAATAGAAGCCGGTGTCGATGGCAGGACCGATGGCGAATTTTACACCAGGGAACAGGTGCTGGATGGCCTGGGCCATTACATGGGAGGCAGTATGGCGGATGGCATGGAGGCCTTCCTTGGTATCCGGCGTAACAAATTCTACGGTAGCATCTTTTTCGATGGTATCGCTGAGGTCTTTGTTCACGCCGTCCACAACGGCTAACAAAGCCTGTTTGCCTAATTTCTGGTTCAGGCTTTTGGCAATCTCCAGATAGCTGGAGCCGGCGGCGAATTCTTTGACGGACCCGTCTTTTAACGTTACTTTTACATCTGGCATTTTTCTTTTCCTCCTAAATAAAAAACGATTGCTTCGCTGAAAACGCAGGATTTCAAACAAAACCGGGATACTGCCTTTCGGGTTCCGTTCAGGGGAACATTGCTGGCCCATATGCGCGGGCACCGCCTAAACTCATTGGGTCAGCGTATCCTTAATCGGATCGCTGCGGCTGTCCCGGAAAATAAAAAATCCCCGTTCCCAACACACAGGGACGAGGTTAATCGCGGTTCCACCCTCATTGACTGCATACGCAGCCCACTCAATAACCGATAACGCAGTTTATGCGGCACTTGCTAATCAGAAAAGAACTTTTCACAAGGCAGTTTGAAGGTGGTTCCGTTTTACGCTTGCACTGCCGCTCTCAGCAACTGCGGCATTTTCTGTAAAGCAGTATGCAAAACATTGTCCTTCGCATTACTTTTACTTTTTTGTTTATGCGTAAATTATAGCACTTTAAATTCCCGTGTCAAGATTTCTGCTTTTTTTTTTAGCGTGCTTGGGGTATAATAATATAATCATAATTATTATGGCGTATTATGCGTCATTTTTACGGAGAAAAATGAAAGTCATTATGAACGGTGTACGTCTTCTTCAAGTTTTGATTACAACATTCAGTTTCATATTGTGTATGCTTTCCGGCCCGGCTGCACAGGCGAAAGAAAAGGCTGCTTTCCTATTTATTCCGCTGGATAACCGTCCGGTCTGCTATGGGTATCCGGTGAGGGTAATGGAAGCGGCGGGGTATAAAGTTTATACGCCGCCGGAGAATTTACTGGCAAACCGGACGAAGCCGGCCGATACGGAAAAGCTCTGGAAATGGCTGGAAAACCGGGCGGAAAAGGTGGACGCGGCCGTAATTTCTACCGATGCCCTTATTTATGGAGGCCTGGTGGCTTCCCGGACCCATTCCTTGTCTTTGGCAGAATTGGAGGCGCGGGTCAGACGGTTAGAAAAATTGCACATGGACAAGGATACCCGTTTTTATGGGTTCAGCACCCTGATGCGTACACCCCGGGAAAGCTACGGTAATGTGGAACCCGAATATTATTCCAACGTGGGTCCTGCAATTTACCGTTACTCCCAGCTTTCTGACAAATCAGACCTGCATGCGGAAACCTTGCTGGAAGATTTTGAAGTGGGGGCTTTTGAACGCAACCTGGCAAAAGCTCATCTCAAAGACTGGCTGGACCGCCGTAATAAAAACATGGAAATAAACCATCAGCTGGCCAGGCTGACGCGTGTAGGGCGTTTTGATTACTTCGCCATCGGCAAAGACGATAATGCGCCCTTATCCCATACTCACATGGAAGCACGCAAAATTTCCTTAAATAATGCATACCTTTCCGACGAATCATTCCAAATCCTGCCCGGTGTGGATCAGCTGGGCCTGTTACTGCTGACGCGGGCGGCCAATGCGCTGTCCGGCCAGTCACCGAAGGTGTACCCGATGTATGTGGAAGGCGTCGGACCCAAGACGATTCCGCAATACTCCGATCTGCCGCTGGGCAAATCTGTGCCGGAACAGATCATTGCTGCCGGCGGGAAGGTTGTGAACAGTCCCGAAACCGCTGATGTCGTCCTGGCCATCAATACGCCGGCGGACGGAACGATGTACGATTCCACTAACCTGTCCAATCAATATTATGCTTCCCCGGCGAACAAACGCTATATTGTGAACCTGGGAAAGATGCTGGACCGGGGCGTAAACATTTCGCTGGCTGACGTGGCCTTTTCCAACGGCGGTGATAACGGCTTCATGAACGAAATGTCCTTGCGGGGCTTTACTGAGAAACTGTCGGCGTATAACGGATGGAATACTGCGGACAATACGATTGGGTTTGCTATTGCCCAGGGGATGCTGGCACCCCGGATTGATAAAGAAAAACAGCTTATGCTGATGCGGGAACGCATTTTAGATGACTGGTACTATCAGTCCAATGCCAGGCGGATCATTACGGATGAGCTGGAAAAAGATAAGAAGGTATCATTTAAATATACGTTAAATGAAATGATGCCAAAAATCAGAAAGCAGGCACAGGATATTATCAGCAGGCTGGCGGTCAATTATGATATAACGGCAGGAACTAAATTTGATGTGGTATTTCCCTGGAACCGTCTGTTTGAAGTGGATATCATCAAGCTGCAGCAGGACAAAAACAAATTCCGTAACCGCAGCCGTTCGGCTAAAGGGATGCTGCCGGACGTCCCGGTGTATTCGAAATAATGGAAGGAGAACAGGCTTATGTTAGAGTCTATTTTTGAACCGGGTGTAACCGGCGTCAGCCCTTTCGCTATCATCATATCTTTATATCTGGCATATTATGTTCATAACGATGCGCGCAACCATAATAATCCCAGGGCATTATGGTGGGCTTTTGCCACGTTCATGGCATGGATCATCTTTTTCCCGTTGTACTGGTATAAAAACATGCGGGGGAGACAGTAAGTACTGATAAAGCCGCATATCCAGCCGATGTGCGGTATTTTCATAATTAATTATACCTGGTAAGACTTTTGGAGGGAGAGTATGGATCAGATAAATGCTGCAGCTGAAAAGGAAGCTGCCGGTTTTAAGCAACCGTTCAGTTACCGAAAATTATTCATTTCTACTTTTCTTATCAGCGCCTTTACGGTGGGCGGTGGTTTTGTGCTTATTCCGCTTATGAAAGCAAAGTTCGTGGATGAGTATGGATGGCTTAAAGAGAACGAAGCGCTGGACCTGGTTTCCATTGCTCAAAGCGCGCCGGGTGTCATGGCTGCCAATTCTTCCATTATTATGGGGTACAGAATGGGCGGCTTCCTGGGAAGTGTTACTGCTTTGCTGGCTACGATACTGCCGCCGCTGATCACCCTCACAATAATTTCTTTTTTTTATGATGCCGTTGCGGCCAACCCACATGTACGCATGTTTTTAAAAGGGATGCAGTGCGGTGTGACTGCTATACTGATTAAAGTGGTACTGGATTTGGTGGTAAAGCAAATAAAGAAAAAGCTGGCCCTTCCTCTGATTGTTATGGCAGGTACTTTTATCGCCGCAGTTGTGTTTAAAATTAACATTATGCAGATTATAGCGGTGGATGCTGTCATTGGACTGATTCTGATGCGTGATCCGCAGTATGACTAAGGGAGGCGAAGGCAGATGGATCTTTTGTTACAGCTCTTTTTAAGCTTTGCTGCAGTGGGACTTGTCTGTGTAGGCGGCGGGTATGCATCCATGCCGCTGATTCAGGCAGAGGTTATTGACAAACACGGCTGGCTGTCCATGACAGAATTTGTTGATATCTTTACCCTTTCCCAGATGACGCCGGGCCCTATCGGAATCAACGCCGCAACCTTTGTAGGAAGCAAGGTTGCGGGAATTCCGGGTTCCATTGCGGCTACCCTGGGATTTGTCTTTCCATCGGTTTTTATCGTTTTATTTTTGGGTTATCTATATTATAAATATGGAAATGTGGCAGCCATCCGCGGTATCCTGAACGGGCTTCGTCCCGCTGTGGTGGCGTTGATCGGCAGTGCCGGTGTCAATTTTATCCTGCTGGCCTTTTGGAATAAGGAAAAGCTGCCGGTAGATGTAATGAAAACAGACATGGTTGCGGTACTGATTTTTATTCTTGCCTGGTTTGCCCAGAAGAAAAAAACCGGAACCATTACATTGTTGTTTTCTTCCGGTGTGGCCGGTCTGGTGTTCTATCTTGTTACCGGGATGCATCCGTAACGATATCTCCTGACTTTTTCTTGCTTCATAGTCTTGACATCACACAGTCTCTGTGCTATTATATTTCAGTAACAAAGAAGAAGCCATCCGCTTCTCACCTTGCGGCTACGCTCGACAGGGTTGAATACAGCGATTTACGCGGGTGGATTTTGTTCCTCCCGCGTTTTCATTTTTGTTACGGTGAAAGACCAGACGGTTCTTTCAGCTGAAGCTGGCGCATGGTTCTGCGCCGGGCTTACATTACTTTTGGAGGTGAACCGCTATTAGCAAGGCAGACTTACGCATTAACGATGATATCCGCTGGCGCGAGGTACGCGTAATTGACGAGAACGGGCAGCAGCTGGGCATTATGTCCAGCCGCGAGGCGAACGCCATTGCCCAGGAGCGTCATCTGGACCTGGTGGAGATTTCCCCGCAGGCACGTCCCCCCGTGTGCAAGATATTGGATTATGGCAAATATCGTTATGAGCAGCAGAAACGGGAAAAGGAAGCCCGTAAGAAACAAAAAGTCTTTGAAGTTAAAGAAGTGAAGCTGCGTCCCGGTATTGAAGACCATGACTTTGGCGTTAAGTTTAAAAATGCAGCGCGTTTCCTGGAGGAAGGCAACAAGGTCAAGGTCACGATCATGTTCCGTGGCCGTGAGATGAGTCATCCGGAACTGGGCGAGGCGCTGCTGATCAGAATGGCTGAGGAGCTTGGCGACACAGCCGTTGTAGAAAAGAAACCGAAATTGGAAGGACGCAACATGACCATGGTCGTTGCGCCTAAGAGTAAATGAAGGAGGATGTAAATTATGCCTAAGATGAAAACCCGCAGAAGCGCGGCAAAACGCTTCAAAGTTACCGGTACCGGTGAATTCAAACGTGGTAAAGCATTCCGCAGCCACATTCTGGAACATAAATCTCCTACCCGTAAGAGAAATCTGCGTAAAGCAGGTCTCGTTCACAAGACTGATCATGAACGCGTAGCAAAAATGCTGCCGTACGCATAAGAGTTGAGGATACAGGAGGAGAAAGATCATGGCAAGAATTAAAACTGGCGTAACAGCCCATCGTCGTCATAAACATATTCTGAAACTGGCAAAAGGCTATCGCGGAGCAAAGCATCTGTTATTCAGAAAAGCGAATGAAACCGTAATGAAAGCGCTGATGTATGCCCGCCGCGACCGCCGCGCCAAAAAACGCGAGTTCCGTCGTCTGTGGATTGCCCGTATCAACGCTGCGACCCGTGCTAACGGCCTGTCTTACAGCCGCTTTATCTGCGGCCTGACCAAAGCCGGTATCGCGCTGGACCGCAAGGTGCTGGCCGATATGGCGATCAACGACGCAGCTGCATTTGCAAAGCTGGTTGAAACCGCAAAGAGCGCGCTGGCATAAAAGCAGGAAAACGTAAAGAACCTGAATTCAATTTCAGGTTCTTTTTTTATGGATCAGTACTGTTATGGTATAATAGGTTAACAGGTCTGTCGATGAAGAGTTTTCAGCTGTTGCGCAAAGGCTTCATTCAGGCAGTAATAGCTTATGCCAGGCAGTTTACAGGAGAATATTTATGGAAATCATTACCAGCGTAAACAATCAGCGTGTCAAAGACGTGGCGAATTTAAAACAGAAAAAATTCCGTATGGAAAGGGGAACTTTTTTTGCAGAAGGGCTCCGCGCCGTAAAGGAAGCGGTACAATACGCGGACGTGACAGATTTGTTTTTTACAAAAACTGAAGAAGAAACGCTGCGTGATATTGTAAACGAGGCAGAAGAAAAAGGCGTTCACCTGTATTGTGTTGATGAAAAAGTAATGGCAAAACTCAGCGATACCAAGACGCCCCAGGGTGTATTGGCGGTAATCCGTATGCCTGCTAACAATCTGCGGCAGCTGCGCCCGGGCACTGCATCAGATAACAATGCTCCGGTCATCATTCTGGACCGTGTCCAGGATCCGGGCAACCTGGGCACCATCATCCGTACGGCAGACGCGGTAGGGGCGCTGGGCATTATTTTGCTGGAAGGCTGTGTGGATGCATACAGCCCTAAAGTGGTGCGGGCTTCCATGGGTTCTTTGTTCCATCTGCCCGTTATTCAGAATGTTTTTTCGAAAGAAGCGCTTGCCTGGTGTTACCGCCACGGCTACGAACCGGCGGCGACTGCCCTGAAGAATGCCCACACTATATATAAAGCGGACCTTAGCAAAAAGATGGCCTTTATCTTTGGCAACGAAGCTAACGGTGTATCCGAAGAGCTGCAGGCTGCGGCGGAAACGCGCCTGTTCATTCCCATGGCGGGACAGGCGGAATCCATGAATGTGGCCATGGCGGCAGGCATCATTTTGTTTGAAGGGATGCGGCAACGGAAATTCTGCCGGTAAGGGAGTAATGTATCATGAATCTGAATTATTACCGGAATTTTTTGTTGGTTGTAGAAGCCGATAGTTTATCCCGGGCTGCTGAAATTGCGAATATTGCCCAGCCGGCCATTACGAGGCAGATGCAGTTTCTGGAAAAAGAATTTGGCGCAAAACTGCTGATCAGTGGCAGGGGGAAACATGAACTGAAACTGACGGATGCAGGCTGGATTTTTTATAAGCGGGCCAAACAATTGTGCCAGTTGGAAGATGAAACCTACCGGGAAATACAGGATTACACTGATGGCATGAAAGGGACTCTGACGATAAGCATGGCTCCTTCCCGGACGCCTGCCTTTATATCCAAGGTTGCTGTTCCTTTTACAGCTCTTCATCCTAATATCCGTTACGAAATCCACGAAAGCTTTCATATACAACTGTTGGATGATCTGCTGAAAGGCGTCTCTGAAATAGGCATTGCCAATGCGGTCATTCCGGATAATTATAAATTTGAGATTCTCTTCTCCCGGCCGGAACAGTTTTACTTGTTGGGAACACTTAACAATCCCTGGTTTGCTCTTGACGGATCAGTAGAATCCCTGCAAAGTGTCAGAGATATCCCACTTGTTGTCAGTCGCAGCCACCGTAAGATGATTGAAGATGTGTGCCGTGAGGATGGCTTTACACCGAATATTTTTATTGAGGCAGGTACAAAAACTTCGGCCTTAAACTTTGCCCAGGCAGGTCTGGCGGTGGCCCTCATACCGCTGGAACCCAAGGAAAGCCTGCCTGATGGCTTACTGTCCGTACCGGTAAACGAACCGCGCCTTTCCATTTCAAAAACATTTGTGAAACTGAAGGGACGCGAATTGTCCGCACCCATGCAGAAGCTGATAGACTTTTACAAGGAAAACGTTATGGAGCATATGGATCATATAGAATAATACAGAACCATTTCATGCAGGCTGATTAGCCGGTTAGTACTGTAAAAGTATGTTGGTTTTGCATTCCTTGCCCGAAGATTATAATTAATATTTATAACTTTATGATAAAATTATATTTTACATTATAGGTTTTTAGGAGTATAGTAATATCGGAAACTTAATTTAGGAAATTTTTGTACAGTCGGTTCCATAATCAGGATAGTAGCCATTCCATCCTTCTTTATCTAATCACTCTGTACCAATTTCCCGGACAGGAGATGGATTCATTTTGGCTCTGTTATCCCTTGGTTTGTTGCTGGTGGCTATCTTTTTAGGATTTTTCCGTCATATGAACACCGGACTGTTAGCTATCGGGTTCGCGCTTATTCTGGGACGGTTAAGCGGCATCTCCGATAAGGAGATTATCAGCGGATTCAATTACTCCCTGTTCATGATCCTGCTGGGCGTAACCTATTTGTTCAGCCTGGCGCAGCTGAACGGCTCGCTGGAGCTGCTGGCGAAAAAGGTGGTGGCGCTGGCAGGGAAGCATACTTTTATGATTCCCATCGTCATTTACGTGTTTTCTGTTGTGCTTTCGGCACTGGGTCCGGGCACGGTTCCTACCATGGCGATCATGATGGTGTTTTCCATGGCGCTGGCAGCGGAAATGAATATTAACCCGGCCATGCTGTCCGCATTATCCGTATTGGGCGCATCAGGCGGCGGCGTCTCCCCGCTGGCGGCCACGGGTATTATCGGCATTAATCTGTGCGCAGGCTTTGGTCTGACCGGTATAGAAAAACCGTTCCTGATGAATGGTGTCCTGTCTTCCACCGTGTATGCAACGATTGTGTATTTCCTGCTGGGCGGATACAAGCTCCACTCAGATAAGGTCATCAGCCAGAAAGATATTCCTCCCTTTAATAAGAATCAGATTATCACCCTGATCGGTATTGGGGTGATGGTGGTACTGGTGCTGTTTTATAAAGTGAACGTGGGGCTGACCGGTTTTGCGGTGGCCATGGTGTTGTCTTTCCTCCACGTAGCGGATGAAGGGGAGGCTATCAAGCGGATTCCCTGGGGCACGCTGCTGCTGATTACGGGCGTAGGCGTGCTGATGCATATCATCATCAAGCTGGGCGGTATCAAACTGTTGTCGGAAGCGCTGGCCAGCGTGATGACGCCGGCCACAGCCGTAACGATCATGGGCATTACGTCCGGTATCATGAGCTGGTTCAGTTCTACTTCCGGCGTGGTGATGCCGACCCTGATTCCCACGATTCCTGAAATTTTAACCAGGTTAGGCGAAACCGGCCCGATGCTGGAACTGGAAATGGCGACGGCCATCACCATGATTTCCAATACAGCGGGCATCAGTCCTCTTTCTACCGGCGGAGCTTTGGCTTTAGCAGCCTATTCCTCTGCGGCGAATGCATCGCCGCAGCTGCAGCACCGGCTGTTCATCCGCATGTTTTCCATCTCTGCTCTGGGTGTGTTGGTGCTGAGCATACTGGCATACTTCGGATTGTACCGGATGCTGCTTTAAATTAATCGGCGTTTTCTTCATTCATATAACGTAATTGCTGAATTGCGGAACAAAAAAACTCTGACGCTTTGACAGGCGCCAGAGTTTTTTTATGAAGATATGAACTGTGGTTTTATAAGGGGACGCTGATTAAATGTGATTGTGCGAATTTTCCAGTGATCCCATAATCTTGCCGGACGAAAAATCAGAAATCCACTTCTGTGTCGTAGTAGCAGCACTTCAGCAGTTTCACCATTTCTTCCTGGCTGGGCTGGCGGGGATTGGAACCGGTGCAGGCATCCAGGATGGCGTCCGCCGCAATCTGTTCTACCCGCTTCAGGAACACTTCTTCCGGAACAAAGCCTTTCTCTTCCGGCAGGCCTTTCGGACCGTAATGGTTGATGCTGTGGGGAATATTCAGGTCGTCGTTCATCTTGCGCAGGTACGCGATCAGCAGATCGACCTTTTCTTCGTCGCTCTTGCCGCCCAAATGCATGTAATCGGCAATGACGCCGTAGCGTTTTAAAGCTGCGGGGTCTTTTGAGTTAAACTTGATTACCTTCGGCAGGTACATGGCATTGGCTGCACCGTGGATGATGTGAGCGCCGTAATCCGCGAAAGCCGCGCCGGTCTTGTGGGCCATGGAATGGACGATGCCCAGCAGCGCATTGGAGAACGCCATGCCGGCCAGGCATTGTGCGTCGTGCATGATGTCCCGGGATTCCATGTTGCCATTATAGGATTTCACCAGATTTGCCTGGATCAGTTCAATGGCATGGATGGCCAGGGCATCCGCATAAGCGCTGTGCGCTGTGGACACATAGGCTTCGATGGCGTGGGTCATGGCATCCATGCCGGTGTGGGCCGTCAGCTTTTGTGGCATGGTATGTACCAGTTCCGGATCCACGATGGCGATATCCGGTGTAATTTCAAAATCGGCGATGGGGTATTTGATGCCTTTCTGGTAATCGGTAATGATAGAGAACGCCGTTACTTCCGTGGCGGTGCCGCTGGTGGAAGAGATGGCGCAGAAGTGCGCTTTGGTACGCAGCTTCGGCAGGCCAAACACCTTGCACATATCGGCGAACGTAGTTTCCGGGTATTCGTATTTGATCCACATGGCTTTGGCTGCGTCAATCGGACTGCCGCCGCCCATGGCCACGATCCAGTCGGGCTGGAATTCCTGCATGACGGCTGCGCCGTTCATAACGGTTTCCACGGAAGGATCGCTTTCAATTCCTTCAATGACCTTCGTTTCCATGCCGGCTTCATTCAAATACGCCAGCGCTCTGTCCAAAAAGCCGCCCCGCTTCATACTGCCGCCGCCGACACAGACGATGGCCCGTTTGCCTTTTAAGGTTTTCAGTGTTTCCAGCGCACCTTTTCCATGGTACAGATCGCGGGGTAACGTAAATCTTGACATAATAAGGACCTCCTATACGTGAATAAATATATAAAAAATATGTGAGAGTTTTATTTAATTAAGATCTCACTGAACCTATTATACTACAATGCAGGTTTTATTACGACGAACGAATTGTGAAAAATGAAGGAACAAAAGTAAAACTGCCATACGATTCGTAAAATCGTATGGCAGTAAAAGTTTATTTCAAATCATTAACAAAGTCATTACAGATACGGTTCAGCATGCCGTCGTAGCCGCCATCATCCCGCGCGCGGTCATCACGGCAGTTATAAACTGTCCGGCCGGTAGCGCGGTCTTTCAGGGTAAATTCCACTTCCGCATAGGCATTAGTGATCCACTTTCCCGGATGATGGATGACTTTTTTGACAGGGAAGGTGTATGTTGTTTCTTTTCCGTCCTTGTCTCTTTTTACTATTTTTTCATTTTGATAGGTTTCTTCTGTCCATGGCTCTTTCCAGTACGTGTAGGTTCCAACCAGATGTACCGTAAGAGTCAGATCTACCCTGCAACGTGCCGGCTCTTCCGGTGGAACCACAAGATATTTATTCTTTTTCGCCATGGCAGTTCGCAGGGGGTTCAACGTGCGGTTTACGGGATTGTCATCATGCCGGAGGTCTTTCCACTGCTTATTTTCGGGGTTATAAACGGATTCCGCCAGATAAATGTTCGTAATGCTTTTGAAATCATAACGGGGATCCTTGAATTTGCTCTTGGAAGCAGAGACGGTTCCCGTGAAGGCCATTAGCAAAACCAGAGTCAGAATAAAAAGTTTTTTCATTGAGTCCTCCTGATTATTAAAAATAACTTTTAAAACGACAGTTCATAAAACAGAGCACTTTTCTGTATAACATAATTATAACAATATTTTGTGATTTGGAAAACACTTCTACTTTAAAATATAAGTTATCCTGATCAATTCATGGTATAATACATAAAACGTTGTGCACCAGTTCGGTGCAGGTAATATGGTACGGTGAGAGTCCGTATCCAGTTGTTTTTAAGTTTTTTGAAAGGAAAAATAATGATACAACAGAATAAACAGGCAAAACCCGATTACGATCTGCTGGTGCAGCAGGTGAAAGCGTTGGGAGAAGAAGAAAACTACTGGCTGCCGGTGCTGGCCAACACATCAGCATTGTTGATGAACGCGCTGCCGGATTTGAACTGGGCAGGATTTTACCTGATGAACCGTGATTCCTTAGTGCTGGGGCCGTTCCAGGGCAACCCGGCCTGTATCCGTATTCCCCTGTGCGCCGGTGTATGCGGTGCGGCAGCCCTGCAGGATAAAGTACAGCGTGTGGACGATGTGCACAAGTTTCCCGGCCACATTGCCTGCGACAGCGCAAGCAATGCGGAAATCGTGATTCCCATCCATAAAAACGGAAAGCTGGTAGGCGTGCTGGACTTAGACAGTCCTGTAAAGAACCGCTTTACAGAAGAAGACGAGGCCGGGTTAAAGAAAATTGTGACAGCGCTGGAAGAGATTGCAGAGTTTACGGATTAAGGAAGCGCTGATTTTATTATATTTTTTTATAAAGTTACCATTTGCATTTTTTATAGAATACAATCTTACGATGGTGGTCTTTGCTATGTCTATTGAAACCTTTTGCTCGGAACAGATCCAGGACACCGGGGATTCCATGGACATTTCCGCGGAAGTGGAGCGGCACACTAAAATTGCAGCCAGGGCCATCGTGCCGATTTCCAACATGATCCGGGAAATCAGCGCCAGAGTAGAGAAGGCAAAGAAGTGAATGAATACCCGGTGAAATTAGGGCATTGTCCCATAATTGAGGAGGCAGCGCTGCCAGACGATAGGATGTGCGCAATGCATGAAGAAGAAGTAATAGCTCTTGCTGCATTCACCAAAATAAAACCAGTCTTAGCATCCATGGCGGTGTTAAGACTGGTTTTTTACTCTCTGTGGCAGTTGTCAAGTATTCCTTGACAGTTGGGTCCTTCTTTACTGTTCAGGCGGTTCTTCCGTGCGTCAGCAAAAATCGTTCCATAGAAGAAAGCGTTACCTTTTTGTAAGCGTTTGATTTATCATTGGATGCGGTTCGATGCCAATAATTGTGATGTCGCCTGTTTCCGGTCCATATACCCAAAAGATACGTGCGGCAGTCGGCGTGTTGTTTTCCAGATAGGATTCCCATACCTTGATCCCATACCGGACAGTCAGAGCGTCAATTTCATGGGAATGTAAACCGGGATGACGGGGATTTTGAGAAAGTAGTTTCATTGCTTTTCCCATTTGCCTGTATAGTTTTTCTTCCTTTCGGTTTGCCAATCCGGTTTTGATTTTTGTAGTCAAAGCGTCCCACAAAGATTTCATTTCCGGAACCCCTAAATGAATTATGAACATGGTCGCTCCTCAAAAATCAGAAAGATCGACTGCTTCAGACGCATTACCGGTTTTCAGATTTTCGACGGAAGCATCCATCATGGCTAATGTGTTAGCGGAAACCTGAAAAGGAGGCATGAGCACGCGGGGTTCCAAAACAATCCGGCCGTCTTCGTATTCGGATACATGATAATATTCAAAAATTACGCTGCGCAATGTGATTCTCTTTTTTGTATCAAGCTTTGCGTCGTATTCTTTTACAGCTACCTGCATTGTGTTACCTCCAATCTTCGGTGTGGGATATAAAATATTGTGGGATTTCCCACATTGTAACATAATAGATCAATGGCAGTCAAGTATTCTTATTTTGCAAAACTGATGAAGAAAAATGGAGGGCAAGGTTTGCAGGCCGAAACGCAAAGCCTCCACACTCTTGCAGTTTGTCAGTTGTATCTTCCGGCTTTGCCGGTACAGACATACAAACTGACTATCCTTAAAAACATAAGAGTTAGCAGAAGTAAACCCCAGTATTCATGCATATTTGCAATTCAAAGTTGGTCGTAATTACGACCAACCTGAAGGAAGCAAAGGAATCCTGTATAAATCTGGACAGCCAAAATAATAATAGACACTTTTTCTTGCCCAACCCTCTCACTTGTGCTATAATATTTCAGTCAATTAAATACGTCCCTAACAGTATTTTGCACAAGGAACAGGAGAGTAGCGTTTTTAAAGCATAAAGAGAGTCTGGGCAGGTGGGAGCCGGATTGCGGAGATTGCGTGAAGTTCACCTGGGAGTGTCTTGGCTGAACAATATTTACAAAGTAGGCTGAGCGTTTGCCGCGTTAAGGCGCAAGAGAACAAATTAGGGTGGTACCGCGGAACATCACTTTCGCCCCTTCACAGGGACGGAAGTTTTTTAATTTGCGACAAAATTCCAAGAAGCAAGCCCGTAGGGCGAAGCTGATTGGGAAATTTAGGAGGCAAAAAGATGAGTATGAAAGAGATGCTGCTGGAGCTGCGTGAAAAAGCGCTGGCAGACCTGGAAGCTGCTGCCAGCTCCCAGGAGTTGCAGGACCTGAAGGTCAAGTATCTGGGACGCAAGGGTCCCATGACGGAAATCCTGCGCGGCATGGGCAAAGTGCCGGCAGAAGAACGTCCGAAGATCGGTGAAATCGTAAATCAGGTAAAGCAGACGCTGGAACAGTGTTTGAAAGACCGCACGGAAATTTTGCGGGCGGAAGCGCTGAAAGCGAAAATTGCCAACGATAAAGTGGACATCACGCTGCCGGGGCGCAAACCGGCGGGCGGACATCTGCATCCCATTACCTTAACCAACAGGGAAATCAAAAAGATTTTCATGCATATGGGCTTCGATGTAATCGAAGGCCCGGAAATTGACAACGATTACTTTAACTTTGAAGCGCTGAATCTGCCGAAAGATCATCCGGCCCGGGACATGCAGGACACTTTCTATATTACGGATAATTTCCTGTTACGCACCCAGACCAGCGGCGTGCAGGCCCGCACCATGCAGAGCAAGGAGCCGAACACTCCCATCCGCATGATTTCGCCAGGTGCGGTATATCGTAACGACTACGATGCTACCCATTCCCCCATGTTCCATCAGGTGGAAGGACTTGTAGTGGATAAAAATATCAGTCTGGCAGATTTGAAAGGAACGCTGGAAACTTTCTGTAAGGAAATGTTCGGCAACAGTGTGAAGATTCGTTTACGTCCCAGCTATTTTCCATTTACGGAACCCAGCTGCGAAGTGGACATCAGCTGTGTAATTTGCGGCGGCAAAGGCTGTAATGTATGCAAACATTCCGGCTGGCTGGAAATTCTGGGAGCCGGGGAAGTGCATCCCAATGTGCTGGCTATGAGCGGATACGATCCGTCCATCATGAACGGGTATGCTTTCGGCATGGGCGTAGAACGTATCGCCATGCTGAAGTACGGTATTGATGATTTACGGTTATTCTTTGAAAACGATCTGCGGTTCATCCGCCAGTTCCGGTAAGGGAGGGATAGAAAATGTTAGCTTCGATTGCGTGGTTAAAGCGCTATGTTGATATTGATGTAACTCCCGAAGAATTAGCAGACAAGCTGACCCGTGTAGGGCTGGAAGTGGAAAGCGTGATTCATCAGGGACAGGGAATCTCTGGTGTTGTGACAGGAAAAGTTACAGCCATTGAACGGAATCCCAAGAGCGACCACCTGTGGGTATGTCAGATGGATTACGGCAGCGGTGAGATCGTACAGATTCAGACCGGAGCCCAGAATGTAAAACTGGGGGACATGGTTCCCGTTGCCACGTTAGGCGCTGAGTTGCCTAACGGAATGAAACTGAAGAAGGTAAAGATGGCCGATGTGTATTCCTACGGTATGCTGTGCAGTGCCAACGAGCTGGGTATAGACAGCAAGCTGCTGCTGCCGGAACAGCGGGAAGGAATCCTGATCCTGTCCCCGGATACACCAATCGGCAAAGATATTAGAGACGTGCTGGGTCTGAACGATACGGTTCTGGATATTGATTTAACAGCCAACAAGCAGGACTGCTTCTGCATGACCGGCATTGCCCGGGAAGCGGCGGCAGTGCTGGGTAAGACGATGCACATGCCGGACATGAGCGTGAAGGAAGCGGCCGGCGGCAATGTAAATGACATGATGCGGAATGCGATTGAAATTCCGGAACTGTGCAGCCGTTTCACCAACCGGGTACTGAAAAATATCAAGATCATGCAGTCGCCGGACTGGATGCAGAACGAACTGCGTGCCTGCGGCGTTCGTCCCATCAATAACGTGGTCGATGTGACCAACTATGTGATGATGGAACTGGGACAGCCCATGCATGCCTACGATTACGATACGCTGAAAGACCATGCGCTGATCGTGCGCCGGGCCAAACCCGGAGAACACCTGCAGACCCTGGACGATCAGGACCGGGCGTTGACACCGGACATGATCGCCATTGCCGACACGGAAAAAGCGGTGGGCCTGGGCGGCGTCATGGGCGGCCTTGTTACGGAAGTAACGGATAAAACCAAAACGGTTATTCTGGAAGCGGCGGCTTTCAACGGCCCGTCCATCCGCCGTACATCCAAGGCATTGGGTCTGCGCAGCGAAGCTTCCATGCGTTTCGAGCGCGGCGTGGATATTGCCAACTGTCATCGTGCTCTGGACCGGGCGGCGCACCTGCTGGAAGAAATGGGCGCCTGCGAAACGGTCTGCGGCATTGCAGACGCGTATCCCGTTCCCTATAAACCTGCAGTCGTTACAGTTACGCCGGAAGCAATCAACACCCGGATCGGCGTGGAGATTCCCAAAGAAGAAATGGTGGATATCCTGACCCGTCTGCAGTTTGAAGTAAAGGAAGAAAACGGCGCGCTGGTCATCACTGCTCCTACCTGGCGGCAGGACGTGACCTGCGACGCGGACATTTCCGAAGAGATTGCCCGCATGCATTCTTACGATAAAATCGAAAGCCACAATCCGGAACTGGCGCTGCGTCAGGGTAAGGAAGACCCCATGGAAGAAGTGAAGGGCGAAGCAGAGGATTATCTGGCTTCCGCCGGTCTGGACGAAGTGATGACCTACACCTTCATCCATCCTTCTTTCGTAGATAAGCTGATGCTGAAAGCAGACGATGCCCGCCTCAATGCGATCAAACTGATGAACCCCATCAGCGATGAATTCGGCGTGATGCGTACTACCATGCTGCCCAGCCTGCTGAACACGGCGGCGTACAATCTGGCCCGGCAGGCGGAAAGCGTGAAGATTTTCGAAGTGGGCCGGGTGTATCTGCCCAAGTCCCTGCCGTTGACTGATCATCCGGAAGAACGCCGTATTATCGGCGCGGTGATGAGCGGCCGGCGCAATGAACTGACCTGGACCAGCGGTAAGGACAGTGTGGACTTTTACGACATGAAGGGCGTTGTGGAAGGCCTGCTGGCAAAGATGCAGCTGACGGATTACGAACTGGCTGCCTGTGAGGAACCGTACATGCATCCCGGCAAGAGCTGCGTGGTCAACGTTGGCGGAAAGCGCATCGGTTATTTCGGCTGCCTGCATCCCACGGCGGCGGCTAACTTTGATGTGCCGGAAGAGACCTATGTGCTGGAACTGGGGCTTGCGCCTCTGGCCGAATCCGCCCTGCGGGTTCCCCAATACTCACATCTTGCCAAGTTCCCCGGTACCAGCCGCGACATTGCGGTGGTGGTTCCCAGGAACGTAACGGTGCAGGAACTGGAAGGCGTGCTGCGGGCCAACGCCGGCGAACTGTTGCAAGGGATCCGTGTCTTCGACGTGTACACCGGCAAACAGGTGGCGGAAGGATGCAAGTCCGTGGCCTTTAACCTGACCTTCCAGGCAGAGGACCGTACCCTCACCGACGGCGAGATCGACCCCATCATCAAAAACGTGGTGGAAAAAGTGGCGGAAGCTTACGCGGCGGAGCTGCGGAAATAAGAAATATTATTTATATCAGGGCTTGCCCTCTTATAAAAATAAAGGTAAAATATATAGTGGTATGTTTTTTATAAATCCGGCCTTGCGGCCTTAAGAAGGGAATAATTTTTATGGAAAACAAAGAACGTTTGGTAGGTACTGTATCCAGAGGCATCCGTCTTCCCATCATCCGCCAGGGCGATAACCTGGCCGACATTGTGACGGACAGTGTGCTGAAAGCGGCGGAAAGCGAAGGCTTCGCTCTGCGCGACCGGGATGTCATTTCCATTACGGAATCCATCGTGGCACGTTCCCAGGGAAATTACTGCACAGTAGACGATATTGCGGCAGACGTGAAAGCAAAGCTGGGCGGCGAGACCATCGGCGTCATCTTCCCGATCCTGTCCCGTAACCGGTTTGCTATCTGCCTGCGCGGCATCGCCAAAGGCGCAAAGAAAGTTGTGCTGATGCTGAGCTATCCTTCTGACGAAGTGGGCAACCATCTGGTCAGCCTGGACCAGATCGATGAAGCGGGTGTCAATCCCTTCAGTGATGTGCTGACCCTGGAAAAATACCGGGAACTGTTCGGCGCTACGGTACATGAATTTACCGGCGTGGACTACGTAGATTATTATAAAGAGCTGATGGAGTCCAGCGGCGCGGAAGTAGAAGTGATCTTTGCCAACCATCCGGAAGCGATTCTGAAATACACGGACAAGGTACTGAACTGCGATATCCATACCCGCGCCCGCACCAAACGCATCCTGAAAAAAGCAGGGGCAAAGATCGTCTGTGGTCTGGACGATATTATGAATGCTCCGGTGAACGGCAGCGGCTACAACGAAAAATACGGTCTGCTGGGGTCCAATAAATCCACAGAAGAAAAAGTAAAGCTGTTCCCCCATCAGTGCCAGTCCCTGGTGGAAGAAATCCAGGAACGTATCCTGAAAGCCACCGGCAAGCATGTGGAAGTGATGGTATACGGCGACGGCGCCTTCAAAGATCCCCAGGGCAAAATCTGGGAGCTGGCGGACCCGGTGGTTTCCCCGGCGTTTACCAGCGGTCTGGTAGGCACGCCTAATGAACTGAAACTGAAATATCTGGCAGATAACGATTTTGCGTCTCTGTCCGGTGAAGAACTGAAGAAGGCCATCACGGAGAGCATCGTGAAGAAGAGCGGCAGCCTGGTTGGGCACATGGCTTCCGAAGGCACGACGCCCCGCCAGCTTACCGACCTGATCGGTTCGCTGTGCGACCTGACCTCCGGGTCCGGTGACAAAGGCACGCCGGTCGTACTGGTGCAGGGCTATTTTGACAACTATTCCAATTAAAAAAAGTTATTGCATAGCAGGCCTGGATAAAAGCCTGCTATGCATTTTGTAGTTTTAAAGGGAACGTAGTTTAAAAAGTTTGTGCGTTTTCCGAGCAAGAGAAAGTATAGTTTTTACGAATCTGAAGGAGGCTCATGTATGGAACAGGCGAAACGTCCGGAAAGCATGGAACGGATCACGACGGCCGAACTGGCCAAAGCATTTATTGAAGAACAGGTGGCAGAACTGCGGAAACAGATCGGCGGAAAAAAAGTGCTGCTGGCATTGTCCGGCGGCGTAGATTCCTCCGTTGTGGCCGCGCTGCTGATCAAAGCGGTGGGGCAGCAGCTGGTGTGCGTCCATGTAAATCACGGACTGTTGCGCAAAGGAGAACCGGAACAGGTCATCAAAGTGTTCAGGGATGAGATGAAGGCCAACCTGATTTATGTTGACGCCACGGAACGGTTCTTAGGCAAACTGGCCGGTGTCAGCGATCCGGAAACCAAACGCAAGATCATCGGCGGCGAATTCATCGAAGTGTTTGCAGAAGAAGCGAAGAAACTGGAAGGCATTGAGTTCCTGGCACAAGGGACCATTTATCCGGATATTCTGGAAAGCGAGCAGGGCATCAAGGCCCATCACAATGTAGGCGGCCTGCCTCCTGAACTGAACTTTGAACTGGTGGAACCGGTCAAACTGTTATACAAGGATGAAGTGCGCGTAGTAGGAAAAGAGTTAGGCCTGCCGGACAACATGGTATATCGTCAGCCCTTCCCGGGTCCTGGCTTAGGCGTGCGCTGCCCCGGCGCCATCACCCGGGACCGTCTGGAAGCTGTCCGGGAAAGCGACGCGATTTTGCGGGAAGAGTTCGCGAAGAACGGACTGGCCGGCAAAGTATGGCAGTACTTTACTGTAGTGCCTGACTTCAAGTCCACCGGTATCAAAGACGGCAAACGCACCTTTGAATGGCCGGTCATCGTTCGCGCCATAAACACGAAAGACGCAATCACCGCAACGGTAGAAAACGTTCCCTTCGAACTGATGCAGCATATTACCGAACGCATCGTCCATGAAGTAAAAGGCGTGAACCGTGTGCTGTACGACTTCACGCCGAAACCCTCCGCGACAATTGAATACGAATAAAAACGAATACGAAATATAAAGTTAAAGGAGAGAGAGTTACCAGAATGGCAGCATTGGATTTAACACAGTACGGTATTACCGGAGCAACAGAGATCATTTACAATCCGTCTTATGAATTCCTGTACGAAGAAGAAATGAAGCCCGGGTTGGAGGGGTATGAAAAAGGCCAGCTTACCGAACTGGGTTCTGTGAATGTCATGACCGGCGTTTATACCGGGCGGTCCCCAAAAGACAAGTACATTGTCATGGATGAAAATTCCAAAGATACGGTATGGTGGACGACACCGGAGTATCCGAATGATAATCATGTGATGAGTGAAGAAACCTGGGCAAAGGTAAAAGACCTGGCTGTGAAGCAGCTGTGCGGTAAGCGTCTGTTTGTAGTGGACGCATTCTGCGGCGCCAATAAAGACACACGCATGGCCGTCCGCTTCATTATGGAAGTGGCATGGCAGGCGCATTTTGTAAAGAACATGTTCATTGCTCCCTCAGAGGAAGAGAAGGCAAACTTCAAACCGGATTTCGTAGTATATGCTGCTTCCAAGGCCAACGTTGAAAATTATAAAGAATTGGGCATTAACTCCGAGACCTGCATTGCGTTCAACATCACCAGCCATGAGCAGGTCATCCTGAATACCTGGTACGGCGGCGAAATGAAAAAAGGCATGTTCTCCATGATGAACTACTACCTGCCGCTGAAAGGCATTGCTTCCATGCACTGCTCTGCCAACACGGACCTGAAAGGAGAAAATACGGCCATCTTCTTCGGTTTGTCCGGCACCGGCAAGACTACCCTGTCCACGGATCCGAACCGCTACCTGATCGGCGACGACGAACACGGCTGGGACGACAACGGTATCTTTAATCTGGAAGGCGGCTGCTACGCCAAGGTTATCGATCTGGATAAAGAATCCGAACCGGATATTTACAATGCCCTGCACCGTGACGCATTGCTGGAAAATGTGGCTGTTGATGCAGCAGGCAAGGTAGATTTCCATGACAAGACCGTAACGGAAAATACCCGTGCTTCTTATCCGATCAAACACATTGAGCATAACGTTAAGAAAATCCGTGCGACCTCTTCCGGTCCCGACGCGAAAAATGTCATTTTCCTGTCTGCGGATGCGTTCGGCGTGCTGCCTCCGGTTTCTATCCTGACAGCAGAACAGACCAAGTATTATTTCCTGTCCGGCTTTACTGCCAAACTGGCAGGTACGGAACGGGGTATCACCGAACCGACGCCGACGTTCTCTGCCTGCTTCGGTCAGGCCTTCCTGGAACTGCATCCGACCAAGTACGCAGAAGAACTTGTAAAGAAAATGGAAAAATCCGGGGCCAGGGCCTTCCTTGTGAACACGGGCTGGAACGGAACCGGCAAACGCATCTCTATTAAAGATACCCGCGGCATCATTGACGCCATTCTGAACGGCGATGTGAACAAGGCTCCTACCAAAAAGATTCCTGTTTTTGATCTGGAAGTTCCCACGGAACTGCCCGGCGTGGATCCGGCCATTCTGGATCCCCGTGATACCTATGCAGATTCTGCGGAATGGAACGCGAAGGCCAAAGATTTGGCAGAGCGGTTTATCAAAAATTTCAAAAAATATGAAGGGAATGCGGAAGGCAGGAAGCTGGTGGCTGCCGGCCCGAAGCTGTAAAAAACAAATAATAAGGAAAATAAAAAATTCGGAATACCTGATCGTTTCGGGTATTCCGTTTTTTTTGCGATGCGGGTTCTGTGAAAAGCTCTTTGTATCTTTTGATAAAAGAACTTTCAATTGCATCACGTTAGTTTCAATTTGTTCAAATTTACGAAAATGATTAAATTGAAATTGACAATGACAAAATCAGAGATTATAATTTAATTGTATCAAAATGATAAAAATGATAAAAATGAGAAAATTAAAATGCCTGGCACATTTGTTTTTAAATTATGTTCATCATATTTGATTTGGATATAAGAGGATATTTGGAATGAGAGATTTCAGTTACAAAAATAAATGGGAAAAATTATTGACGCCTGAGATTGTGTCAATGCTAACGCAGATACATGAATTTAAAGGTGAACAAAAGCTGTTAACAGAAACCAAAAAGGATGAATTAACGCGATTAGTTGAAATTGCAAAAATTCAAAGTACGGAAGCTTCGAATAAAATTGAAGGAATTAATACTTCAGACAGCCGCCTGCGCGCTTTGGTGAGTGATAAAACGCGTCCGCGAAACAGAAATGAACGTGAAATTGCCGGCTATCGGGACGTATTGAAACTTATCCATGATAACTATTTATATATTCCGGTCAGGCCGTCGATTATTTTACAGATGCACAGGGACTTGTATAAATTTGAAGGTTATAATATCGGGGGAGCGTATAAAACTTCCGATAATAGTATTGAGGAAGAAGATGGGAACGGTAACAAATTTGTACGCTTTAAACCGGTTGCGGCCTGGGAAACTCCGGAAGCTGTGGAAAAATTATGCGATGAATTTGACGAAGTAAAAGCACTGGGGCAAACAGACATGCTTCTGTTGATTCCGATGTTTGTTCTGGACTTTCTGTGCATTCACCCGTTTAATGACGGGAACGGGCGGATGAGCCGGCTATTAACGTTGTTGTTGCTTTATCGCGAAGGTTATATGGTGGGGAAATATGTCAGCATTGAAAAACTGATAGAGAATACTAAAGAGGCTTACTATGACTGCCTGCAACAAAGCTCTCGGGCATGGCATGAAAACGCAAATTCATATGAACCTTTCGTTAAATATATGTTAGGCATAGTCCTTGGCGCTTACAGAGAATTCTCCAACAGAATTAATATTTTAAACAGTAACGAACTTTCTAAACCGGATAAAGTTAAAGAAGTGATTAAGAATACAGTGGGAACAATTACCAAAACAGAAATTTTAAAAGCATGTCCGGATGTAAGCCAGATTACCGTGCAGCGTACTCTTGCCGAATTATTAGAAGCAGGAAAAATCACGAAAATCGGCGGCGGCAGATACACAAAATATGTTTGGAATGAGGAGAACAACTTATGATTACCGGAGAATTAAAAAATAAAATTGACGCTCTTTGGGATATATTTGCGGCTGGCGGACTGGTCAACCCATTGGAAGTCATTGAACAAATTACCTATCTGATGTTTATCCACGATCTGGATGACGCGGACAACCGGCGTGCAAAAGAGAGCGCGATGCTTGGATTGTCGTTTAAGAGTTTGTTTTCCGATGAAGTTAAAATAGGTGAGCGGGTTATTGACGGTTCACAGCTGAAATGGTCGGTGTTCCACGATTATCCTGCTGACAGGATGTACAGCGTTATGCAGGAATGGGTTTTCCCGTTTATCAAAACACTGCACAGCGATAAGAACAGCGCCTATTCCAAATATATGGATGACGCGATTTTTAAACTACCTACCCCGCTGTTGCTTTCAAAAGTTGTGGATTCATTAGACGGAATTTATCAGATGATGAATGAGTCGCAGTCTGCGGATGTGCGGGGCGATGTGTACGAATATCTACTTTCCAAAATTTCCCAGTCCGGTAGGAACGGGCAGTTCCGTACGCCGAGGCATATTATCCGCATGATAGTGGAACTGATGGATCCCGGAGCTGACGAAATCATCTGCGATCCAGCCTGCGGGACGTCCGGCTTTTTAGTTGCTTCGGGGGAATACCTGAAAGAAAAACGGAAAGAAGAAATCTTCTTTAACCGGCAGAAAAAAGACCATTACATGAACCACATGTTCCACGGCTACGATATGGATCGGACCATGCTGCGCATCGGGGCCATGAACATGATGACCCATGGGATCGATAACCCGTTCATTGAATACCGGGACAGCCTGTCCGACCAGAACCCTGACAAAAATATATACACGCTGGTGCTTGCCAATCCGCCCTTTAAAGGCTCGCTGGACGCGGAATCGGTGTCGGCGGATTTGCTGAAAGTCTGCAAAACAAAAAAAACAGAGCTGTTGTTTTTAGCTCTGTTTATTAGAATCTTAAAAATTGGCGGCCGATGTGCCTGCATTGTACCGGACGGAGTATTATTCGGTTCTTCAACGGCCCATAAGGCCATCCGCAAGGAAATTGTGGAAAACCAGAGACTGCAGGCGGTGATCTCAATGCCGTCCGGTGTTTTTAAACCCTATGCGGGTGTTTCCACTGCCATTCTCATTTTCACAAAAACAGAACACGGCGGAACCGATAATGTCTGGTTCTATGACATGACGGCAGACGGTTTCAGCCTGGATGACAAACGGACCGTAATTACAGAAAACGATATTCCGGACATTGTCGCGCGGTTTAAAAACCTGGAAGCAGAAGCCTCCCGCAAACGCACAGAAAAATCGTTCATGGTGCCGAAGCAGGAAATTGTGGACAACGAGTATGACCTCAGCATCAACAAATACAAAGAAACCGTGTACGTGCCGGTGGAATATCCGCCTACCTCGGAAATTATGGCGGACCTGCGCGAATTGGAGAAACAGATTGCCCGGGAAATGGATGAACTGGAAAAATTGCTGGATTTATAAAAGTTGATTAGTTAAGCCTTAATATTAAGAGACATTGGAATCAATATTATAAACTCAAACATTGGGAGGCTTATTATGGATAAAAAGGTTTTTGAATTAGAAGAAAAGGGAAGCAATCCAGTTATTGCAATCTGTTATGACTTTGACAAAACTTTGTCTCCTGACGACATGCAAGCACAAGGATATATTCAGTCTGTAGGATATGATATTAACGAATTTTGGAAGGAATCCAATTCATTAGCGCAGGATAATGATATGGATCAAAATTTAGCATATATGTATAAAATGGTAGAAAAATCACGAGGTAAATTTTATGTTACAAAAGAAAGCTTGGCGGCTTATGGTGCAAAAGTAAAACTGTTTGATGGGGTTGAAGGATGGTTTGAAAGAATCAGACAATATGGCTTTAATAAAGGCATCATTATCGAACATTATATTATTTCTTCTGGATTGAAGGAAATGATTGAAGGAACAAAGATGGCGAAAGAAAATGCATTTAAAAGAATATATGCCAGCTCATATTATTATGATTCTGATAATGTTGCTATTTGGCCTGCTCAAGCTGTTAACTATACAAATAAAACACAATTTCTTTTCAGAATTGAAAAAGGCACATTAGATGTAAATGACGATAGGGTTAACTATTATTTTCCGCCGGATGAAATCAGAATTCCGTTTCGGAATATTATATATATTGGTGATAGCGCAACGGATATTCCTTGTATGAAATTAGTAAATACTTTTGGTGGATATTCAATTGGTGTTTATAATCCTCACAATAATGATAAGACCCAAGTTTACAACATGATGAACGAGAATAGAATTAAATATTTTGTTCCTGCGGACTATTCTGAAGGTAGTGAACTTGATAAACTTGTCAAAAGAATTATCGATAAAACTGTTACAAACGAAATTCTTGAGAATCAGTATTATTCAAATAAAAAGGAAGCAGAAGAGCATAAAAGTAACCAAGCTGATGGATTAAAAAACAATTTGATTAATGGTTTAATTAACAGTCGTAGTTTTGCTACAACACATACTATCATTAGTAA
>NZ_DBMCWA010000018.1:0-43522 GCF_056977735.1 Succiniclasticum sp.
TTAATGAAACAAGCATACAATCTCCAGTGGATGGTTTTACTTTGGATAATTTTAAGCAGCATGTAACCATCGTAAATATGCATGATCCGTTATCTTTTACACGTTTGGATGGTATTAGATTGGATGAACCCGATGATAACGAACAGCATCAGAAGTTATTTATCCAAGCAAAAGAGTATTTGAAGAAATTGGTTGAAGGTTTAAATGAGTCAAACGGGCTAAATATAAGTTTCAGCATTAGGAACACATGCAAACAGAATTGCTGTTGTAAGGAAAATTATAAAATAATGAATGATAATGATTTTTATAAATTTTACGGTTTTGAAGAATAGGTTGATGTTTGTTAGCACGTGGTTCTTTTGAACGGATTAATTCTATTCGCTGACAATACAATTACTAGTAGTTCAGTTGTAGATCAAAAACAATTTGTAGTGATATGGTATTGACAAACTCTTAACTTTATATTATTATTAACCAAACAGAATAAACGCAACACAATTCAGCTTGACAGTTAAACTGATTACAATCATTATTATTATCCGAGGCTATCCGCAATCGGAGGTCTTTCCACAACGGAGGTGCGTTATGAAAAAAAGAATCTTGTAAAGCAAAGGTATAAGCGGTTTTATATCTTTGCTTTTTGTTTTCCTAAAAATTAGATTTTTGTAAACTTGTTCTATGTGTTTGAAGCACATATAAAGTCAATCGATTCATCAACAGACAAGATAGTTGCTTATTATCCGAGGCATAAAAAATGCCATTACCAGCAATCACGTTTGGAACACGGAAAAGAAGTAAAACAAAACGCTTCTGAAGCAATGTATCGCCAGGGTTGGTGAATGATTGCTGCAGAAGCGTTTTTGTTTTGAAAGGATGGGCGAAAATGGACATGGGAAAATATTTGAATGATGTATTGAAAGTAGTAAATGGCGATCTCGGGGAACTGGTAGAAATCGGATATCTGACCGAAGAAGAAGCAGGCAGTCCTGAAATAGTAAACTATTATTGCAACAGAAATAGATATAACAACAGATGAAGGGAGATAAGTAAAATAATGGTTAAAACTTTAATGAATAAAAACGGTGGTATGCAATTTGAAATTATATCACTTTTCCCGGAAAGTGTGGAGACGGCAAGCTTTGTTTTAAAAAAGAAAAAAGAAAGACATCAGAAAATTTATCAAGGAAAGTCTCAAATATATGAACCACATGATCCGTATTTTAAAGGAAAGCTTTCTAAGAGGAATGGGCGTTTGGATCCATACTGTATTCCTGATGAAGTTGCTTGATATCAAAAATTGTTTAACAAACACTTTTCTTGTACATTAATGGTCTTTTTGAATTGTGATTGCGAGAAAATTTGAAAATAATTTACCATAATTAATAATGACCCTTTACGGGAAATGATGAACAGGAGGCATAAGAGTTATGAATAGAATTATTTTAACTGGTCGTTTGACGAAGAATCCGGAAGTGCGCTATACCGCAAATCAAAAAGTGGTATGCTCCTTTATCCTGGCGGTGGATAGGCCGTTTGTAAATCAGCAGGGATTGCGCGAAACTGATTTTATCCCCGTAGTATTGTGGGGTAAAACTGCAGAACTGGTTGGAAACAGCTGTGCCAAAGGCCATCGGTTGTGCGTTGAGGGACGTGTTCAAGTCCGCACTTATGAGAATAAAGATAAAAGAACAGTATGGATTACAGAGGTAATTGGAGATCGTATCGAATTTCTCGAACGCAAGTCAGAAATTGCAGCTTCTTCAGAGGCTCAAATGCAGACTGCTATTTCCGATATGGGGAAAGAAGTACCTTTTGATGAAGAGGTTCCGTTTTAAAAAGTGAATATTGTTTCTTTACAGATTTTGGTTGTTAAGACTGAAAAGGAGATTCAAATGCACAACAAGTACTGTAATGCTAAATTAATAAAGAAAAAACTGGACAATTTTGTTATGGGTCAGGAACAGGGGACGCGGGCTATCGCAATGGCTTTTGCGCAACACTTTCTACGAATTGAGGCAAGTGAATATTACAGTGGTCGTAAGATTACAAAGGATAATGTTCTGTTGGTCGGGCCAACCGGTTGCGGAAAAACAGAAACGTTTCGCGTTTTAAAATCTATGGCAGAAGAGTTTGGCGTTCCTGTATGTCTGTTCAATGCGCTTGATTTTGCACCCACCGATTCCTGGAAAGGTTCAAAATGTTTAGCCTCAATTTTTACCGAGGTTTTCCGGCAAGCAGCTGAAGTATATTTTGAAAAGTTTGATACTGAAAAGGACGTGGAAAAGCAAAAAGAAAGTATTACCAAGATTGCTAACAACGCCATTATCGTGCTGGATGAGATTGACAAATTGAGGATTCGTGGGGAAGGGAATAACAGGCATTTTTTAACAGAGTATCAGTCGGTTTTGCTCAAAATGGTTGAAGGCAACACATATGAAGTAGATGACATTACTTTAAAAGATTTACGCAAGGAAACCGCAGAAAAAGATGACGGACAGAAGGACAATGAAGAGGATGTGGAAATCAATAGCAATGAGGTTGACACAACCAATATGATGTTCGTTTTTATGGGGGCATTTGACGGTATTGAAGAAATTACGCGAGGCCGGTTAGAAGAAGAGAGGCTAAACAAGGAAGAAAAAAACTTGCCCGCACGCACCATGTATCAGGATACGCAGTTGGGGTTCTTGACAGTTCCTCAGCTGGCAAAGAAGGAAGAGCCAGTGGAATACACATATGAGCAGCTCATCCCTACACAGGAAGATATCATTCAATTTGGGTTTATGCGTGAACTGGTTGGCAGAATTTCAGTCCGTACCGTATATAAACCGCTGAAAGAAGATGTGTTGTTTGATATTTTACTCCATTGCGAGACGTCAGCATACCGGGAGTACCAGCAACGCTTTGTCGTGAATGGTCATAAACTGCTTTGTAACCGTGATGCGCTGAAAGAAATTTCGCGAATTGCGGTAGAGCGTGGAACCGGGGCACGGGGACTACGGAACATTTTTAGTGAATTGTTGCAGGATACAATGTTTGAACTTTCAGGTGAACCGTGTCATCATTGTTTGTTGCGCGGAAAGGAGATGCGGGCACACAAGCCGCCGTTGTTGCATAAAGTGGACAGGTTCGCAAAGATACGTTTACGAATTGAGAGAGAAAGAAATAAAAAATTAGCTGAAATAGCAAGAATAAGGGCTGCAATAAGCGGCAGGAGGAAATGAAAAGAAAATTGTTTTAGTGAAGTTCTATTAATGGAAAATATTTTGTAACAGGAGATGACCATGAATAAATTAGGAAATCCTTTACCTGAAATTGAGTTACATGCAGATCAAAAACAAGGTTGCAAACGCCCGCGAGCCGGTAGGCGACGGAGCAAAGTTGCGCGACGGCACTGGACGATTTGGGCCAGCCGGGAAGAGATGGCTCATGTGAAAGAATATTTGTTTCGGAACAGACAGAACGATCCGGAATAGAAGAATAAGTTTAATAATGAAAAACCAAAAATATTACATTTAGTTCATCTTTACGTAAATGAAAAGATAGGAGGCATAGAAAAGTGGAATATAAATTTACTGAACTGGATTGCGAGAAAGCAAGAGATATCCGGATTATCACACACAAAAAATCTGCCGATGGTACAGCAGGTTTAAAACAGACAGTGTTTCTGGCCGGTAACGGATTATTTCGTTTTGACGGGCAGAGGAACGGTCATGAGCTAACATGGGTTCGGCTGCTTCCATCTATCAAGATTTGGGTGCTCTGTGCAATGATAAGCGACATGTTGAATTTAAACAGAGAAAGTGATGACAGGGAAACCGAATGGGAAATTTTGGCACATGATGATTACGGGAACCGGTTTGTGGCAAATGGGTTTTCAATTTCTAATGTGATTGCACCTAAATACGATCCTTCCAATTACCTTCGCGAAGCTACCGGTCTGCAGGAAATGTGGCTGCTGGATGGAAAAAGGTAAGGGCATCCAGTTATATTGAAAATGTTTCGGGAAATAACAATCAATAAAACACTCAAAAACCAAACGATAAGGAGAGCACTGTCATGTTAACTTTGATTAAAACATTATTTATTGTAGCGTTATGCTTTGTGAGCAATATGGCTTTGCTGTTGCTTTTTTGGGCAACGGCATGGTACTGTACGCCGGATTTTTTCTGGGATAGGGTTAAGGAAGCGCTGGTGATTCTTCAGGTTCCGTCTACCCCGGAAAATATAGTGATCAGCCTTTCGCTTTTTACCGTGATCGTTCCCTGTTTCTTTTATCGCACGGAACCGATGCAGGCGCTTACGTTTTGGATGATGGGAGCAAGAAAAGCAAAGGATAAGGATTTGATAAAAATTAAAGAAGCCATGCAGGTTGTTTGTCAACAGGAAGGTACGAGTATAGATAAATACAAATTATATGTACATAAAGATGAAAAGGCCCTGAATGCATGTGCCTTTGGGAGTAAGCGTATCATGGTGACGGCTCCCTTGCTTGCGTCTGTAAATACCAGACAGCTTGCAGGCATACTGGCTCATGAGGCGGGACACATTCGCCATGGAGACACAAGGATCTTGAGTTTTACTGCTTGCATGTCCTTTTTTGGCGAAATGTCTGTAAACATCCTCGGAGGTATCATGTATGTACTGTCATGGTTTACCTGGATTCCCATTTTGAACTTAGGAATAGCTGCATTCGATTTTGTGGAAAGTACTCTTATTATGCTGATAACTTATCTGGTCATTAAACCCGTTGATTTTATAGTGCTTTTCTTTTTCCGCCGGGATGAATACAACGCAGACCGTTATGCCTGTGAACTCGGGCTGAGTACTGAAATATATGAAGGTTTGTCAATAATCACTCGGGATGATTGGAAGTTAGGATTCTTTGACAGCCTTTGGTCTACCCATCCTGCTGCAAAGAAACGTTTAGCCCGCATTCAGAAATATATTGAAAATGAAAAGCTTATAACGATGCAAGATGACAAACGTGTTTAAGAGAATAATTTACGAAGTATTTGTGTTATAATTAATGAAATGGAAAACGACGAACTTGGCGTATAGTTGACAGAATATGATGAGGGTTATTGAATATGATCTACTTTACTTCTGATTTGCATTTTTATCATGAAAAAATCATTCATCACTGCAACAGACCGTTCCGGGATGCGCAGGAGATGAACGAAAAAATAATTAATAATTGGAATAACGTAGTGCTGCCTGACGATGAAGTGTATATTTTAGGCGACGTGACCATGAAAGGGCCGGAGCAGGCCTTTGCAGTGTTGTCCCGTTTATCCGGGAAAAAATATTTGGTGAAAGGCAACCACGATTATTTTGTGGATAATGTTGACTGGCAACAGTATTCTTGGGTGTTCCAATGGGTGAAAGACTACTACGAATTAGTTTGGCACAATCACAAATTTGTATTGTTCCATTACCCTATTGTAGAGTGGGCGGACTTTTATAAAGGCGCTATCCATCTGCACGGACATCAGCATAACCAAAAAGTTTATAACCATCAGCAGGTGCAGGCGAAACTGCGGTGCTATGATGTGGGCGTGGATGCCAACGATTTTACGCCAGTGAGCATAGAAAGAATAGCAGCATGTTTTGAGGGTTGAAAGATGGTTGCATAAAACGATAAGGGGCCGTACGGGCCATTTTAGAGGATGGAACAAATATGTAAAATTTCTATAACTGCCAAAAAAATCAAGTTATAGAAATTTTGTCGTTGAAAATCCCAAAATGAGTTGATATAATTAAGTCTTAAAAAACACAAGTGTGCTGAAATTGCTTGGAACAGGTATCGTTTAATCTTGCAATTAATAAATATTAAAAGTGTGATATAATGAACACAATACATGTTGTGGCCGCGGTAATCTGCGACTCATTTGATAAAAAACAAAAAATCTTTGCCACGGCAAAAGGCTACGGAGAATTTAAAGGCAAGTGGGAATTCCCCGGCGGTAAGGTGGAAACCGGTGAAACGCCGCAACAGGCTCTTGTAAGGGAAATTCAGGAAGAGCTGGCAACGAAGGTCCGGGTGGGCAATCTGATTACTACTGTTGAATACGATTACCCGGCGTTTCACTTATCCATGGACTGTTTCTGGTGCGAAGTGAAGCAGGGCGAACTGAAGCTGCTGGAGGCTGAAGATGCAAAGTGGCTGACAAAGGAGAAGCTTTACAGTGTGAAATGGCTGCCGGCGGATATGACATTGATTGCGGAAATAGAAAAGCAGATGAAATAGCAGGAGGAATTCAAATGGCAGAAATTACCTGTCCGAAATGTCATGCGACTTTTACTATCAGTGAAGAAGAATATAAATCGATTAGGGCACAGCTGCGCGACCAGGAATTCGTGGCGGCACTGCATGAACGGGAAAGAGATTTTGAGCAGCGTAAACAGGATGCAGTGAAAATTGCAGAAGCGTCAATTATTGCAAGAGCGCAGCGTAAAATTGCGGAAAAAGAAACAGAAATTACAAAACTGAAAGCCCAGATTAATTCAAAAGAAACAGAGCAAGAGCTGGCTATCAAAAATGCTGTTGCTGAAAAAGCCGATGAGCTCAATCAAAAAGTGATTGAAATCGAGCAGCTGAAAGGCCAGATAGACAGCAAAATCAAAGAAGCAGAACTGGCGCAAAACAATCTGAAAGCAAGCTATGAGCAGCAACTCAAATTCAAAGATGAGGAGATTGAGCGCTACAAAGATTTCAAGGCAAAGCAGTCCACGAAAATGATTGGCGAGAGCCTGGAAGTGTTCTGCAAAAATGAATTTGACAAAATGCGTCCCGTAGGATTCCAGAACGCAACTTTTGAGAAGGACAATAAAATTAGCGAAACGGGCAGCAAAGGCGATTTCATTTTCCGGGAAACCGAAGAAGGCGTGGAATTCATTTCCATTATGTTTGAAATGAAAAACGAGATGGACACCACTGCCGCCAAACATAAAAATGAGGACTTTTTCAAAGAACTGGACAAGGACCGCCGGGAAAAGAAATGTGAATACGCCGTTCTGGTGACGCTGTTGGAACCGGAAAACGACCTGTATAACAACGGCATCGTAGACGTATCATATAAATACGAAAAAATGTACGTGGTACGGCCCCAGTTCTTTATCCCCATCATCACCCTGCTGCGGAATGCGGCCCGCAATTCGCTGCAGTACCGGAAGGAACTGGTGGCGGCGCAGAACCAGAACATTGATATCACAAATTTTGAAACGAAGCTGAACAGCTTCAAGGATAAATTTGACCGTGACTGCAGGCTGGCGGATAAAAATTTCGAAGACGCCATCAGCGATATTGACAAAACCATTAAAAACCTGGAAAAAATAAAAAAAGAACTGCAATTGACTGTCAGCCATCTGAAGCTTGCCGACAATAAACTGCAGGACATCACAATTAAAAAACTGGTGCGCGGCAATCCTACCATGGCTGCCAAATTCGCGGAACTGAAAACGGAAAAAGCGGAAGAAGAATAGATATATTGCAGAAAAAGTTATTCATATGAATCATAAAGCTGTCGAAACAATTTTCGGCAGCTTTTTATCATTGTAAGAGGAAACCCGTTCCAGGCTTTTCCGGTACTTTTTTGATTATTCTTTGTATGCAAAATGAGTTTTTTGAAAATTAGGTAAAAAACCGTTAAAACTATACAAAAAATGACCGAAAATATAAAAATTGTACAATAAATATAAAATAGTCTTTGCTGATTATGAATTTACAGTTATAATAGGGGTAAAGGATTCAGAAGCGTACTCTTTGATATCGGCGCTCCGGAAATTTCCTTGCAAGTATTATGGAATAAAAGGAGGATCGTAATCATGTTGAAGTCAAATTTTCAAAAGGGTATGTTCACCGTGCTGGTGGGTATCCTGATCTGGTTCTGCCCGATGCCGGCAGGGTTGAAACCTGAAGCATGGCATATGTTTGCCATTTTTGTGGCGACCATCATCGGCTTTATCCTGCATCCCATTCCAATTGGCGGCGTTGCGCTGATTGCGGTAGGTCTTACCGGGTTCCTGAAAGTACTGAAACCTGGCGAGGCCCTGTCGGGCTTCGGTAATGCAACAATCTGGCTGATCGTCGGTGCGTACATGTTTGCCAAAGGCTTCATCAAAACAGGCCTGGGCCGCCGTATCGCATATGTCATCATGTCAAAGATCGCTACAAGCTCCCTGAAGCTTGGCTACTCCCTGGCAATCACCGACTTTATCGTTTCGCCGGCCACCCCGTCCAACACGGCCCGCGGCGGCGGCATCCTGTACCCGATCGTGCGTTCTCTCTGCACTGCGTTCCAGTCGGAACCGGACGACGGCACCCGGAAGAGGATCGGTAATTACCTGATGCTCTCCACCTTCGAATGCGACTGCATCACTTCCTCCCTGTTCCTGACCTCTGTGGCCCCGAACCTGCTGGTTGCCAAGCTGGCTAAAGACGTAACCGGCCTGGATATCACCTGGGGCACTTATGCATTGGCCACCATTCTCCCCGGCATTATCGCTTTGATCATCACCCCGTATCTGGTTTATAAACTGGCGACTCCGGAACTGACCCAGACGCCGGAAGCTCCGCAGCTGGCCAGAGACGAACTGGAAAAGATGGGTCCTATGAGCGGCGCGGAAACCACCGTGCTGATTGCGTTCATCGCAGCGCTTGTTATGTGGGCTACCACTTCCTTCACCGGTCTGAACGCGACCATGATCGCCCTGGTCTGCATCGGCTTCATGCTGGTGCGGGGCGCGCTGGAATGGAACGATATCATCACCGAAAAAGGCGCGTGGGATACCCTGGTCTGGATGGGCGGCCTGATGAGCCTGGCTACCGGCCTGGCCAAACTGGGCTTCATTAAATGGATGGCCGGCGGCATCGCGGGCAGCCTGAAAGGCATCGACCCCATGACCACACTGCTCATCCTGTGTCTCATCAACATGTATGTCCATTACGCTTTCGCGTCCCTGTCCGCACACGTCAGCGCGGTTTACGCCGCGTTCCTGGCCGTGGCAGTAGCTGCAGGCGCCCCGCCGATGCTTTCCGCTATCGCACTGGGCGTGGAAACCGGTATCATGGGCTGCTTAACCCATTATGCCACCGGTCCTTCCCCCATCTACTTCGGCTCCGGTTACATCACCCAGCCGGAATGGTGGAAAGTCGGCTTCATCTGCTCCATCCTGTTCCTGATCTGCTTCCTGGGCATCGGTTCCATGTGGTGGAAGGTTATCGGCCTCTGGTAAGAAGTACAGACAGAGTGTACTATCGTAACACAGGCAACATCCCGGTAACAATGAAAATAGTTCAGAAAGCGTAAAAGCTACAGAAAACGTTACATCATAAGAAGAGCGGCTCCGTCCCGGGGCCGCTTTTTATAGGAGATTGTGTCAATAGTTTTTCGCAGATTAAAATTTCCACTCGGTGGTCGGCAGTTACCCGACTTATAGGATTATTACTTTCATTAAAAAAGCATCTGCCATATTGCAGGCAGATGCTTTTTTGAATTTTTAATACCACTTTTTCAGGAGAACATAGGAAAGTACAACGGTAAATATGCTGATGCCCAGCCAGACCGTTAGCATCGGATTATGCCACAACATAGCAGATCACCCTCCTTTATTTCTGGGCCTGTGCTTCCGGCAGGTCGCTCTTCCAGAGGCTGCCCAGCACAAACATAACTACGAAGCTGACTAATACACCCCAGGCACCGGCAGCCATAACGCTGCGCTCAATGTGGGCGATGAGGTACAGGTAGAAGTAAACGCCTTCGCCGACGATAGCGCCGATGATGGCAGCTTTGGAGTTGGCGATCTTCGGCAGGAACAGGGCGAAAATCAGGGGAGCCAGGGTTGCCGCGGATACACCGGAGATACCGATCCAGACCATAACGCCCATGAACGGAGGCGGATTGAAGACCAGATACAGTGAAATCGCGCCGATAATGGCCGGCAGGATTTTTGTCATGCCGTAAGCAACTCGTTCCGCCTTTTCTTCTTCCATGTTAATGATTCCGTGTTTCACAAGGGTCTTCAGGAACAGGTCGTTACTGATGCAGGTGGTAATAACCAGAATCAGGCCGCAGGCAGTGGACATCAGCGCTGCGACGATGGCTACCGACAGGATGGTACTGATAACCGGGTGGAACAGTTTTACATATTCGATAACCGCGTTATCCGCAACCTTAAGGGACGGATTGATTGCCCGCATGTACAGGCCGCCGAACATAACCAGCAGGCAGCAGAAGGAAGCGAAGATCCAGGTCCAGATCATCTTGGACATGTCTTTCGGGTTCTTTAACGCCATGATCTTGTTCAGCAACTGTGGCTGGCCCGCAAAGGCGAACTCGATGAACATGACGCCGAAGATGGTGGCGTAGCTGTACATGTGCAGCGCGCCGGGATTGGTTACGGTAACGAAGTAAGGGTTCTGGGCCGCAAGGATGTCGGACACTTCCGTCAGGCCGCCCTTGAAGAGCATCAGGCCGGAAACGAATACGAACACGCCTGCGAAAATCATCAGGCACATCTGCCCGATACTGGTGTAAACGTCGGCGAAGAGGCCGCCTACGGTTACATATAACACGGTGATGATGGTGACGCCGATGATGGCCGTGGTGTAATCCAGGCCTTCAATCATTCCCGAAAGCAGCGAACCGCCTGCGGAGAACTGGCCGGCGATGTAGAATATCTGGATAATGAAAACAATGGAACACAAACCTCTCAGTATGTCGCTGTTGTAACGTTTTGCCAGCCAGTCCGCCATGGAGATGGACTTCAGTTCCACGTTACTGTTCCGGACACCTTTGGCCAGCAAGATGAAGCCAAGGGTGGAAGCACAGAAGATGGCAAGGAAGATCCACATGCCGGTGGAGCCCCAGGCATAACAGAAACCTACATAACCCATAAATGTCGCGGCGGAGAAAAACGAGGCCGCGAACGCAAGTCCCAGGGGAATCGGGCCCATGGATTCACCGGCTACCGCGAAATCGCTTAAGCCTTTGATCTTTTTGGCGCCCAGGAAGCCAACGTATATTACAAAGCACACATAGAGTGCCAGACCGCATATCATCCATGTATTCAGTGACATGGTATTTCCTCCTTTACTGCGTATTTTTTAGTGCTTTATGTCAAATCTTTTCCCATTCGGATTTTACCAGTGCCTTGTTCAGGTCGCGCAGGTACGGAACGGTGCGTCTTGCCTCGGCGCATTTATCGATGTCGATCTCCGCTACGAGGACTGCGTCTTCATCCCGGCCGGCTTCGCAGAGAACCTCTCCGTTCGGTGCCACGATGCGGGAATGGCCGCCCAGGAATACGGTGTTGTCGTCCACGCCGGCCCGGTTCACGGCGATTACATAGATGCCGTTTTCCAGCGCCCGGGCTTTGGACTGGATATCCCATACGTAGTAACGGGCGCGGCCGAAGGCTGCCGGATAAATGATTACGTTGGCGCCTTTCAAAACCATCAGGCGGGAGATATCGGGGAACCCGATTTCATAGCAGATCTGCATGCCGATATGCAGGTCGCCGTAACGGATGGGGGCGGGAACTTTGCTGCCGTTCTGGAAACGGAGCTCTTCGTTGTCCCAGAGATGTACTTTGTCGTAGGTGCCCATTACGCCGTCTTCATTTACGGTGAGGGCGGTGTCGGTGATGATGCCCTTGTTGGGAGTGGTTGCCAGAATGCATCCGGAAACCAGGATCTGGTATTTTTTAGCCTGGGCGATCATCCAATGGGTTGTACGGCCGTCCGGAATATCTTCTGCCAGTTCCACATCCTGTTTTGGTATCCAGTAAGCCGTATTAAACAACTCAGGGAAGATGACCCATTTCGCTCCTTTTTCTACTGCTTCTTTCAATAATGCTTCGGCTTTGGCAAGATTCGCGTCCACATTAGCAAGTTCACAGTTCATCTGGATTGCAGCTACTTTGATTTTCATACTATCGCCTCCTCGTTGCTTATAATAGTTTGTACGAACACCTTCCTGTAGGATCCGCTAAAACACTGTTTGGTGTTTTGTCAATTCTATATTAACATCTTTTAAGGTGTTTTTTTCAATTTGCCCCTTTTGTTGACAAATAAACAGGTTTTTGTGCGGTATATGGAATTAAAATACTTGCGTAAAAAACAGCCAGACGATATGATAGTTTTAAGAAAACGTTGTCCTTTGCCGATGTTTGCTGAGATCTTGGCATTCCGGCGTAGGTGTTCGACTTCCCGGTTAAAATAAGTGATTGTAAACGGTGATAGTATGGCCTGGTATGTTATACTGACAAATCTGTGCGCCCGGATCTTCGTGGTCCTGATTCTGTTTTCGATTTTGTGCCGCACGGCGATTCTCAGGGAAACCATTAACACACTGCACGAGAAGGTCCGGAGCAAGGTAAAGCTTGTGTTGTTCTTTTCCTTCTTCGGCGCGTTGGATTTCTTTTGTGGCACGCTGCTGCCGACTGTTGTGGTAAACAACCACAGCACCTACGTGATCTCCGCCGGACTGATCGGCGGGCCGGCAGCCGGTGTGGCAACGGCCTGTATCCTTTCTCTGTTTTCCGTCGCGCTGATTAAACCTCCCGTAGTGCTTTCCATCGTTCTGACGGTTGCGGAGGGCCTGATTGCAGGCATGTTATCCAAATGGCTGCAAAAACAGAATTATAATTTTGTTCACGCGGGGGCGATTGCGTACGCCTTAACTTCTATTTATATTGCGTTTTTGGCTGTGTTCCCTTCGGGCGTTCTTCCGGACCCTTTTACGCTGGAAGATCTGGTTTTTCCTCTCCTTTTCAGCGTAACCGTGGGCACGGGTTCCTTTATTGGCCTTTTGGAAGATTTTTACAACCAGCAGGAAAAATTCGAAGGTATCAGCGCGAAAATTGCGTTAAAAATCACGAACAGCGCCCTTTCCTTTTTACAGAACGGCCTGGATAAAAAAAGCGCCTCAGAGACCGTCGATATTATTATCAGGGATTCGGAAACCTTCGACTTTGTAGCCATTACCTCCATGGATGAAATTCTGGGCTTTACGTCGTACCGTACCGAAGCGCCGTTTGTAGATTTTTTAAAAAACGATTTCGCAAAGCTGTTTAAAAGTGATTTCACCATTCCTACTGAAAAACTGGATGTAATCCGGGCCTGTCTGACGGTGCCGCTCTATGACGATAAACGGAAATATGGTTATCTTTGCGCCGGCCATATTATGGAAAACAGGGTCTCGCCGATGGAAGAAACGCTGATCAACGGTATCGGGACCATGATTTCGACACAGTTGGCGTTCCATATCATCAAAGAAAAAGCGGATCTGCTGCAGCAGGCGGAAATCAAGGCGCTGCAGTCACAGATTAATCCGCATTTTCTGTTTAACGCCCTGAGCACGATCAGTTATTACTGCACGCAGCAGCCCCAGACTGCGAAAACGTTGATCAACGATCTGGCTAATTATTACCGCAAAAACCTGGCGGACGCGGATACCATGATCACCATCAGGGAAGAACTCCAGCACATCGGCGCGTATATCCATCTGGAACAGGCGCGTTTCAGGGAGCGCCTCCAGGTGGATTATGAACTGAACACGGAAAATTCGTTCATGCTGCCGGCGCTGATCCTGCAGCCCCTTGTGGAGAATGCCATCAAGCACGGTCTCTATCCGAAAATTTCCGGTGGAAAAATTACCATACGGATCGATGAGAAACCTTCCTATTTCCGTATCACTGTTATTGACGACGGTATGGGGATCGCCAGGGAAAAACTGGCAACCATACTGGATGATTCCGTGCCCAAGAAATCCATCGGTCTGTCCAATGTCAACAAACGACTGAACACATTATACGGCAGTAAAAACAGACTGCGTATAAGCAGCCGCGTAAATAAAGGAACCATAGTTTCCATGAGAATCCCGGTCCAGGAGGCGATCAGTACGCAATGATCAGAATAATAGTAGTAGATGATGAATTCCCGACCAGGCAGGAACTGGCATCCCTCCTTCTGAATATCAAGGATGTGGAAATCGTCGCGGAATGCTCTCTGGGGCAGGAAGCGCTGGATTTCCTGCAGAAGGATACGGCAGACCTGATTTATCTGGATATTGAGATGCCCCAGATTAACGGGATCGAGACAGCAAAAATCATTAAATCGACCATCAAGAGCCCGCCTGAAATCGTGTTCGCCACAGGGTTCGACCAGTTCGCGGTCACGGCGTTTGAGCTGAATGCCCTGGATTATATTCTTAAACCGTATACGCAGGAGCGGATTCTTGCATCAATTATGCGTTACCGGAATCTGAAACGGCAGCTTTCAGAGAAGAAATCTTCGTCGGAATACCTGAAGTTCCCCATCTGGCACAATGAAAAAATGATCCTGCTGAATGCGGAAACGGAAATCAGCCTGATCAAATCTGAACAGCAGCGCATTCTGGTATTTTCGGAGAAGGGTGTCTTTGAGATCAATACGCCGTTAAAAGAACTGGAACAAAAACTTAAGGGCCACGGATTTCTCCGTACCCATAAATGTTATATTGTGAATATCAACAAAGTCAGGGAAGTGGTTCCGTGGTTTAACGATACGTTCGTGCTGACGCTGGAAAACTGTTCCCAGAAAGATATTCCTGTTTCGCGACATTACATACAGGAATTCAAAAAATATGTAAATCTTTAACTCATACCATCGTAATTCGCTGTTTTGCTTGAAACATTTTTTCGTAAATGGTATTATTTAATTGTTGAAAAGAAATACTTTCCGACAGTTTATGATACCGACGGATCCGGACCGGACTTCGTCAGAAAAGAGGGATAACATGAAATACGTAGAAATTAAAGCCATCGAGATTAATTCCATGGATGATGACGTGCTGCAGGACAGCATCATCTTTGGCGTGGACGAAACGATTACAAAGCCGGAAGAAGTGCCTGCCGTATTACGTAAAATCCTCAAAAAAAACTACAACATTGCTTCGTTCGGCCAGGAAGTCAACAAAGATCCGATTCTGTTCGGCAAGGAAATGGACGAAATCGAAGAAAAATACCTGAACGAATACGGAATTTACACTCTTGACATCCAGGAAATCAAAGTCAACTGGGAAAACGGCATGACGATCTGAAAAGGGTAAACATTTTTGCGTTTTGAACGAGCAGCCATTCTTGCAGGTCTTTTCTGCCAGTCTGACTTTACTATAAGTTAATAATTTAATTCCTGTTTGTTCCGACAGCCGTAGATTTTTCTGCGGCTGTTTTGCTATAATTAAAAGAGAATTCCATTTGCATACTATACGTTACAGACAGGAGCGAAAAGAAATGAACAGGAAAGGTTTGACCACCGCGGAAGCCCTGGAGAGGGCGAAGAAGGGAAAGAACGTACTCACCCAGGGAAAGAAGAAAAGCCTGCTTTCGGTGATTGCGGAGCAGTTTGCGTCACCGCTGTTGCTTTTGCTGGTGGTTGCGTCGGTCATTTCCATCATGACCGGGGAAATCGTGGACGGCATCATTATCATCGTGGTGGTGCTGGCCAACGTGATCATCGGCACCGTGCAGGAACTTTCGGCGGAGAAATCCGTGGAGGCCCTGCGGCAGATCAATGCGTCCACGGCGGTGGTGATCCGGGACGGCGTGGAGACGGAGATCCCCGCGTCGGAACTGGTGGTGGACGATTACGTGATCCTGGAAGCGGGGCGCGTGGTGCCTGCGGACCTTGCCCTGGTGCAGACCAGTTCCCTGAAGGTGAATGAATCGGCCCTGACGGGCGAAAGCGTTGCGGTGGAGAAGGACTGCAGCGAAACCAGCGACGAGAAGACGCCCCTCGGCGACCGCAAGGACAAGGCCTTCATGTCCACCCTGGTGGAATACGGCCGCGGCGAGGGCGTGGTGGAAAAGATCGGCGACCATACCGAGATCGGCAAGATTTCCGGCATGCTGCACCAGATCGAGAAACAGGAGACGCCGCTGCAGAAGAATCTGGACAGCATCTCCAAGGTGCTGGGCATCGCGGGCGTGGTGCTGTGTATTGTGATGTTCGCCTGCCAGATTTTTATTTACCGCACCCCTGTCATTGAAACCCTGATGATTTCCATCGCCTTTGCCGTGGCGGTCATCCCGGAAGGGCTGGCCACCGTGGTCACGCTGGTGCTTACGGCGGGCATCCAGGAGATGAGCAAACGCAACGCCATCGTGAAGCAGATCCATGCGGTAGAAACGTTGGGCGCGGTGAATGTAATCTGTTCCGATAAGACGGGTACCCTGACCCAGAACCGGATGACGGTGGTGAAGTGGTATCTGGCGGGCGAGGCGATGGAACCGGAAGAACTGCCGGCGGACAGCAAAGTCTTTGCCCGACTGCTGGAAGGCTTTCTCGCCTGCAACGACGCGAAATATTCCGAAGAGACCGGCGAGGAGATCGGCGATCCCACGGAAACCGCGTTCATCAAGTACGCGAAAGATAAAAAGCTGGGCTATTACGATATCATGCGTGATATCACCCGCTTTGATGAGATTCCTTTTGATTCCGGCCGGAAGATGATGACCACCCTGGACCGGGTGGAACGGGATGGCGAAATTAAAAATATTTCCTACACGAAGGGCGCCATTGATTCCGTCATCGTCCGCTGCGACCGCATCCTGGACGAGGACGGCATACGGGAGATCACCAACGAGGACGTGGTCCTTGCCACCCAGGCGGCGGACATCATGAGTTCCGAAGCGCTCCGGGTGCTGGCCCTGGCCTACCGGGAAGGGGATAGCGTTCCTCAGGAAAAAGACATGATCTTCGTAGGGCTGGGCGCCATGATCGACCCGCCCAAGGAAGGCGTGAAGGAAACCGTGGACGAGTGTCATCACGCGGGCATCGACGTGGCCATGATCACGGGCGACCATAAGATCACGGCCTTTGCCATCGCCAAGGAGCTGGATATCGCCACGGATATTTCCCAGAGCATTTCCGGCGCGGAGATCGACGAGATGGATCCCGAAGAGTTTAAGAAGAACGTGCTGGATTACCGTGTGTTCGCCCGGGTATCGCCGGAGAACAAGGTGCAGATCGTGCAGGCGTTCCAGTCTCACGGCAAGATCTGCTCCATGACAGGTGACGGCGTCAATGACGCGCCTTCCCTGAAAGCGGCGGACATCGGCGTGGCCATGGGCATCGGCGGCACGGAAGTGGCCAAGGACGCGGCGGAGATGATCCTGGTGGACGACAATTTCATCACCATTAAGAACGCGGTGATGGAAGGCCGGAACCTGTTCAACAATATTAAGAAATCAGTCGTGTATCTGCTGCGGTCCAACTTCGGCGAAGTGGTACTGATGGCGTCGGCCATCTTTGCGGGCCTGTCTTCGCCCCTTTCCACGATTCAGATTTTGTGGGTGAACCTGCTGACGGATACGGCGCCCTCTCTGGCCCTGGGCATGGACGTGGGTTCGGACGCCGTCATGAATGAAAAGCCCAGGGATGTTAAGGCCGGCATCTTGAACCGGAGCGATTACCTGAACATCGTGATCCAGGGCCTGATCAGCGGCGGCGTGACCCTGCTGGCCTTCCTGCTTCCCGTGATCATGCAGTACGGGACGGGCAACATCCTGGCGAATCTGGAAGGAAACGAAGAGCTGTTGAAGCTGTGCCGGACGTATTGTTTCAGTACCCTGGCCATCAACGAGATGCTGATGGCGTACGTCTGCAAGACCAAGGGCAGTCTGGCCTTTGCCACGAAAGAATCCTGGAACAACAAGGCCCTCAATATCATCACGGCCGTGGGCATCCTGCTGCAGATCGGCATCCTGGTGGTTCCCCCCATGCGCGCCCTGCTGAAGCTGGCGCCTGTGGGAACGGTTGACATCGCGCTGATCCTCTTCATCGCGGTGACCGGCGTCCTGATCAACGCGGCGATTACCCTGGCGAAAGAGAGACTGGATATTAAGCGGGAGAGAAATCTGTAGGAGATTCGCATATCTGCCTGATATGAGAAAGCGGCCCGATATTAAGCGGGAAAGAAATCTGTAAGGGGATGGATTGCGGTCCGGAATATTCCGGAATGCGCGGGCCCCTGCCTGATTGAAAAGACAGCTCCGGACGGACCGGTTACGTAAGTTTTTTGGGGTGTGATTGTATGAAGAAAATGCTTTCCGTTCTGTTGGTATCCTGTATTTCTGTTTTGCTGATTGCGGGCTGCGGCAGTGACCCCGGCCCCAAAGGGGCGCCTCCGGAAAAATCCGGCGCGAAACAGACAGAAATCAAAACGAATGCCCCGTCGCCGGCGCAGACTCCCCGCGCAAATACCGGGGAGGCGCAGTCAGGCAGTACGTCGGATACATTTGTAAGTTATGAGGGAAAAGAAATCAGGGGCACCATCAGCGGAACGGACGCTGTGATCATGGGAAAACCGGGCGCGGACGCCAGGGCGATTGGCGTACTTAACAATAATGAACCGGTATATGTGACCGGCAAACAGGGAGAATGGTTCCAAATCCGCCGGATTGAAACGGTCCAGCGCGGCTGGGTGCATGGAAAGTTCCTGCGCCTGCAGTAGCCGCTTCCGGGGAAGAAAGTTCATCGTAGTTTCAGTTAATATTGCAACAGCCGTGGAATTAATTTTCCACGGCTGTTTTGTTATTCCGTGGCTGTTTTGTTATAATGAACGTAAGATAATAATGCGTGGTTTTTTTGACAGATACGAAGAACCAGAAGACGGGGCGGTTTGTAAAAAGAGTGATGTAACGTTTGATCCGGAGAAGTGATGACGATGAATAATACAGAAGCGCTTACACAATTTCTCAGAGAGAGTAAAAATGTCGTGTTCTTCGGCGGCGCCGGGATGTCCACGGAGTCCGGGGTGCCGGATTTCCGCAGCGCGAACGGGATCTACAGCCGGAGGCTCCACCAGGAGTTCCGTCCGGAGGAGATGGCTTCCCACAGTTTCTTTGTGAACCATACGGAAGCGTTCTTCGAGTTCTACAGGGAACACCGGATTTTCCGGAACATCCGGCCCAACGCGGGGCATATCGCGCTGGCGGAACTGGAACGGCGCGGCATTCTGAAAGCTGTCGTCACGCAGAATATTGACGGGCTGCATCAGCTGGCGGGTTCAAAAACCGTGTATGAGCTGCACGGTTCCATTCTCCGGTGGCCGTGCCTGCAGTGCGGCAGGGTGTATCCGGTGGAGTATGTGCTGCAGGAAGAGAACAAGCCGATCCCCTATTGCGAAGACTGCGGCGGCATCGTCCGGCCGGGCGTGGTTCTTTACGAGGAAGGCCTGGATTCCGGAGTGGTGCATAACGCGGTCCGCGCCATCCGGGAAGCGGATACGCTGATCATCGGCGGCACGTCGCTGGTGGTTTATCCGGCCGCGGGACTGATCGATTATTTCCGGGGACGCCATCTGGTTCTGATCAACAAGACCGAAACGAAAGCGGACGCCAGAGCAGAGCTTGTCATACGCGACGCTATCGGGAAGGTGCTGTCGGCGGCAGTGGCAGCGATTTGAAAGAGGTTCTGATGCATTTTGCATTTTCATGAAATACGTTTATGTAAAGATTGCATATTTTTATTGACAATGATGTGCAAAATTTGCATAATATAAGCGGAGAGGAAGTGCAAACATGACTGCTTTAAAAGAAATGAGAATAACTAAAAAATTAACGCAGCAAGAAGCGGCCCGGCGGCTTGGCATTTCGCTGCGTTCTTATATTATGTATGAAAACGATACTGAAAAGGAAAAAACAATCAAGTACAGGTTTTTGCTGCAGGAGCTGCAGAAGATGGATACCGTGGACGAAGAACGCGGTATTCTTACGACAGAACAAATTAGAAAGTGTTGTAAAGAAGTTTTAGAAGCTTATCAGGTAGAGTACTGTTATCTTTTTGGTTCTTATGCCAAGGGAAAGGCAACAGAGCAGAGCGATGTCGATTTACTGATTTCAACGAAGGAGACGGGGCTCCGCTTCTACGAGATTGCAGAACGGTTGCGGGAAAGTTTGCATAAGAAAGTGGATTTGCTGGATATGAAACAGCTTGTGAATAATGAAACGCTGATTCATGAGATGCTTAAGGATGGTATAAAAGTTTATGGATAATGTCAAAGGTATCTAAAATGGACGGTCTGAAACTGCAAACAAGTCCCCGGGGATATTTTGTGGGCTTGACGACGATGGATTATGTGTTTTATGTCGATTCCCATCCCCGGAAGAATTCCAAAGTAAAAACGAATCATTTTACGAGGCTTGTGGGCGGGCCGGCGGCGAACGCGGCCATAACCTATTCGCTGCTGGGCGGAAACGCCACGTTGGTCACCTGCCTCGGCAACACGGCGGAATCGGACGTGATAAAAGAAACGCTGGAAAAATCTGGCGTGAACGTTGTCAATTGTACGGAGGATGATGCCATGCCTGCCGTGGCGGCCATCGCGGTGGACCGGAACGGCGACCGGCAGATTTTCAGCGGGCAGAACCAATATAAAACAATAAAAGTCCCTGCGCTGGAAGAACCGGCTTTCTGTCTGTTTGATCTGAACCAGCAGGAGCTTTCGTTAGACGTTCTTCATAACTGTAATTGCGAAGTTGTAGTGGATGCGGGTTCCTGGAAAGGAGAAACCCTTGCGTTTCTTAAAAAAGCGAGTGTCATAATTTCTTCCGAAGAGTTCAGGGATCCTTCGGGTCGCGATATTTTTTCCATCGAAGAGTGCACGAATGCCCAAAAGGCCATGACAAGGGGCGAAAAACCGTTGCGTCTGGCTGACGGTGAGATTCCCGTAGCGTCCGTGACCTGCGTGGACAGCCTGGCGGCCGGGGATATTTTCCACGGGGCGTTTTGTTTTGCCTATTATCATAAGCAGTATGATTTCAGGGCGGCTCTTACGTTTGCGTCAAAAATCGCCACCGAAAGCGTAAAATATGCAGGATCCTGGGCATGGGCGAAGAAAGTTTGAATTTGAAAGAGTTGTTGAGTTGAGTCGGAAAGAGTAGTTGGACCATTTTCAGTGACACGAAAGTGAGTGATAAAAATGGCTGACAATATTTCACGTGAAACATTTTCCGCTTCTGCGGTGGCAGCGTCCGGGATCGTTTCCAACGAAACGCCTGACAAAAATAAAATTGCGGAAGCAAGCCGCATTATCGCGGCGCTGCAGCATGAACTGGAGGAGCTGGCGGAGCTAGGCAGCGGTCCCTTTGCCGCGGCAATCTATGACGCGGAGGGGAACCTTGTGGTAAAAATGCCTAACACGGTTACTCTGGACAATTGTTCCCATAATCATGCGGAGATGAACGTGATTAAAGCGGCGGAGGAAAAGCTGGGCACCTATGACCTTTCCCCGTTTCATTTGAAATTGTATTCAACCTCTGAGCCTTGTCTGATGTGCATGGGCGGCATTATGTGGTCAGGCATAAAGGAAGTGTATTACGGCGTGCCTACCGAATCCGTGGAAGAGATCACGGGGTTTGATGAAGGCTATAAACCCGGATGGGTGGAAGAGTTTAAGAAACGGGGCATCGTTGTGTACGGCAACATTGAGCGGGAGCTGGGCGAGCAGGTGCTGCGGAACTATGTGGCGAAAGGCAAAATAATATATAAGCCGGCCCGGCAGGATGAGCAGTGACGGATCCGGTTTGAAAAGAAAATGCGCAGTTGCTTGCAAATTGAAAGCAACTGACCCCGGTTTTTTGCGGAGGTGACAAACGATGAACGCAGGCAGATTTTTACTTAAAAAGGTAACGGGTTTAATTTTCGCGGCAGTATTCTTTGCGTCGTGTCTCTGCGTGGGATTTGCGGCGGAGGCAGGCGATGAACCGAAGAACTGGTATGATAAGGACGGTTTGTTCCACGAGCAATATAGCTCCTACATCTATGCCAAAGACGAGAATGGCCTGCTCTCCAGACAGGTTGAGGTTGTGATGCATACCTGGTATGACAGGGAAGGGAACCAGCATGAAATAACCATATCTCCTGAGGGAAAAAGAGAAAATACGGTTACGGCGGCGACGTCGGCAAAGTCCCGGACCCGGTATTGGTATGACGAGAAGGGTATTTTTCACAAAGAATATACATTTTTCACGGCCAAGGGTGATAAAGATGTCGAGCATATATGGTATGATAAGGACGGGAAACAGTACGGTAAGGAATACGGGTATGTCATCATTAACGGACAAACTCTTTACCGGGAGAGCGTCACGACCTACGATGCGAAAGGCTGGCGGCATATCAATATTTTCTGGATTTATCCGGATAAAAGCCGGCGCGACAAGCATATCTGGTTTGACGGCAGGGGCGTGCGCCACGAAGAGTGGAAGAAATAATAAGGTAAGGCTGCGTGTAATACGGCGGAATGGGTTGCGGGAACTACATAAATGAGTGCCTTTGCGGCAAAGATGGAACGGGTTATAAAAAAACGTAACAACTGAGGGGAGAAATAATTATGGTTAAGAAAAGAAGTATTGTGTTCGCGGTGATCTTTTCTTTCGTCACCTTCGGGTTATACGGACTGTACTGGATCTACAAGATCACCAATGAGATGAACACCCTGTTGTATAAGAAGGATGCCATGGGCGGCATGATGGTTCTGATTTTAACATTGATCACCTGCGGACTTTACGGCTTTATCTGGGCCTACCGGCTGGGGGAGAACGTGGATAATCTGAAGCGGAACCCCGGCGGCAATTCGGGTATTTTGTATCTGATTGTGTACATTCTGGGCTTCGGCCTGGTGGATCTTGTGCTGGCCCAGGATGCCATCAATACGTATCTGGACGGCCAAGGGGCATAAAAATATAAATAACGGGGAATCTCCCCGCTCCCGATGCGAATCGGATTGTGGTGTTTTTTCATTGGAAAAAACAGGAGGAACTCATGTACATAGGAAGAGTTTTAAAAGTTCTGGTCCTGGCGGTGTCGGTTTTTGCGGCCGGCGCCCTGTATCTGCCGGGCGTATCTCTGGCTGCGGATGTGTGGTGCTGTTCCCATGACGGCCGGTCATTTTATCTGGATTCGGACAGCATTAACGCGGCAAATCTTCCGAAGGGAATGGATTACCAGGTATCGGTGAAAGCGGTTCGTGAAAGCGACGGTTCCCTGGAACGGACTGTCGTTTACGGTTTCGAGTCCCAAAACGACAGCATGGTAGGGGCGTTCTATGAAAAATCCACAGACCTGTGGGAGTATTCCCCTTCCAAAAACGAAAGGCCGGTTTTGAAAGCCGTCTGGGAAACGATGAAGCCATATATGAAGCAAAAGCATATCAATTACAGCGATTCCTGGAAGTGGTAATGAAATGCCGGTGAATCATGAAAAAACTATTTACGGTTGATGATTTTATGATCGCCTTCGTCGCGGCGGCCGGCTATGGATTAGGCTTTGAAATTCCGAAGCTGCTGGGCTGGCCGGACTGGCAGTGCCTGGCAGTCTGCCTTGTGGTGGGTTTTGTGCTGGAAGAGGTGATAAGCAGAATCATCTTCAGCAAGGCCATACAGAAAAAACAAGCGTACCGGTATATGGCTTTTGTCCTGTTCATCTTCATCTTTCTGACGGTTCAGTATGCCGCCACGGCATGGCTGGGCGTATCCATGCTCGGACATTTGCTGGTACAGTACAGGAGCGTCATCCTCGTCCCACTTTTGGGATTTGCGTTCACCAGGGCGGTCCGCTGGTACCGTGTACGGAAAGTCCGCAGGCAATACGGAGACGGGAGCAACGGCTTTGTGTTTGACGAAGCGCTGAAAACCGTCGACCTGGACGAAGTGAACCGGCAGAACCAACCGGTCCGCGGCGCGTATGACACTGCCTGCGCGGTAAAAACAAAAACCGGTGTCTATGTCGGCGTCAAAATGAAGAACATCGTTTACTATTCGGGAATTCCCTATGCGAAGCCTCCTGTGGGGGAACGCAGGTGGAAAGCGCCCGAACCGCTGCCGGCATCGTCGGCTGTTTTTGAGGCGAATCACCTGGGCGCGTCTGCGGTTCAGGTGGATCACGAGGGTTCGATTTTAAAGCATCACAGACAAAGCGAGGACTGCCTGACGCTGAATATTTGCGTGGGCAGTAAAAAAACGGACCGGAAAAAGCCGGTCATCGTGTTGTTCCACCACGGCGATTTTGCCTACGGCGGGTCTGCCGATCCCCTGATGGACGGTACCAATTTGATCCGTACCTGCCCGGATGTTGTGGGCGTCAGCTTTAATTACCGCCTGGGTCTTTTCGGCTTTATTGATTTTTCGGAGATTCCCGGCGGGGAGGCGTATCCCGATGCCTTAAATCTCGGTCTGCTTGACCAGATTGCGGCGTTGCGATGGATCAAAGAAAACATTGCGGCTTTCGGAGGCGATCCCGACCGGATTACCGTGATGGGCTTTGAGTCCGGGGCCATCTCCATCAGTCTGCTGGCGGCCTGCGAACAGGCGAAAGGCCTGTTCCGGAAAGCGTTTGTGTTTCACGGCAATCCCCAGGCGGCGAACCATACGCCGGAAATGTCCAGGCTTTTGGCGAAGAAACTGTTGCAGGAAACTTCGACAACGACGATGGAAGAACTTCTGCAGCTTTCCACGGAACAGTTGAAGGAAGCGTCGCAAAAACTTCTGATGGGCCTGTTTTTGTCCGGGCCGACCCGTGACGGCAAACTGATTCCCGAAGATGTGTATGAGGCGTACCGGAACGGAACTGCTGCTGGCGTCGAATTCCTGATCGGCGTTGCCAGCAATGAAAGACAGATTTACAAATCGTTTGTCGGCAATCAGGCTTACGGGGATTTCATAGCAAACGAGCTGAACGTCATTTTGCGCTACCTTGACGCGGTCAGCCCGACCGACGCGCAGGCCATAAGAGACTATGTCCGGGAACAGGCGGCCACGGTTCCCGCGGCAGAAGCAAAAGCGAAAGCGGTCGAGCAATGCAGTGCGCTGGGTGTATATGCCAGCGCAAAAAAACTGGCGGAAGGCGGGAATAACGTTTACCTGCTGTATTGGGACGTAAAACCGCTGATCGAGAACCTGGGATCGGGCACGGTGGACGTGGCGTCGGCGTTTCTGGGCAACAGCGACGGAGCGCAGCTGTACGGCAATGTACTGCAGGGGGATATATCCGAGACGCTCAAACGTTTTTTAATTAAATTTTTGAGCGGGGACGCAATGTATTTTTACAATAATGAGATTAAAGGAATCAGCGCCATCGACTGGGAACGATTCCCCAAGGCTCTCATTGTTTCCGATAACGGATTTCGCTGCGGACCGGTTGAAGACAGGCTGACAGAGATTACGGGTTTGCTGAGGTTTATAAAACTTCGTGTATAATTGTTGGGCGCTTTTTGTAAAGAAAACGTGCCGGAGGCGTACAGCGCTGAGAATTATGATATCGGGCCGGATGTCGATTTTGCTGCAATGCCGGAGTTGCATCCCGTGCTGAAAGCAACAGATTGTAAAAGCATGGTAGCCCGTATGAACTGGCTTGTTGATAATTATTGGGAAAATGCTGACGCCCGGCTGTATCTGAAAAAACGGCAGGAATATTGCTTTTGAAGTCTATGGTCAAAGATATCAAGTACAGCCGCGTACTGGCGCTCAATCAGACGCTTATTGAGTTATAGAAGGTTCACGCTAACAGGCCAATATTAAAGAGAACAGGCGTTGGTATTCCATTCTATAACTGTTTCGTGTATAATGAAAGCAAAAGGAAAAGAAAAGCGGGAAAATTTGGAGGTGACAAATGCCAGAGATATCATTGTTTTTTGGAATCAGAGTTACTATGTACTATGAAGATCATCAGCCGCCGCATTTTCACGCAACCTATAACGGACAAAAAGTACTTATTGATATTTTGAAAGGCCGGGTGCTACGAGGCGCATTCCCGGCAAGACAATTAAAGTTTGTTTTAGCGTGGTGTGAAATACATCAAGATGAACTGATGCAGGATTGGGAACTGGCAAAAGATAATCTCCCATTAAACAAGATTGCGCCGTTGGTGTGAGTAATCGGAGGAAGCCGCGATGATGGACTATACACCAGACATTGTGCAGGTTGTACCTCATGAAGATTACACGGTTTCCGTGTATTTTTGTGACGGGAAGATTGTATTGTACGATGTAAAGCCAAAACTGAATCAAGGAGTATTCCAAAAACTTAAAGACAAATCGTTGTTTATGAATCATTGCCGAATTATGAATGATACATTAGCCTGGGATGTGACGGGTACTAACGATACAGCGAAATGTATTGACATCGACCCGGATTATTTGTATGAACTGGATTGTGCTGAGGATTATATTGCTGGTTAGAGGTAAAGTTGCATTCATAATTTTCAAAACAGCCGCGATTGTGCGGCTGTTTTGCTGAGAGGGAACTGACGAAGAGATAGAGTTTACACTGCCAAATCGTGATTTGTGAGGATGATGCAAATGACCTATAAAGTAATTGACAAAGAGACGTACTATAGAAAAGATGTGTTCCGTCACTTTTCAGAAGATTGCAAGTGTTCGACTTCCATGACAGCGAGAATTGACGTCACTGAACTTGTTCACTATTCAAAAGAGGCGGGGACAAAGTTCTACATCAATTTTCTCTATATCCTGTCAAAAGTTCTCAATTCCCGCGAGGATTACAAAATGGGTTATCTCTGGCAGACGGAAGAACTAATCAGCTATGATGTGATCAATCCAACGCAGTATATTTTCCATGAAGACACGGAAACTTTCACACTGGTTTACACGGAATACCAAGAGGACTATAACGCGTTTTATACTAACGCTCTTCAGGATATGGAAAAGGCAAAGAACACACGGGAATACGGACTGGACATGGAAAACCATCCGAACTGGTTTGATGCATCCTGTATTCCGTGGATCTCCTATGATTCTCTTCATATTGAATTACCAGACGGGCATTTGTTTTTCGCGCCAATTGTAAACTGGGGTAAGTATCGCAGGGAAGACGGGAGGCTGTTAATGCCGGTAACTGTACGCCTGAATCATGCGATAGCAGATGGGCATTTAGTTGCCAATGTTTTTCGCTTGTTGCAGCTTGAGATTAAATCTTTTGTACAGAAATAGGAATACAAATTAGCTTTTCTTTAACAACCGTAGAATTTATTTTCTGCGGTTGTTTTGTTATAATAATGATAGTGATACAAATCGAAGTTTGCAGGTGAATGATATGTATGAGCTGAAAATTGATGAACTCGGTAAAATTTTAGAGAAAGAAGAACCGGAAGGCGTGGATTTCTTTCTTATGGCGGATGAAAGGCCATACAATGGAACAGAATCACACAGGGCCGCCATTCTTTTTGCAGTGCATATGATAAATGAAAAGGAAAAGCAGACCATAAAAAAAGCGGAAGAACTTTTCGGGAAAGAGTATGCGGACCGGCTGCATCTGTTTACCTGTGACAGCAGCAAAGCAGAAGCAAAACGCCTCGACCCCGAGGCGCTCCTTTTTGTTCCGGAAGTACTGCGCGAAGGCTGTTACGGAAATAAGAAATACGACAGTGACTGGGTTCCCAACGATGAAAACTGTGGTAAAGAGATTCCGTACTGGTATGCGTTTCTGGAACCGCCTCATGGGACGAAATACGGGCCGGAAGACCTCCGGCGGATCAATGCCGTCCTGTTTCCGGACGGTGCGGAAGGCCTGGAAGCGTACGAATGGACAACCGACTGGTCGGATATTTTTGATGACGGACATGAATGGTGGGGCGCGTCGTGCTGGAGCGTATACGACAGCCACAGGAACCGGTTTGTCGTGTTGCTGGCTTCGGCAACAGACTGAGAAAATTCCAATTTAACTAAATCAATGCTGACAGATCAATGGCAGAAGCATTTCAGAAAAAATCTGTAGACGGTCATACGATACTTTTAGAAGGTGGAACAAACTGTTATAAGGGGTATTTATGTTTGCAGAAGGATTTCCTAAAGAATTCAATCAGGCATATTTGCATGCGATTTCAGCAATAAGCAGGAAGACAGTTAATAATGTTCCTTGCGGCATATTGGATGAATACAATTCCGATCAGGAAATCTATTATCTGACTGACGGAAGTAAAATAAGATTTCCGTACAGAATTTGTTTTGAAGATGATGATAATGCTTATAAAAAGTTAGACGGATTAGAAAAAAATATATACGATTGTATTTTTACAAGACACTGTGACGGTCATATTAGGGAAAAGCATCTTAGAAATCTGTTGACTGCCGGAATGAATGAGTGGTTTATGCCGTACATACTGAGATTGTCTTCTGAATATGTGGTTGAAATAATAGAGATTATATACGAGACAATAAGGGATAAAGATAACAGGCAAATACAGGACTTCTGTCGCAATAATCCAATTCTGCTGAAACGCGCCTATACAAGAATGAAAAGCTATTGGGAATGTTATCACAAAACTCAGTATCCGGAGTTTGAACAGTATGTTGGGAAAAAACTGTTTGAAGAATGCTATTTTCCGGCAAGAATCTTTGAACAGCCCGGAATTACGGAGGAGCAGAAGGCAGATGTTTTTGGAGAGTTGGATTACAGTGGTGATACCGTAACGTATACTTACATGGGAAAAACGTACCGCCTGACTTCCTATCCATATGAACCGTGTCTGTATCTCTGGGAGAATGACACACGCGTATGCACACTGCATAACGCATATAATACCTGGCACCTGAAAGAAGTATTTTCCGCTGGAAAAACGGTAAGCACAAACTACGGAAAAGATTACGATAAGGAATTCGATGAAGTGGGTTTCTGCAGGGTTTTGGCGGCAGCGCTTGACAGCGGACGGGACGATATGGATCTCTTCTATGCCGCAAAACTTGCAAAAGGAAAATCCAATTAAATTCATAATTTCTTTAACAACCGTAGAATTTATTTACTGCGGTTGTTTTGTTATAATGAATAAAGAAGAACCGGAAGACGTGGATTTTTTCTATAATTTCTAATGACTATTTTTTCCGGATTGTCGTAAGATACGAAAACGATCATTATTTTGGGCGGTGAGGTGAGAATTGTGGAAGGTATTAAGAGTAAACTGTTGGCCTGTGCGCTGGCTGCAACGGTAAGCTTTGGAGTTGCCGGTGATGTTGATGCGGCCACTCGCGCTGAGATCGGCCAGATTAGCGTGAACAAAAGGGGAAGCAATTTCAAGTGCTGGAACAAGGAAGCCGCGTCCTATCAGACGCTTACGAAATATGTTAAGGAGATTACAAAGAAAAACAGTAAGAGCTATATCCCGGTGGAAGACCGCGTAGCGGTTTTTGATATGGATGGCACCATCCTCTGCGAGACTGCGCCTTACTATTTGTCCCAGATGCTGATTTTGGACCGTACCCTGCATGATAAAAGTTACACGCCCTCAACGGAGGACAGGCAATTCGCGTTGGATTTGGATGCATGGCTTAAAAACAGGAAGGCAGGCAACAAACCGGGCAGCAGCTCTCCGCATTTTGCCTCGGTCTTTTCCGGGCTGACGGATCCGGAATACACGGCCTGTGTAGAAAAATTTATGGCTAAACCCGTGGAAGGGCTTGGAAATCTTGCCTGGGGGGAAGCGTTTTACCTTCCGATGGTCGAAGTGATAAAATATCTGCAGGCGAACCAGTTCCAGGTTTACATTGTTTCCGGCTCGGAACGGCAGCTGGTGCGGATACTGGTCTGCGATATGCTGGCCATTCCGGAAGCGAACGCCATTGGTACGGATAATGCAATCCTGGCAGCGCACCAGGGCGATACCGATGGACTGAAGTATGTGTATCGCAAGGACGATTAACTGGTGCGTGGAAAGTATCAGGGCAAAAACCTGCAAATGAATAAGGTGGTAGCCATTGCCAGAGAAATCGGCAAGCAGCCCGTGCTGGCTTTTGGAAATTCCCGTGATGATGCCAGTATGCTTAACTATGCAATTAATGGAAACAAATATAAAAGCGCCGCGTTCTTTGTGCTGTGCGACGACTTGCAACGGGAACTCGGCAATTTGGAAAAAGCCGACAAATGCAGAAAGCTCGCGGCCGAATATGGCTGGAATGTTGTTTCCATGCGGGATGATTTCAAGACAATCTATGGTGATAACGTGATGCGCCTCGACCTCAGACAGGAGAGAAAAATAAAGTAAATCAATTATCTTATTGTGGGCGGTATGCCGGAAAGCGTGGCGTCCTGGCTCAAATACAAAGACCCGGCGAAGATTGCACGGATACAGAAGGAACTGATTGAGGTCTACGAAAACGATTTTTCCAAACACAACGGTAAGGTCAACAGCGGACGAATCCTGATGGTGTTTCGCAGCATTGCTTCGCAGCTGGCAAAAGCAAATGAAAAGTTTATGTACGGCGTTGTGCGCGAAGGCGCCCGAGCCCGTGAGTTTGAAGAAGCAATAGAGTGGCTTGTATCGGCCGGTATGCTGGTGCGCGTTTACAACGTATCTTTCTAAAAATAATGGAGAAATTGATTTTGTACTTCAGTATGGAACAGAAATTATCCCTGTGGAAGCCAAGGGCGGGGAAGATAAATCCGCGCCGGCCTTTAAGCGATACATTGCCGAACGCAGTCCGGACCATGCCATCCGTTTTTTCAAACGAGGCTACCGGCAGGATGGGAATATCACCAATGTTCCGCTGTATCTTGCGGGGAAAACGAGAGCATTGCTGTAAACATGGTAGGAAACTCCATGATTCTTTCCGAGCCTGACGATACGCATCTCACGTTGTTTAATCCGGATGAGGAACTGCTGCGTTTAATCAGGTCCCTTTCCCTGGGGGAAGGGTTGTTTGTCTGGAAACCGTAAAGACAGATTGTGGGCAAAAAAATCCAATGAATGAGGGGAAGGATGTTCGGCAGTCGACACGAAAATACAAAATGTTGAGCCTGTACCGAGCCATTTATAACAATCCGGCAAATTCCTGTTTTCATTCGCGATTGCAGCAGCAGAGCACAAACCAAAAATCTATATTCCGAAATTAAACAGAAAAAAACCGGAGTTACGTTAAAAACTCCGTTTTTTTTTGCGAAAAAATAAATTCCAACTTGTGATTTAACTGTGATTGTGATATGATGGTTGCGTATTAGTTCCAACTTGGTATTTATTTTTTTTGAAATGGTTTGCTTAATCGGGGGATTTATGAGCGTTTATGATAAACTTTTTAAAACGGCGGATGAGCAGAAGTATTTCCGCATAGCGCTGCCTGCGGCAGTGGAATGTGTTTTTATGAGTTTTCTGGCTTCCGCGGATTTGATCATGGTAGGGTCGCTGGGCGCGGTATCCATTGCTGCCGTCAGTATTTTTGCCCAGCCACGGATGGTACTTCTCTGTTTTGCCCGTTCCATTGCGTCCGCCGTTACGTTGCTGACCGCGAGGAAAGCCGGGGCAAAGGATGTGGCGGGCGTCTCAGAACTGTTGCGCAAGTCGCTGTTCCTCGCCGGTATTTTTATGGGACTGCTTCACATCCTGTTTTATTTCCTGCTGGAAAAAATCTTATTGCTGATGGGCGCAGGAAGCGATTATCTTCCCCAGGCACTGCTGTACAGCCGCATTGCTATCTTTTCGGTATATGTTACGTCCATGACTTCGGTACTGCAGGCAGTCCAGCTTGGCTTTGGGGAAACGGGCGCGATTATGCGCACAAACGTGGCCGGCAATATTGTCAATGTCATTGTGAATGCCCTGCTGATTTTCGGTGTAGGCCCATTCCCTAAAATGGGCGTTGTGGGCGCGGCCATCGGTACGGTGACGGGAACGTTGTTTACGCTGTGCGCCACGGTTTATGTTATGAATTATAACAAGTACTTTTCCCAGGGCGGCAGCATGATCCCGGACAGAAAGTATTTTAAGGAATTCTTGCCAATTTTTGGCAGCATGATCAGCGAGCAGGGCTTTGAACGCCTTGGCATGGTACTTTTCACCCGGATGGCGGCGGGCCTTGGTACGGTTCCCTTTGCAGTGCACAGCATCTGCATGAGCGTGGTGGACTATTATTGGGATTTTGCCACCGGGCTGGGGAAGGCGAGCATGGTGCTGGCAGGGCAGAGCTGCGGCGCGAAGAATGAACGGGACTGGCATATTTTCCGCAAGATAGGCATCAGGTGGGGCCTAATTTTTTCGACGGTCAGCTTTGTGTTTATTTTCCTGCTCCGTAAGCCGATTTTTATGGTTTATTCAAACGATCCGGCAGCGCTGGCAATGAGCGGGATCATTATGTTCGTGGTTGCCATCGTGGGTTATTCGGAAGCGCAGGGGCTGGTGTGCGCCGGTATTTTGCGGGGCAGCGGGAAGACGGCCGTTGTTGCGCTGTATTCTTTTGTATCCATTGCGGTCCTGCGCCCGTTGTTGACGGCTTTCTTCCTGTATGTAATGGGGCTGGGACTGCCGGGGGCCTGGCTTGCCCTGCTGCTGGACCAGTCCATTCGCGCGGGCTGCGCTACGTTTCTGGTCCGGCGCATGCAGCCCCAAATCGGGCATCATATGGAAAAATTGGGCAATGCGGCCTGAGTATGATATATTTTAATCAGGAATAACCGAAAATTTTTATATAAATACAAATGCAGACAGGATGTGGCAGCGATGGATTTTATCAGAGCGCGAAGCGGGGAACAGAAAAAAATAAGGATAGAACAGATAACAAACGCAGCGGCGGAACTATATGCGGAAATCGGCTACGACAAAGTGACATTTTCGGAGATCGGGCGCAAGCTGAATTTTACGCGCCGCAATCTGTATCATTATTTTCGCTGTAAGGAAGATATCTTCCTTACACTTTTGCTGCAGGATATTGAGAACATGGTGGAAGATGCGGAAAAAACGTTTACGGAACCGGTCACGGATCAGGAAAAATTCTGTATTACCTGGGCCGGGATGCTGCTTCGCCATCAGCGGATGCTCGCCTTGTTCGGCATCGTGAATACTGTCATTTTGAAAGATGCTTCTTCCGATGTGCATCGCGATTTCCGTATAGAGATGAACCGCTCGTTTAACAGGCTGAAGGCGGTGGTACAGCGTATCTTTCCCCGGTTTACGGAAGAAGAGGCATATCAGTTTGTTGAGTACGAAAACAGCTATGCGATGACATTGTATCCGGCCAGCCTGGAATATAAAGAATTCCACCATATCGAAATATTCCCTGACGCCGGCTTTGGCACAAGGGATTTTACATCCCAGTTTGTTACGTTTTTACGGCGGCTTCTGAAAGGGTTTCGGGAGTAATTTATTTTCTGCCTCAGGGTTGGCATTCTTACTCGACTGTAATTGATGATACAAATCAAGAAGAGATTTAATGAAAACAGGCTGTATAAGCTGAAGGTAGATAAGATCTGAATGTAAAAATTGAAGCGTTGGAAGCGATATCAGCCGCCAAGTAAAAATCCGATTTAAACCGGGTTTTGTGAGGATCTGAAATATGTACAGAATAGAAAGTGACACCTTTCCCTTATTATTGATAGAAAATTTCTATCAATAATAAGATAATACAATTGGACTTTTTGCACATTCGTCTTTTATAATCATTACAGAGAAAGAGAAGACGGCATCAGCCGGTCACAAAAAACCTGATTTAAGAATGCTCAAAAGGAGGCATACACAATGCAGTATGTAAAATTCGGCAACACAGGGATGGATGTTTCCCGTATTTGTCTGGGGATGATGAGCTTTGGCAAACCCGGAAAAGAAAACGGTGTTTTTCCCTGGGCTAAGACGTATGAAGACGGCAAGGATATTTTCAAAAAAGCAATTGATCTGGGTATCAACTATTTCGATACAGCCAATGTTTATCAAATGGGTTCCAGCGAAGAAATCACCGGACGTTTCATCCGGGATTTCGGCCTGAACCGGGATGAAATCGTGGTAGCAACGAAAGTTAACTTTGAAATGCGCCCGGGCCGTCCTAACGGTGGCGGCCTGTCCCGTAAAAATATCATGACAGAAATCGACCACAGCCTGGAACGTCTGGGCTTGGATTATGTGGATGTGTATCAGATCCACCGTCTGGATTCTAACACCCCCATGGAAGAAATCATGGAAGCGCTGCACGACGTGGTAAAGAGCGGCAAAGCCCGTTACATCGGCGCGTCTACCATTTTTGCCTGGCAACTGGAACGCCTGCAGGGTATTGCGGAACGGAACCACTGGACGAAATTCGTTTCTCTGCAGCCACAGTACAACCTGATTTATCGGGAAGAGGAACGGGAAATCATGCCTTTGTGTCAGGACAGAAAGATGGCGGTGGTTCCCTGGAGCCCGCTGGCCGGCGGTCGCTGCGCCCATCCCTGGGGAACGGAGACGGAACGGAACAAGATTGATGAGGTTTCCCCTATGGTATGGAACGCTACAAATGATGTAGATAAAGTGGTGGTGGACAATCTGGAAAAAATCGCGAAAGCACACGGTCGTACCATGGCCCAGGAAGCACTGGCGTGGATGTTGTCCAAACCTTTCATCACTGCGCCGATTGTGGGAACAACCAGTGTTCAGCATGTGGTGGAAGCGGTATCCGCTCTCGACATTAAACTGGACGAAGAAGAAATCAAAGCATTGGAAGCGCCTTATGTGCTGCACATTAAAACGGGAGCATTCTGATCATAGAAAGAAGGTAAAGAGTTATGAGCGTATTTGCAGATTTGCGTAACGGAAAAGCCTATGATATACGGGATTCCAAATACCGTCAGGAAGTCTGGACAGAAATCATGCGTTGTCGACATTTGTGTCATACGATCAATGCTGCGGATCCTTACGAAACAGGACGGATCACGGAACTGGAAAAAGAACTGTTTAACGGGAAACTGCCGGAAGGGTCTTTCAGTGAAAATTTCGAACAGAGATCCTTGCGTTTTTGCGAAAAGGAATTAGAGACGCGGAAGAAAGGAGCATATTCATCATGGCTAAAGTTTTAATTGCGTATTACTCACGTAAAGGGCAGAATTACTGGAACGGCAGCATTAAAAATCTGGCGAAAGGCAACACAGAAGTCGTTGCTGAAATGATTAAAAAGGCTGTTGGAGGGGATTTGTTTGAAATTGAAACGGTAAAGGAATATCCTGTGGATTACACCGAATGTACAGAGGTGGCAAAAGAAGAATTGAGGGGCAAGGTCCGACCGGAACTGAAAGCGTATCCGGAAAGCATGGATGAATATGATGTTATCTTTTTAGGTTATCCCTGCTGGTGGGGCACCATGCCTATGGGCGTGTACACCTTCCTGGAACACTTTAATTTTGCCGGCAAAAAAATCGTACCTTTTTGTACCCACGAAGGTAGCCGCATGGGTGGCAGCGTGAACCAGATTAAAAAGACGGCTCCCGGCGCAATTGTATTGGAGGGGCTTCCCATCCACGGGGCAGAAGCGGCACAGTCTGAGGGCGAGGTCTCGGCCTGGGCGAAAAAATCCCTGTCTACGGAAGCGGGCGAGGCAGGATTCTTAAAGCGTACGCTGCATTTGGGTTAATTAAAGCGTAGTCGCCATACCAAATTCATAATTTCTTTAACAACCGTAGAATTTATTTTCTGCGGCTGTTTTGTTATAATGATGGCAGTGAAGCAAATCGGTGTTTTTATTAGGTTTTGCAGGATAAGGATTATTAAGTAGACAACTTCGTATTTGTCGTGCTACATTGCAAACCTGACACGTTTGTCGCGTGTCAGGTTTTATATTTTGCCAGAGGGCTCTTTACATATTGGCAAATATATTGTACAATAAACAGGACAAAAGGAGGCGGGAATATGCTGGCTGTTAATTATTCAACGTTACGAAACAATCTGAAAGCGTATTGTGATAAAGCGACAGACGAATCTGAAACGGTGATTGTGACACGGAAAAATGAAAAAAATGTTGTTATTATGAGTTTGGAAAAATACAACAATCTGCGGGAAAATCTGTTCCTGATGCAAAACCGGAAAAACTATCAGCACATTTTGCAAGGGATTGAGGAGCTGGAACAAGGTCAGACAGTCACTAAAGTGGCAGAAGATCTGGAGGAGTTTTTAATTGAATAGAACTTTTTCCAGACAGGGGTGGAATGATTTTGTGGAGTGGGTGAATGAGGACCGCAAAGTTGCCCGGAGGATTATTTTGCTGCTGAATGATATTGAACGCAACGGTAATGAAGGTCTGGGTAAGCCGGAAGCGTTGCGCAACCGCTTATCCGGTTACTGGAGCAGGCGGATAACGGAAAAGGATCGTTTGATTTATCGCTTTGATGAGAACACGATTTATATAGCAGCTTGTAAAGGGCATTAACTTAGCAAAGTTAAATTCCAGTTAAAATATTCTGTTGCAAGTTCTATTTGGAGGGAAAAATGAAAAAACGAATCAAAACCGTGGTTCTTCTGATTGTTGCGCTTCTTCTCGTATCTGTGCTTACAGGCTTCGCAGGAAATCGTGAAAAAACCATCAAAACCGGGATTATTGGCGCGGTTGATATGGAGGTAGACTCCTTAAAAAGGGAGGTCAGAAACGCAAAGACAACACGCATTGCGGGTATGGAGTTTTGCGAGGGATCGTTGGACGGTGCGGATGTTGTTATTGTAAAATGCGGTATGGGAAAGGTTAACGCCGGAACATGCGCCCAGCTTCTTATCAACGTCTTTGGAACAAAACGCATTATCAATACCGGAGTAGCCGGTTCCCTGGATGCCTCAATCAATATCGGAGATATTGTTGTATCCAAGGATGTGGTGCAACATGATTTTGACCTGACCCCATTGGGCTATGCTCCCGGTGAGCTGGAGGGCATTGGTTCACCGTCTTTACCTGCGGACGCAACCATGCGCAAAAGCGCAGTGAAGGCTGTCAGGAAGTGTGCGCCGGAAGTCAGCGTTTTCGAAGGCCGTGTCTGTACCGGCGATCAGTTCATCTCGACTACAGAGCAGAAAAATGCCATTGTTGCAAAATTTGGCGGTCTCTGTTGTGAGATGGAGGGCGGAGCGATTGCACAGATTTGCCACCAGAACAAAATACCTTTTGTTATCATACGGGCAATCTCCGATAAAGCGGACGGCTCTGCGAAAATGGACTACGCTACATTTGAGAAGGACGCGGCAATCCGATGCGCAGCCGTCACCCGTTACATGATTTCCCGCTAAAAGCTGATCAATGAAAAAACGTATTCGCAAATTATGAAGCTGTAGTCGAAAAAATGCTGTAGAAAACGGATTGACAAATTGCAGTTTTTCTTACAGCCGTAGATTTTTCCGCAGTTGTTTTGTTATAATGATGGCAGTGATACAAACCGGTGTTTTTATCAGGTACAGGGGATATTTATGTTTACTGAAGGATTTCCTAAAGAACTAAATAACGCCTGTTTACATACGGTTTCCAAAATAAGTAATAAGACGGTTAATAATGTTTCGTGCGGAATATCGGACGAATATAATTCTGTTAAAACGTGCTTATACAAGAATGGCAAGCTATTGGGCATGCTATTATAAATATCGGTATCCTGAGTTTAAGTATTATGTTGGGCGAAAACTATTTGAAGAATGCTTTTCTCCCCAAACGGACTTCAATAAATTATAAAGGGCATTTATGATGATTTGGTAAATCGCGATTTGGAGGCAAGTGATGAAAATGGATAAGGAGGTGTATGTATGCCTGTTTTCAACTTTAACTCAGACACAGAACCTTCCGGAAATAAGGGGAGTTTTACTTATCCGGTAAGCGTTCCGGTAGATGGTCTGCCGTTTGTAAAACTTCATGTTACCGGTCTGGTTGCGTATGAGATAACGGATCAAATGAGGAATAACGCGTTTGGCGCAAGAATTCCCCAGACGTTGTATCTGGCGCTGAAAGAAGTATTCCAAAAAGGTGTGCCCGGTGCAGATCCCCGGGAGATTCCGGCGCATGAAGCAGACCTTTTTAACATGCTGCGGCAAGGCACTCTTTCCCCTATGATTGAGAGTCTGGGTATCCGGCCTGTCGCTGTAAAAATTAACAGCGTCAGCACGGAGTCCGTGATGGGGTCGTTCATGGAGCCCCGGCAAATGGCCCAGGCTCAGCAGGCCGGTACAGGACCATGGTCCTGCCCGAACTGCGGAGCGCAGAACAAAGGCCGCTTCTGTGAGTACTGCGGAAGTCCAAAACCGTAAAATTCCGGCTTTTCTAATAACCGCAGATTTTCTCCGGCCTTTTTGATATAGTGTAAAAAACAATGGGAGGTGGCTTATGGAAATCAAACAGATTCGCAATGCAACAATTCGCGTTTTATATGCAGGTAAGACTTTTTTGATAGATCCCTGGCTTTTGGAAAAAGGACAGATGGGATGTTTTCTGGATATTCCGGGCAATCCGTTTCATGTTCCGGATACAGCTAAAGAAGGGGTACCGATGCCGATGTGCGCGCTGCCTGAACCGGCAGAAGAAATACTGAAAGACGTAGACTTTTATATTGTAACGCACATTCATCCTGACCATATTGATATGGCGCCGGATGGCACGGTAGGAAGAATGTTGGATAAAACGGTGCCTGTTTTGGTGCAGAATGAAACAGATGGCAGGGTGTTCCGTGAATCCGGCTTTGAACAGGTCCTTGTTTTAGGGGAAACAGCGTACGCCTGCGGTGATGTTTCGATTACCCGGACACCGGCTTTGCATGGCGTGATAGAACCCTGCGGAGAAGCCTGCGGCGTTATATTTCAGGCAAAACAGGAAAAGACGCTGTATGTTGCAGGGGATACGATCTGGACGACAGAAATCAAAAAGACACTGCAGACTTTTACGCCGGATGTGGTGGTATTAAATGCCTGCGCTGCAGAATTGGTTGGTTTTGGACGGTTAATCATGAATGACGAAGATGTGGAAGCTGTTGCCCGGACCGTACCGGACGCGCAGATTGTCATCAGCCATATGGACACGGTGGCGCATGCGTCCATAACCCGTTATACAATGCGCGGCCTGCTGGAAAAGCGCGGCGTGGACTATCTGATGCCTGAAGACGGGGAGACGCTGACGTTTAACTGAACAGATTCCGGTTTTTCCAACAGCCGTAGATTTTTCTGCGGTTGCTGCGAATGCGAACCGGTTATACCTGGCCAAAAAATACTTGAAAAAAGGAGCAATGCTATGAGAATCGCAGTTACCTACAAAGATGGAGAAGTATTTCAGCATTTCGGTCATTCTGAACAGTTCAAACTCTACGATGTTGAAGATGGTAAAATCACGAAAGAGCAGGTGGTAGAAACAAACGGCAGCGGTCACGGAGCTCTGGCCGGATTCCTTCAGGCTGCCAAGGTTGATGCCCTGATATGTGGCGGTATCGGAATGGGCGCGCAAATGGCGCTCGCGGATGCCGGAATCAGGTTCTACGCCGGTGTCCGGGGACAGGCAGATGCTGCTGCCAGGGCGCTGGCAGAAGGGACGCTCGATTATGATCCGGATGCCCGCTGCGATCATCATGGTCATCACCACGACGGAGATTGTGGTCACGACCATTGTGCGGATCATCATTGCCACGGGAACTAAAAAGGGGCATTCTGCAAAATGAAATCATGCAGTTATAATAACAAATGCGTGATTATCTGACAGTCGTGGATTTTTCCACGGCTGTTTTGTTTTAGTCCGACAAATTCGGATTTTTATTAGGTATACGATAGGGCGAAAATGGAGTATCGTATAACATAAAGCAAGACAGAGGGAATAACCTGGTTTATTATAACCATCATGTTTATACAGAAGAAGAATACAACAAAAAGGAAGAAGCTCATTTTAAGGCCCGCGGTATCCGCCAGTTACAGGGCGGACCAGAATCCTTAAAACGAACTTCTTCCGAAAACAGTATAGCAGAAAATGAAGGAAAAATCAATACCTTAAATCAATCTGCGTTCCATGGCACTGGCGCAAGGTTTGACCGGTTCAGCACTGACTTTATGGGAACCGGTGAAGGTGCGCAGGCGCATGGTTGGGGTTTATACTTTGCGGCAGATAGACAGGTTGCGGGTATACGATAGGGCGAAAATGGAGTATCGTATAACTCCATCTGTCCAATCAGGTAGTCCTTTATCTCCCAGCGGCGCACCGGTCCCCCACTGTCTGTAGTACTCCTCATCCCAGATTTTACGTTCTGCCGCATTCCTTGTGTCAAAAGGTTTGCGGATATTTAAAAATACCGGATATGTTTGTGGTTGTGTTGCTTCATCATATCTGTTTCTGATAGCAGAGGCACCTGGTGTTTGGTACTTGTTAGCATACCATTCCATGGGCGTAAAATATGCCTGTCGTCCTTTTTGGAATTCTCCAAAGCCGCCATAAGGCGTTCCATGATACACCACCAGCGGTTCCCCATTTTCATCGACTATTTTGGAACTATTGACATTCCATACATCTTCGGCTAAAATAGAGACAAGGGATTGGTGACGCTGGCCAGGCTCTGTTGCATTCGTATCTTTACGGATCACAGCTGGGAGGTCATCAATCTTTTTTATTGTTGTAAATTCATGATCGTAATATTTTTTCCCTTGGGCATCTTCATTAACGACCATGATAATAATAAATCTTTGACCATTGTACTCAATGGCATTAGCTAAAACATGAGACGTTTTACCATCTTCTAATTGCCGAATTCCAACCTTTTCTGCGCTTTGCAATATTTTTTCAATATATGGTAAAACAATAGAATTTGCCCTACCATGACCATGATGCAAACTATTTCTGATAGAATTGTTAGAAAAATCAACATCCCCGATTTTTGTTCCCGTAATTGTTTCAGGAATGTACGCACGAATAAATTGAATCAGTTTATTTTGTGCGCCTTTTTTATTGTTGGCATAATTAGTAACTAACTTTTTCCAGTTTTCATCAGCCTTTTGTATAACTACCGTTCCAGCGTCATCGACCTTAATCATTTCACCATTTGTTAATTTTTCTTTAACAATCGGTGCTTCCCAATTCCCGAACCAATTCTTAAAAGCAGGCGTACGAACAGTAACCCACTGGTCTTCCGTAAGATTGGTTGGTTCTCCATTTGGTGCCTTCATCCATTGGTCTGAACCAATATACAGTTTTCTGACTTTTTCTTTCTGTCTCTCAAATTCTGCCGGCGACACCTGGAACATCTGCGCCGCTTGTAACAGATTCCCTTTTCCAAAAGAATTTGTGTTTTGTGAAAAATCCACATTTAATATTCCATTTTCTAAATAATTGTTGCCTTCATTATCCTTGACATCTTTTAATAAATCGGCTACAATCATTTCAGAAGAATCAGAGTAACTACCCCCATGAGAAACCTCTTGTGAGGACTTTTGGGATCGTCCCTCTGGTTCTTTTTCTTTTGCAAAAGATTCATCATAGGTATACGATAGGGCGAAAATGGAGTATCGTATAACCGAAACCGGCTAAAATAAGATTATATCGTATTTTAGCCAGGGATAATTTAAAGCATTTAATGACTATTATTTTCTTTATTCTTTCGTTATAGGCGGAAAAACTCTTTCTTTTTTGAAACTTTTTTGGTATAATATAGAAAAACTTGTGAGGTGATGCCTGTGAACCTGCGTCCAGACTACATCAACGCTATTGCTCCTTTTATGGATAAACGCCTCGTCAAAATATTGGCCGGCGTGCGCCGGTGCGGGAAAACAACCATTCTCTCCATGATTGAACGGGAACTGAAAAACAGAAACATCGCCCCGGACCATATCATTTCACGCAATTACAGCAATATCGCGTATGACGACTACACCGCTAAAAAGATGTATTCAGACCTAAAGGCCGCCATGAACGGCAAAGGGCGTTATTATCTGTTGCTTGATGAGCTTCAGGAAGTCGAAGGCTGGGAAAAGGTTGTCAATACCTTGCTGGAAAACGAAAATGTCGATATCTATGTCACCGGTTCCAATTCCAAATTGATGTCCAGCGAAATTTCAACATACCTTACAGGCCGATATGTCTCTATCCCCGTATTCACCTTGTCTTTCAAAGAATATTTACAATTCAAAGGCAAGAACGAAGATGAGGCAAGAACGCTGTTCGATGATTACTTGTTATATGGAGGCTTCCCTATTGTCGCCATCAGCAACTTTGATACGGCTGCCGCCTACCAGGTAGTTGACGGAATTTATGCGACCGTCATTACGAGAGATATTTCAAAACGTCATAAACTACGTAATAAAGATCTGTTTGACCGGGTCGTAAAATACATCGTGGAAAATGTCGGCAAGACTTTTTCCGCCAATTCCATACGGAACTTCCTTAAAAGTGAACACCGTTCCGTTTCTATCGAATCTGTTTACAATTATATCAAATGGCTATCAGAGGCATTTATCATCTATCCCTGTCAGCGCTACGATCTACAGGGAAAATCCGTGCTGAAAACTCAGGAAAAGTATTATCTGTCCGATATCTCTCTAAAGTACAGCCAGATGGGCTTTAATCGCAAGATGGTCTCTTCCCTTCTTGAAAACATCGTGTATCTGGAACTGCGCCGCCGGGGATACGACATCTACATAGGAAAGCAAGCAGCCAAAGAAATTGACTTCGTTGCCATACGAAGGAACGAGCGTATATACATCCAGGTCTGCGACCAGTTTCCTGAAGACTCCTCCCGCGAAACGGACAACCTGATAAATATCAAAGATCATTATCATAAATACGTTGTCTGCCGGGATCCGCTGGCCCTCGGTAATGACAATGGCATCAACATCGTCCATATCGCCGACTTCCTGTTGACAGACAACTGGTAAAATAACGAATGAAAAAGTATATTTTGCCTCCTGACAACCTTCTACGTTTTGCCCCGCTTTTTTTACCAACAATTTTCACTTTTCAGGTATACGATAGGGCGAAAATGGAGTATCGTATAACTCTAAAACGGTTATTGATTCTATCTGCGATTTGTACTATATTAATAATAGACAAATCGGCAGAGGCCGAGGACCGTTTTACGGCAGACTTTGGTAAGATACCTGCCGGTTTTTCTATTTTTAATAACTAATCAGTATATCTATATTTTACAAGGCGGTTGTTGATAATAATCACTTTTGAACTCACAAATTGCAGTTTGTCTTACAGCCGTAGATTTTTCTGTAGCTGTTTTGGTATAATAAAGTGAGTCGATGATAATCTTACAAATCAGAATTTTTGAGAGATTGCTATGGATATTATAAAGACAGTGAATTACTATCGAAAACTAGATAAAAACAGTCTTTGTTCCTGTGATTATTGCAGAAACTATTGCTTAGGGATTAAGAAAACATATCCTATACTGTCAGATTATTTAACAGGGATGGGAGTCGATATTGAAAAACCATTTGAAACAATGCCTCTCGACCCATATGAAGGAATTATTGAATATATTGCTGTCCAATATATAGTCATGGGAAATCACTCTGATTTTAAAGCCGCAGTTGTTTCTGGTGTTGATATCGACATGGCTGATTCGCATCCTGTGACTGGTATAGAGGAGGAACATTTTGTAATCGAAATATCGCCTATAAAGTTGAAATGGGCTATATAGACAAATTCATATTTTCTTTAACAGCCGTGGATTTTTCTGCGGCTGTTTTGTTATAATGATGGCAGTGATACAAATCTTGCTAATGTTTGTCAAGAGTTTTTTCGAAAAATCTTGCTAATGTTTGTCAAGAGTTTTTTCGAAAAATCGGAACTTTTGAAAGCTAAAAAAAAGG
>NZ_DBMCWA010000019.1:0-37648 GCF_056977735.1 Succiniclasticum sp.
ATTAAAGTAATGTTCCTCTCTGTTTGAATAATCGTTATTGTCCCAAGAAATAGGATTGCTTTTCGTTACTTCAATAATCTTTCTTTCTGCGTCCAAATCATCTAATAAGTCAACATTATAGCGAAACGACACCGGGCCATAATAACAATAATTTCCACACATATAATGTATATCACAAGAATCTAAGAACACATCGTAATATATTCCAAACGCTTTATCTTTAGCATCTGTCTGTTGTTCAGTCTGCTTTAATCCAAGCTCTTCAACAGCACCTCTTGACAGCAAACCATTATTATTTAAAAATGTAATTGCCGTTTGTACCGTATTTACGTGATATAAATATGGGCCCTTTTTACGTTTTGTATTCTTAAATTCATTAATCATCAAATCCTTTAGAAAACTTCCAAGTATCGCCATAAATAATACCCCTTTCTTAAAATTTACTAAAAATTGTACTAACGAATCGAAACACCGAAAAAGCGAATCATAATATTCTTTTCTTTATAAGGTCATCATAATAATTTTTAATTTCTGAATAACCTTCTTCAGGAATTAACTTTTTTTCTTTTAGTTCTTCTTTGCATATCTTGATCAAGTTCTTATCTTCTGATGGTTCAATTCCTAGAAGTATCTGCAATACCGTAATCTGTTTTTTTCTTTCTTCTTCGAAATAAGATAAACTGTAATAATCTTTAATTATCTCATATAGTTCTTTTTTCCACAAAAGTTTGAATTTTTCAACCGATTTACTATCCTTTTGGTTTTTGCTATCCTTTTCTTTAATTTTAATAAAACAATTCTTTTCTAAATCCTTTTTCTTTCTTTTATTAAGTAAATAGCCATACAAGTCTATAATGTAATCATCCGTCATGCTTGCTATAAAATCAACCACTATCTCATCTGCTGTCTTTTCTATATTATCCTTAGTATATTTCCAGTACCATTTTTTATCTTGATACCTATAGCATTTTTTAAATTCCTTAGCAAAAATATGATGAACAAAAATCGGGCTGTCCCATTTTTCTTCTTTTATCCCATCTATGCACTCTTTACGCATCTGCGCATAAACGGCCATGAAAATTGGTAGAATGAAAGGGTCTATCTCTTTATCAATAGGAATATACATATACTTTTTATTATCATTTTTTAAACCATCTACTATTTTAAAATTATCTTTTGTTATTGCCAAATATGGTTTGTTAGTTTTTTCGTCAATTCCGCTATGTGTAACAATATCATCAAGAACTGATGGAATAAAATTTACATTCAAATCATCGAATTTGTCATACATATTATCAAATTCGTAAACTGTTTTTTCTTCAGTCTCTGGCTGCACTACGACTTCATCATATTTTATCTTTTTTCCTTTTTTAACTTCCCAATACTTCGATTTTATAGCATCTTGTCGATCTTTATATGCATATGCCAGTATATCGCAAATGCGTACTACGCAACCTTCCAGCGTAGAGGCTGAATATTTTTCTACTAAATTGCTTTTTGTACATTCATCTAAAAATGCATCAAAAAGTTTCGCATCATATTCTTCCCATTTCACATCTTGCCAATCGCCTTCTTTACAAAATACTCCTTTTTCGTTTTTTGATATTTTCCCTGACGGAACCCATTTAAGTATTTTTACCTCTTTTCCGTCTTCCTGTATAACATATTCTCCCTTGTTAACATCAAATTTTTCTCCATTATGAAACAGTATTCCATCAAACGTCTGTACAGTTAAATTCCTCGTCAAAGCATAAATATTCCTTAGTGCCCGTACACTGTGAACATTATGAAAAAATCTGCGGGGAACGCCTGCAAACGTTTTTGTATAACCATAATATAAACTGTCAAGAAAACGCTCTCCTGCATGTCCGAATGGCGTGTGCCCAATATCGTGTCCTAACGCAATAGCTTGTATTAATTCTGTATTCAAGCCTAATCTATCGCCAATGATATAAGCCATTCTCGCCACAAATTGAACATGTGTAGCTCGCCTTGTAAGATCATCATTCTTCCTAAGGGAAAAGACCTGCGTCTTATCCGAATATCTATTAAAAAAAGGGCAGTGCATGATTCTGTGCACGTCATAATCATAGAAGTCTTTTTTACTCTTATCATTTTTGTAAATTCGATGAGCGTCTTCATTGCGTGCGGCAAAGTTCGCAAATATCTTTGTGTCTTGTTCCATATTCTTTTTCCTCCCAATAATTAATATGTGCTACCATTCTTTCATCATACATGCAAGTGTTTATTATTTGTTGAATCTTGCTTATTCTTTAATTTTCTTTTGTGTAATTTGCCTTGTCTTAATATGTTTGCTTTGCAGAAATACGTATAGTCCTTTTTTATCAACCTTATTTGATTCCAACATTATTTATGGTAATATATTACTAAAATTTTATAGGCAATGTAAATAACAGTTTTCTGTAAACTGTTATTTAATGAAGTGTTTCAAAGGGCTAATTTGATGAATTGTTGAAACTCCAAACAGCTTACTGTTCCAAATACTTCTTTAGCTTTTCCAATCCTGCCTCTGTAATAAATTCCGAATAATGCAATCCCTCGTACGTTGAGTGCAATACAGGGTAATCACCTTTAGTCCGCAGAATAAAATGTTCCGTTATCATCCACCCAACAATGTTTTTAACTTTTTCGAATGGCAATTCCTTATACATGCCATATTCCGGTATTTTATCTAATTTATTACCAGAAATCTTTTTGCTTACCACGCCTCGAAGGACATCGCAAAGAACATTTGTGCCATAATATTTAACGCGGCTAATATTTTGAAGGGCTTTAACTGCATTAAAAACAAAATCATTTAAATCAATCCCAAAATATAGAACCGGTTTAACATCAGCTCGCACAACCTTAACGTAATCATCATGAGTCGCTTTCCATTTATTCTCATTTTGTTTATTCGGTATAACCGTTTTCGCTTCATTAAGGGAGATCGTTTTGACATCTTCATAGTCTGGCTTTTTAAAATCAGTCATGACTTGAACATTTGCGGTTTCCGTTTTAGGTGTTTCCATTTTATAACCCATCGTCTTATAATAGCCCGGCTTGTTTATCATATGATTACAGCCAGTATTATCCCGGTTATAATTTGTACAACCCAAAAAGAAATTACCATCGCTTCCCTTCACAATTAAGTAACCGTCGCTACACCTGTCACACTTTTGTATTGCTAATTTTCCAGCCTTATAATTGTTAGTCATAAACCCGCAAATTTCAGGTTCATTTGTGCAAATATATAAACGTAATCCGTATGCCCTTTTGTATTTTAATTGCATCGGATAGCCACACAAAGGACAAGACTTCTTTGCATAATTAATTGGTTCAGTTTCATTCCATTGCCCCAAAAGTTTTACATTCTTATAAGAATGTTTTAATTCTAAAAGGAACTCCGATGGGTTAGCTTCCGGGGCAACAAAAAACACCCTGTTCTTAGTCCTTGTCATTGCAACATAAAATAATCGGCGCTCTTCTGCATAATCTATAGAACGGTCACCTTTTATAACAAAAGCAAGAACAGGATCGTCTTCCACTTTAGACGGAAATCCGTATGTTTCATTTTTCCCGTTAATTACAATTACATCATCGTATCCAAGTCCTTTGGAGGAATGTGCCGTCATAAATGTTATGTCTAACTTCGGATATTTGACAGACCTGACTTTATTTGTTTTATTAATATATTCAAATAGACCCGTTTTTTCTAAATTGTCACCATCAAAGCCATAACGGCCAAGCAACAATATGGAACCCGGTTTAATTCCTTCTTTCCTTTTATACTCCAAGAGATCCGTAAGCACGCTTTCAATTGCACAGGCTAATTCATAGTTGCTGCCACTTTTTCTGTCCGTATTCCTGGCTTTCCGGGAACTATCATAAGTATAGATAAGCACAGGGTCTTTAATATGTTTAGGGGAAATCAGCTGTTTACTTATCTGTTCTTTATTTTTTTGTATAAAGTTGCCTGCAATGTCAATCACTTCTTGAGAATTACGATATGTCCTCACAATTTTTAGCATCTTAGCATATCCCATCTTCTCCGCAAATTTTGTGAAAAGACTGATATCGGATCCACTAAAAGCATAAATTGACTGCCAGTCATCGCCTACGGCGATAATCTTTGCGTCTGTAACCTCGGACAATATCTTTGTAAGATCAAACCTCTGCCTGGAAATATCCTGATATTCATCTACAATAATGTATTTGAAATCAAGCTTCTTTTTCATTTCTTTTACTTCACGAAGAAGCCTGGCAGATTCATTTATCATGTCTTCAAAGTCAACTGCCCTATGCTGTTTCAGCCATCTTTCATACTCAAGGTAGCAATCATTACAGATGTTCAAGAACAATCTGCTTCTCACGTTCTGCGTAGAATGAAACATTCTGCTAAAATCATCCACCTGAAACGCATTAACCTTAAAATTAGAAATGAAACGGCAAATTAAACTGACAAGCTTACGGATATATCGGTTTTCCTCTCCGGTTACCAGCAAATCCATTATTTCTTTATTAGAACGAGGCCTGAGTTCAAAGCCCTTGCTTTCCAGTTTTTCCTTTAAGTGTTCTAAAAGTGACCGGCCATCCTTGTATGCGGAAAATGTGTAAAGCAACGTAGTATTATGCTCTTTATGTAAATTGATTTTATCCCTTACCGCTGCTTTATACCGCTCAATTTCCTGTTGGGTAAACCTATTATTTTTACCGGCTTCGGTTATTCCAAAATGTTCTATATAAGCCGTCTTATTTCCTTGCGAAATGATGAAGTCAGGCGTATATGGCTTTTTTGAATACGGAATTTCATAAGGGTAGATAGGCTCATATTCGTAGTCAATGCTGTTCAGATACAAAAAATTTGCAATGGAAACCTCCTGATACGATCTTAAAATCTCATTTTGGATTGTGACATGCTTCTTTGTACGTGCATCTATGATTTCTCGCTTAAAATCCTCCAGCTCGCTTCGCATGGTAGTGAAATTCGCTTTGGCAATATTATTAAAAAAAGCGTTTAAGTCCGATCCCTCGTAAGGAGCATCAAAGTAAGACGCAAAAAAAAGTATAAGATTATTGACCGCGCTTTCTTTTTTCATAATTGAGTTGCGGAAATAATCTCTGATTACAAAATACAACTTCGATGGATCAACTATATTCAGCTTTTCTTCCGGGGAATTTTTACGGATAATAGCATTGCCAGTAGAATGAAACGTCGCAATAGGACATGGTATCTTAAGCTGTTTCTGTATACGATCCTTTAACTCATTGACGGCTTTGTTCGTAAACGAAACAACAAGAATCTGTAAAGGGTCTATTCCTTTCTTATCTACAAGATATTTAACTTTTGCCGCAACGGTAGTCGTTTTGCCAGCGCCGGCACCTGCTACAACCAAACAATAATCTTCATCTGTCAAAATCACGCGGCGTTGATCTTCATCCAAAACTATGCCGGGGTCTACAGCTTGTAATATACTGTCAAGATAATTCCGCTCTTGAATCAAGGCTGTTTTCACATACTTTTCGTTATGGTGTTCCACTAAAGTTTCAATATGTGTATACGAATCTAAAATGTGTGCTATAGTCTGTTCAGAGAATTGGTATTTATGACAAAATTCATTTAACATGCCACTATTTTTCAAAACAGAAAAGAAGTCAAAGCTTGGAGCATATTCACCCATCATATTTTGATAGTCACTGCGTGCAATGTATCTGCATTCGTTTAACATCGTGCTTAAAATACTACCAAATTGCAAAAAGTTATTGTATTTTTCTATAACACCAGCCAAAGTCGCAGAATTATCTTGGGATTTATTTGTATGTTGTTTATTAACAGTGCTTCTATCAAATCCCATAGATTGACATTCCTTTCCTAATTCATTAATTACCTTTGCTAACGGCAGAAATTTTAGTCACAAAAAGGGAGCGGCAAAAATCGCCGTATGACGTATTTACCATAATTGGTTAAAAAAGCCAAATCCGTTTAAAATGCAAGGCCAGCCTTTCCGTAAAGCAACTTAAAACCTTCTCTTAATCGAGACCTTTCCTATGTAATAAAACCCTTCGCAAACGGCTTGCATTGTCCCTCTCGTTAGGGCAATCTATGCATACAAAAGGAAGATGTCGAAAAATTGCGAATTTTTTTAATTATATCATATTTGCAACATTACTGTCATCATTATCTCAACAGAGCAATTTCTATCTGAACATGGTTTTCATGCATAAAAAACGGGTATGCATTATGTAAATATTGCATAAAATAAGGGTGCTGTTTTGATAAAAATTGCATAAAAATCGGGTTAGGAGGTCCTTGCAACTACTGTTATTCCGACTCCAAAAATAATCGCCCTCTAAAATGCCCTGTACGGTCCGATATTGTTTTTAGCCATGCGGCCATGTTTTTTATCTTAAAACGGCAAAACGGCTCAGAGGGCAAATACGGGCGTCTCAGGGGTATATGTGAAAAATTCAACTTTTCAGTCCTTTGATTTTTTGACTTTTTGGCAGGCTTTCAACGGACTCGATATTAGAAAATAATAGCAATTTAGTGTATTTTAAAGTATTTTAATTAAATCTTAATATAACCTTTGATAATCACTATATTTAACTAAAATTAGCTAAATATAGTGATTTTATTAATTCACTTAACTATTTTTGAGCAAAAAATACATGGTTTGGGGCGCCAATCCGAATTTTTTCAATTTCCCAGCAACAGCGAAACTTTTGTCCTCTTGTAATAGACAACCCATGTGGATACACGAGCAGTTCTTCCCACGGATTGAATTTTATTTTTTTCAGCAGTAATTTCAGTTTTTTATTTTCAGCAGTAATTTCAGTTTTTTATTTTCGCCGTGAATGTCGCCAATGGCAAGAATACGTTTAAAGTCAGGCATCGTATCTTCCTATTTCCTTATAACACAGGAATCGCCGGTAAAACCAAAAGAAACAAGTCTTGGCTGAATATCCGGCGTTACCTGGTTCCATTCATCTTTTTGATCCAAATACCATATCTTTTCGCGACCTTCAAACCAATGCAACAGCCAGGGACGGTTTGTATCTACCGGGACAACCGCTACACGAAATCCAAACAGTTTGTCACGCCAGCTTTTTTCATACACATAAACAGAAATCTCAGCCCGCTTTTCTGAAAGATATTCTTCACCGTAATTTTCCAGCCATTCAGCAAATGCTTTTCTGCTTTGAAAATCATCATTTACATATTCTTTTGGGCAACCTTCCGGCGCCTCACGAAACAAGCCATAAGAATCAAAAATTGCAATTTTCATTTTGTGTTCCCTTTATTCATTCTTTTCCAAAAACCGAAGCACAGCCATACGAGTTTGTGCCAGTGTAATACCATAACAAATTCCCCTAACGCCACCCTCGCTTCACAGTCCACATCCGGTAATACGCCATAACTGATAACAATACGTTTGTACGCTATCGGGGCAAAACAATGCTTACGTGCCCGCCCACAGCACACAGACATCTGGCATATTTAAGAACGCAACTTAGGGCAGTTGCCACCGCGACATGCGCCCTGCAAAGCTACCGTCTAATTTTTATTCTTCCAGTAAATCTGTCTGCCAATTTGTTTTTTGCAACAGATTGTCAAGCAATCGGATTTCTTTGGCCAGCTTATCCACTGTCTTTTGCATTTCAGAAACTTTTATTACAGGTTTAATTTTGATTTCCGTTCCCCTGGCACGGTCATTGCTCCTGCCAGCCCTGAAAACAAGATTCTTATAAATCGAATATTGTAAAGACAGCGCATCTTTCTTTGCAATCAGTTCAGTTAGCTTCATACCGTCAGCCACCGTGTTGCAATTCGTTAAATTAACGGCCGCCATGAGTTTTTCCAAACGTTCTACCGAGCCATCTAATTCACGCAAGAGTTGAACTGGATCCTCAACCGGTTCTTCACCTTCCTGCACCAACAGGCAATTCTCCAGCCTGTTCTGCAACTCGGCAATATTTTTGTTCAAATCAGCCCGTTCCTGTAATGCTTCTGCTAATTTCATCTTTTTACTCCTTTCTTGGCGTAATCATCAAACTTTTTTCGCATTTAACTACATTTTTAACTTTCATTCCTTTTATACTGTGCCCCCTGCTGTAAATCCAATAGCTTCAGAAAAACAAAAGAGGGACTACAACAAAACAACGTGATGTTCATTCACAAAATTTTGTTTAGTCCCTTACTCTTCTTGTTCTTTGTGGAGTTCGGTTCGTAAAAATTATTTATGCGCAGCAGCTTTTTTCTGTTTCGCCACTGTTTTATCTGCTATAATTCGTCCTCTACCCTTTTTATCTTTTTCGGGTAAGGTTTCAGTAACTTCTTCCCCTGTCGTTACTGTTTTAGCTTGACGTTGTTATATCAGATACTCTTTCATAATACAAGCCCAAAATCTGCAATTGGCTTCTTTAATCAGAAATATATGATATAGAGTCTCGCATCACATCGTTTTTATATTTTTCAGCTGCTATTCAATTTTCTTCAAAAAATTTTACAATCATTTCCAAGCTCACCGGCTTACGCCTGCCAAAATTTTCCTGTCAGCACATCCACGCAGCTTAACTTGCCACCTTCCATGAATGCGCCGGTATCGCACATGATGATATTATTATCTAAAAACTGCGGCGTTGCGGGCGGCTGACCATCCGTCCAGTGTTTTCGTTTCAGCTCCTGCACCGGCGTGTGACCGATTACGATTGTTCCGGCTCTGCCATCATACAGTTCAAAAAATCCTTCCCGCATCCAGACCAGGTCGCCTTCCCGTTGTCTGTCCAAAGGGATAAATGGCTGGATTCCCGCATGGCAGAAATAAAATTTATCAACCTGATAATGATTGGACAGCTGCCGCATCCAGCGTAACCTTTGCTGCAACTCCGTCCGTTTTAACTTTTTAAACTGCTTTTTCGTTTCGTCACCGCCATTATCCAGCCAAACGTGTGCCATTTCGTAATCCAAACCAGCTGCCATGAAATTTTTGCTCTGTTCCTTGTAACGATAATAATTCAGGCACATCACTTCATGATTGCCAAGCAGGGGAACGACCCGTTCCGGATACTGTTTGTTCAGTGCCATAACATAATCCAAAGCCTCCAGCGATTGCGGGCCGCGATCAATGTAGTCCCCAAGGAAGATCAGCAAATCTTCTGCAGGATTAAATTGAATTTTTTCCATTAGCGCTATTAACTTTCCATACATGCCGTGGACATCCCCAACGGCAAGGATACGTTTATATTCCATAATTATTTCTACCAAAAAAACACTATTCAGATATATTTGCACATTTCAGCACAACCTGTTAAGCAAACTATTTCTTCCAAATGGAATTTTTCCTCATTTACATTTTCAAAAAATACATTTCCCCATTGGCAGTAGTTTTGTACTCTTCCAGATCACGATACAGCTCCATTTTTTTATGATAGCTCAGATTTCTGAAGCCCCTGTCTCTAAACTCTGATTCCAGCGCCCGCATGAACTGGCCGTGAGTAAACATCAAAATGTTTTTTGCATCTGTATCTTTTAGCTTTTTCAGCACAACATCAATTCGCTGCACAAATTGAGAAAAACTTTCCGCCTCTTCCCCGTCAACATAGTACGGATTGGCAGCCTTCCAGTATGCCGCCACTCTTTCTTTGCGTTCTTCCACAGTTGTGCCTGCACAGGAAGCCGGTGATAAGTAGGTAAACTCCCGCACCTCCGGCCATCGCTCCACTTTAACCTGCGGGAAATGTTTTATTGTTGGTTCGGCAGTCTGCCGCGCCCGTAAATATGGGGAAACAATAATCAAATCCGGTGTAATCGTCAATTTTTCAGCAATTTGTTCTGCCTGCTGTCTGCCTTTTTCAGTCAGCGGAATGCTCGCTGGATCGGATGTAGGCAGTCCGACGTTTGTTTCACTTTCCCCATGACGGATCAGTACAACTTTTTTATTGATGTCTTCCAGCAATTTCTTCTGCCAAAGATTATTACGCTTAACCTTTAGCCGTTATCCATCAATTCGACAATATGCTTTTAACACATTAAAAACATTAAAAAATTATAGGGCAATGATTCGCTTTTCTCATCTATTGCTTCATAAAACGGTATTTCGCATACCGGCCTTTATTAATTGGCTCCAGTTTCCCGTCTGTAACAAGCTTTTTTAACAACATATACGCTTTCGTTTCACTGACATGCAGCAATTGTACAACATCTGTGCGTGAAATAAAATCATTATTCCGGGCTAAATTTAAAATCAGTTCAGGATATCTTGTTGCATCTATATCTGCTTGTCTTACATAACCAATTTTTTCCGCCTTGGTGCTGTAAACTTTAGAAGAAAGCATATAGGTCCTGCCTCTTCCTGAACCAAAACCATCAACGATCCCTGCCGCTATGGACGCATTCAAAATAACCGTGATCACATTTTCGGGAAGAGCAATTGCTTCCGCTAACTGATTTACGGTAGACTTAGGCAAATCTTTTAATATATTAAGAACCAACAACGTATTAACAGACAAGGGACGCCCCAGTTTTTTCTGTTCGGCGGCAACCAATTGGGAAATCTGCCTGTCCGGCCTGCTTCTGGGCACGAAAAGCGACACGGTTACAGAAGTGGAAGCAGAGTAGTCAGGCAAAGGCTTGCCATACAGCAACGAACCTTCAAAAATCCTGTCTATGCCTCTTCCGGTTCTTTCAGCAAGGCCAATTCGTTTTAAAGCGTCCGCTAATTGCGGATTTCTTCCATGCGGTTCCGCCGTCAACAAATTATTGACAGAAACACCCTCTATAAAACCGCCAGGATTCGAAACGGTCAGCCCTTCGTCCGTTAAGGCAACCCGCACTCTTCCCATTTTTGCGTAATCCCTGTGACTGAAAGCATTGACAAGCGCTTCCCTGAAAGCTCTTTTATCAAAATCCGGAACCGACAGCCTGAACATTCCCATCTCAAGTTCCTCTTCCGGATTTCTGGCCTCCAGATAATTCCTGAATTGCTCAATCGTAAACAAGAGCGGGAATACATAATCTTTATTAAATTTTACCGATGTGCCTTCCAACACCTGAAAGGTTGCCGAATGCGTGGGAATAAAGCGCCGGATCGACTCCTGTTTGCCCAGCAAAAGAATTCCAGTTACAGTAGGAACAAGCGTACCATTTTGCTCCCTTACCAAGCCTAACGACTTGTAAAGCTCTTCATTGGATAATTCCAACAGAGACTTCTCGCCATTATAAGATAAAATGGAACGCTTCAGCCGCTCTACTTCAATCAGGTCAAAATCTTCCAGGCTGCTTTGAGGCAGAGGCAAGGCAGAATAATCCAACAGCCGGAGATCAGAAAGCCTGGTCGCGAACTCTGCGGGATACATGGCAACATTTTCCGGCTCCCCGTTTGCCTTCAATCTCCGGTGAAGCACTTTCCCTGACGCTGTTGCTACAATACTGCTATATGATTTTGGTACTGATATTCTTAAAACCGGTTTAACATCTTCAATTATTTCAGCGCGGACAGAAACAGGCGGCACGGTATTATTGGCAATATACGCGCTTACTGTAATTGAATTCTTATGCGCTTCGTGAACGCCAGTCACTTTGCCAGAATCTTCAATACCGAGATACAGGTCGCCGCCCTCTGTATTTGCAAAAGCAACAACCGCTTCAAATATTTCCGAGTCGTGCAACTTTTTAAAATCGCTTTTAAATTCAACGGTCAACGTTTCTTTTGGCGGTAACATGTAATCGCCTCTTTCCTTATAACATGTCTATTATTCATAACAGTATTCTAACACGTTATTACGTTAAAGTAAATCCTTAATAATTGTTTTTAACGCGTTAGAATTCGTTTCTAACGCGTTAAAATCTGTGTCATTCTACTGTCATTATTATCTCGTCCGAGCGTAGCCATCTGAATACGGTTTCATACATAAAAACAGTTATACATCAAGCAAAATCTGCATAAAAATCGGAGTAGCAAGCCTTTGCAAGTTCTGATCCCAGTTCAAAAAAAAGGTTGACCTCTAAAATGCCCTGTACGATCCCCCCTTATCGTTTTATTCCATCATCTTTCAATCCTTAAAACATATTACTACGCCTGCCAGTACTCGCCGCTCAACACATCCACACAGGAAAGTTTTCCATTAGACGCACTTCCCGCACCAGTATCGCAGAAAATTATTTTATCTTTGTAAAAGAACGGTGTGTTCTGTTCAAAAATTTTACCTGTAATATGGTGACCGACAATGATTTTACATTCGCCTAGATACTGCTTGTAAAAGTATTCACCGATCCGCAGCAGATCTTTTTCTTTCTGTTTTTCCAACGGAATGACCGGATTCACGCCTGCATGAGCAAAATAGAATTGGTTCTCAATACGGTAATAAGCAGGCATCTGCTTCACAAATGCCATAAGGGCGTTGAACTGCGTTTCCGATTTTTTACAAACCTGCTGCAACTGTTGAAACGTTTTTGCGCCGCCAGTGTTGGAATTCATCCAGATATGGTTCATCTCCATCGGCATAGAAATAGTGTGCCCGGAAAAATATTCCAGCATGATGTCTTCATGGTTTCCTTTCAGCGCAACCACTGCGCCCGGATATTTTTTCACACTGGGTCATGATAAATTGCAGACACGCTGCTGATTCCAATCCCCGATCGATGTAGTCGCCCAGATACACAAGCAGTTCTTCCCGCGGACTAAACATTACTTTTTTCAACAGCGCTTTCAGCTTTTTGAGTTCTCCGTGAATGTCGCCAACGGCAAGGATGCGTTTATATTCCATGACCATTCTTTCCTAAAAATAGTATTCAGATAAACTTCTTCAAATGCAAATTCCGCAAGACAGGCATGACCGTTCCGGAGGAACGGCACGCCATTTACCAACAATCGGCGTTTCATCACCTTGCCGGCAGATGTTGCGATGATGCTTTGCGCTTTGGGGACTTCGATCAACATCACCGGTTTGCCGTCTGCCTCTGCTATTTCTGCACGAACAGGCAGGGACGGGCGGGTTTTATTGGCAACCATTACCGTCATTTTCAGAACATCGCTATGGTTGGGATGAAGACCGCTAACGCGACCGTCGTCCTCTATGCCAAGATATAACGTTCCGCCTTCCGTGTTAGCAAAACCCACAACGGTATCAACAATGTCATTATCCGGCAGGCATTTTAAATCGCTTTTGAATTCAACCGGGAGGGATTCACTTTTAGGCAATCTATCCATGGCACGACTCCTTTTATAACAATTATTATAATTATATTAATATAAAACGTTTTTATATTAATGTATTACAATAATTTTATAATAATTGCAATGTCCAATTTTAATAAGGGTCCTTCTTCTAAGCCCCGAAAAATACTCCCCCCCTCTAAAATACCCCGTAAGGCCGGAAATCGTTTTATGCTATGTTTTTTGTTTTTAAACGCCAAAACGGCTCAGAAGGCAGATATGGGCGTCTCAGGGGCATATGTGAAAAATTCAACTTTTTAATCCTTTGATTTTTTGACTTTTTGGCCCACTTTTAGCAGATTTTTTTCTTTGAAATTTGGAGTAATTTGACGAATTTTGAAGCATAGTAAATATATATTTTTATAATCATTTATAATTGCGATATTTAGTTAATTACAGCTAAATATCGTAATTTCATTAATCCCTTCATTCAATTTTGAGCAAAAAATGAGCGGCTTGAGGCACCAACTCGAATTTTTCCGATTTTCCGGCAATAGTGAAACTTTTGTCCTTGTGTAAAAGACATCATTGCCCTATTTTCTTGTTCTCTTGCGTTGCAACTGGCGGTCTGCCCAAAGCATAAAACCGGGAGTTGAATGAAATAAGAACTCGTTTTCCATCATTTCCACAATCAGTTCTTCCACTGTATACGGCTGATAACAACCTTGTTCCATAAAATCGGAGAACTTCTCGTAAGACTGCTCAAAGACAGAACGGAAAAATTTCTTTACATCTTTGTTGATTTTTTGTGCGCGTTGCAGGTACTCGTCCGCTTTATTCCACTGGCCTAATTTGTAATACAGCACAGACAAGGCCACCATCATCTGCGTCTCGTCATGGTCGCTGTATTTTTTAGCAAGTCCAGCGCCGCCACTTCATTTTCAAAAAACGCATACAGGTGCATCAGTGTAAAACGTTTTCCCAAATTATCGTTCTTACAAAGACGAAGCATCTCTTCGCAGACAGCCATCGCCTTACCGTACATCCCGGACTGCAGCATGTCGAACACGTAATCGTCCAGCAGGCGCATGTAAGGACGGGTCTCCAAAATCCCCCAATAGTGCCCGATGGATTCCGCATCGTTAAAGCCCAGCTTTTCCATTTGTTCCCTGCCTTCCTGTACCGCTTTTTCCAAAAGTTCAAAGCGCTCAAAGGGATCCAGGGGAGCATCGTTGAGCCACATGCGTTTCGCATCCAGATTGTCCGGTTCCAATGCCAGCGCTTTCTTGACAAACCGGAACGCAGTTTTCTCACTGGTCGCTTCCTCTGCCAGCTGGAGAAAATCTGCCGCCGACTTTGCAGTTTTTTCTGTCAGTCGTTTGCCGGCCAGGCTCCGGTTATGCTGGTCTGTAAACTGATCCAGCAACTCCCGGATTTGTTCCTCGCTCATGTTTTCCGTCGCATGTTCAGACAAAAACAAATTTGCTTCTTTCATAAATTTCTCTGACATAAAAGACATATTGTACGCCGCCCCTTCCAGTTATTACTTCTTCACTGCAGCCAGCTGCGACTGGGTGTGAGCTTTTAATCTTTCCACGCTGGCCATATGCAGGATAATATCTTTAACAATGATATCCAGTTTGGAATTTTCACTGTAGTCGGCAGGCTCGATGAAGTTTACCCGTTCGTCCTTAATCAGATCCGTTACCTTGCCACGTTTATTCTGTTGGTACACTGCGATGGAATACCCCCCATTCACCTTCACCAGCTTCATGCAGGGTACGTCTGTCAGTCCGTCGCCGATGTAGATCATGTTGCGGAAGGGAACAGGCCGGTTCTCCTCCGGGGTAAAACGGTTCAGGTCGTCGTCGTTGGAAATGTCCAGCACCCCTTTGTTGATGCGGAACAGAAACTGCGTCTTCGTGGTATAGTTCACCACGTTCTTCGGCCAGCAGGCCACGCCGTTTTCATCATACAGAAATTCTCCGGCAAACACATCGTCAAACTCTTTATAGATGGAAGAGCCTTCAATGATTTCCCGCAGACCGGAAGAAATAATGTAATGCTTGATGGTCACGCCCTGTTCTTTACCGAACTGGTTGATGCGCCCAAACCATCCGGCTACGCCGTCGTACAGTTCCAAATCTTTGCCCAGAGCCACAAAATCGTCGCGGCGGATGGGTTTACGGTGAATGTGGGCTTCGTCCAGCATCAGATACATGTAGGCCAAAATGCGGTCCATCTTTTTGTTTTCCGCCAGATTGGAGGCTTTCGTCCAGAATTCATCGGCAGACATTCCCAGATTTGGGATAAACGTGTAAGCCTGCATGTCTGTGGTACACAGGGTCTTGTCAAAATCGTACATCAACGCGATAATCGGTTTTTTGGCTGCCATAGCTGCTTTCCTCTTTTTTAATTAACATTTGTGTTTTTCTTGATTGTTTTTAATTTTGCGTTATTTTATTTAAGATTTCAAGAGTTTTTTTAAGTTTTAATGAAATGTTAAATCTAAATTTCAAAACTTTTTAAAACTCCGTTTTCCACGCCCGTGCCAGCGCAGCGAATTCTTCAAGGCTCAGAGTTTCCGCCCGGCGCCTGCCGTCGATACCGGCCCGGTCCAGCCAGTTTTTTACCTGTTCGCCGGTTAAGCCGCCCATATTTTTTAAACTGTTGGTCAGCATTTTGCGGCGCACGGAAAAGGCCGCCGCCACCACTCTGAAGAACGTTTTTTCGTCCGGTATGTCCACCGGCGGTTTGATCCGGCGTTTGCAAACCAGCACAGCACTGTCCACCTTAGGCGCCGGCAAAAAAGAACCGGCCTTTACGATAAAGGCAATCTTCGGTTCCGTGTAATACTGCATCGCCACGGAGATGGCCCCGTATTCCCTGCCGCCGGGGGCCGCGGTCATCCGTTCCGCCACTTCCTTCTGCACCATCACCACCAGCCGTTCCAACGGCAGCTTCTGTTCCAGCAGGTACATGATGATGGGAGTCGTAATATAATAAGGAAGATTTGCGCAGACTTTGAAAGAATCGGCAGCAGCTGCGTCTTTGACAATGGTTCCGGCCACGCCGTTAGTCTTTTCTGCAACATTGCATTTGGCTTGAACCGATGCAATGGTCTCTAAAATATTGACCTTTAAAATATCTCCCTGCACGATATGCACATTCTCATAGGCACCCACTGTCTCCTGCAGCACCGGGATCAGCCGCTTGTCCAGTTCCACGGACACTACATTGGCACCGGTCATTGCCAGCGCCTGGGTCAGGGTGCCGATGCCGGGACCGATTTCCAATACCGTGTCTTCCGGAGTCAGTTCCGCCGCCCTGGCAATCCGGTTGACTACCGATTCTTCCACCAGAAAATTCTGTCCCAGATTTTTATCTGCTTTTAAATGAAAGGCCTGCAGGATGCGCGTTGTGACCTCCCGGCGGGCAATAATGGGTTTAATGTCTTCCATAGGTTCCTCTTCTATTTTTCAAAATATGCTGTTGAAACCGTTACAAACTGTAACGGTTTCAACCTGTAGTCGCTGGCAATTTGTAAGCAACCGGCTAATATTGATTGGTTATAACTGACTATAAACGATAGCCCGTCGTCCCATTTTTATTCAGGCTTCTTTACGTATTTCTTTTTCTACTTTTTTCAATGCGCTTTCAAATTCTTCCCGGGTAATGCTATATGAATTTAGCCGGCGCAAAAAACTTTTTGCCGTACCGTAACCGATGCCCAGTTCCGCTCCCAGCAGATCCCGTTTATGGCTGGCGTCCGCGCTGCCGGACAGTCCGTTGTCCCGCAGGTCCGCCGCGGAAAACACGGGTACCGGATTGTATTCGTGATGATGCACCTTGCTCAGCGCCAGCAAAATCGCTTCCGGTTTTGCCTGCTCGATGCCCACGTCATCGGGAACCCTTGCATCCTTTTTGGGAACAAACGCCTGCCCCGCATCGGGGAACCGCTCTGTCAGAAACCGGCGGATCCGTTCCCCTGAACCGTCCGGATCGGTCAGGATAATAATGCCGCGCTTTTTGTACGCGGCTTCAATCTGTTTTAATGTATGAGGCCGCAGCGCAAACCCGCCCGTTTCAATCGTATCGCATTCCAGCGCGCGCTTCACGGCCACTGTATCCATTTTTCCTTCTACTATAATAACTTCTTTTAACAAAATGGGCTCCTTAGCCAATGTTTACGGTTTATTCCAAAATATAAATCTCTACATCCCGGCGGCCCCACTGGTAGCATTCGTACAGGGAATCCATGAACAGGTCGATACGGTGTCCCACGATAGCCCCGCCTGTGTCGCCGGCCATGGCAAACCCGTAACCGGGAATATACATCTTAGTATAATACGGAATCATCCGGGGATCCACTGCCACGATGCCCCGTTTGGGCCACAGCCCCAGCGATGTAGTCCCGCTCGCGCCGCCGCCCCAGGTGTACGCTGTCGCTTCCCCGTAGATCAGTTTCTTGTATTTCACATAGCCGTTGGGGGTCAGCACCGATTGTGCCACGCCCTGCCGGACCACTTCATCCGCAGGCAGGATCACATGCTTGCGGTCCAGCTCGATCTTCTGCTCATGCCCGATGCGGGTAATATTTTCATAGGTTACAATATCTTTCCCTTTGACGCCGGGCTTCTCCACTTTCTTTGTGCCATATTCCAGCTCAGGGTCTTCTATGATTTTCGTTTGGAAAGGAATTTCCACTTCTTCATGGGAAAGGAACGATTTGCGCGCCAATACGTGAATGACCATCCCATCCGTAATGACTGTCTCCGGGGCCGGATACACCGTCCGTTCTTCCATATTCACATTCAGGTCTTTCAATACGTCCGCAACCGTAGCCTGTTGTGTCACATATTCTTTTACTGTGCCAAAACGATGAAGCTGGATCGGCTTCCCGGAAGAGTCTTTCTCTGCCGGGGGTTCCGGCTTTTGCATTGCTTCCGGCGCAGGTACAACAGCCGGCGACGGTTCTTTTGGCTCTTCCTTTACCGCAGGCGGATTTTCCGCAGGCACTGCCGGGGTTTCCGTGACAGTCGTTGCAGGCGCAGCCGGTTTTACCGGTTCTTCCTTCTTTTCTACAACTTCCACATTTGCAATGACGCGGTCCCCGGACACCACTTCCACATTTTTCGTCTGGGGCTGCGAATTATAATACGCGTCCGCCTCTAACTGTTTTTTGGCCGCTTCCACCTGGCTGGGATCCAGATACACCTGCTCCTGGGGCATGACGTATTTTGTCTGCCCGGCCTCAGCCGCCGTACCGGTCACCGCTTCTTCTGCGTAGCCGCTTACCGGCAGTAGAAAAGCGCTTGCCGATAAAAGAATCCCTGCAAGGCTTTTCAACAGTATATGTTTTGTTTTATTTTTCAATCTCTTTTTCATATCTGTTCCTCCGATAGCAGTTCAATTTTATCATAAATGAACTGCTTGCGCAAACCGGTACCGGACAGGGATGCCGCCAATCAGAAAACAATCTGTGAAAACTTTCTGCTGAACGTAAAAAGGAATGAAATTGTGCTATAATTTTTTTAGAAATACTAATAAGTACCGAGTCCATTCCCACCCATACCTGACAGCTTCAACTTCTGTCACGCAGCAGATATGGTACCGGTGCCCGGGCGCAGGAGGTTACATACAGTGACAATCACAAAAGCAATCCAGTTCCGTCAGGTCATCACGCGCCTGATCGGTCTTCTTTTCGGTTCCATGGTCTATTCTGCAGGCCTTAATTTATTTCTCGTTCCTAACAGTATCATCGACGGCGGCGTGGTGGGTATCAGCCTGATCCTGGCACAACTCACCCATATTTCTTTCAGCGTATGGATCGTTGTACTGAATGCACCGTTCTTCTACATCGGTTTCCGGCGTTTAGGGCTGAACATGGCCCTGTCCTCCAGTTTCGCGGTTGTCGTTCTTTCCTTCTGGAGTAAATTTTTTGAAGGCATGGAACCTATCACCCGGGATCCGTTTCTGGGCACCATCTTCGGCGGCGTCATTATCGGCATCGGTGTCGGCATCGTGATCCGCAGCGGCGGGTCTCTGGACGGTACGGAAATCATGGCAATCCTTTTGGACAGCAAAACGTCCTTTTCCGTCGGCGAGATCGTACTGTTCTTCAACCTGTTCATTTTAGGAAGCGCCGGTTTCGTATTCAGCTGGAACAGTGCCATGTATTCGCTGGTAGCCTATTTTATCTGCTCCCGCCTTATCGACACGGTGTCCGACGGGCTGGATTCAACCAAAGGTGTCTTTATTGTAACTTCCAATTATGATGAAGTTTCCAACGCCATCGTCCACGATATGCGTAAAGCCGTCACGCTGCTGCACGGGCAGGGCGGATTCCTGCGGGAAGACAAAGACATTCTGTACTGCGTGGTTTCCCGTCTGGAAGTAACCAAACTGAAACAGGTCGTCCAATCTATCGATCCCCAGGCTTTTCTCTCCATTTTTGATGTGCAGGAAGTCGAAGGAGGACGGATTGGGAAGAAACATTAAAGAAACGTTGATCAACGATAACACAACGGTGTTTCCTGTAAATATAAATTCCAAAAAAGATTGAAAAAACATAAAAGGACTGCACAGGCCACTGCGTTTTTAAACGCGCTCCGGTGCAGTCCCTTATTTTTGCCGTAAATTTACAGGGAAGCGGATTGTGCCGCTTCCCTGAAAAATGATTTTACTCTTTTGAGCTTTTGCAGGAAGCCCTGCTCCTGAGAATGGTTCCCAGTTTTTCGGTCCGATTGTTCACTAACCAACATTATTAGAAGGAAATCTTGTCGACGAAGGTCGGTTTACCGTCTTTGACTTCGATGATCAGAGCCGGAACAATCGGGTTGTGCTTGTCGTCATAGGTCAGCTTGCCGCCCGCAACCGGCAGGTCTTTCGTCTTGGCCATGGCTTCGGCGATCTTGGTCCCGTCTTCACTGCCGGCGCGTTTGTAAGCGTCAGCTAAAATCACAACGGTGTTGTAACCCATCATGGAGAAGAAGTCCGGATCCTTCTGGTATTTTTCTTTGAACGCTTTGATGAACTTCTGGGTGGAAGGATCGGTGTCGTCAGCACTGTACGCGCTGCTGTAATAGGTCTTGTTCAGCGCAGCTTTGCCTGCGATTTCGATCAGCTTCGGGCTGTCCCAGCCGTCGCCGCCCATCATGGGTACTTCCAGACCGATTTCACGAGCCTGTTTTACAATCTTGCCAACTTCTTCATAATAACCGGGAACATAAATCGCTTCCGGATTGGTTGCTTTCAGTTTGGTCAGACCGGCTTTGAAGTCCATGTCTTTAGCCAGGTAAGCTTCTTCGGCAACAATCTTGCCGCCTGCGGCTTCAAAATTTTTCTTAAATGCTTCGGCCAGGCCTTTGGAGTAATCGCTGGAGTTGTCGCGGTAAATCGCTACGCTCTTCACTTTCAGTTTCTGGTTGGCAAAGGCCGCCATTACCTTGCCTTGGAACGGGTCGATGAAGCAGGCACGGAATACAAACTGACGGGTCTTGCCGTCTTTACCTACCGTGATGCTTTCCGCCGTAGCGGTCGGTGCCACTACCGGCAGTTTACTGGATGTAACGATCGGTTCCGCCGCCATGGTGCAGCCGCTGGTAGCCGGACCTACCAGACCGATCAGTTTGTTCTGGGAAATCAGCTTGGTCGCCGCGTTACCGGACTCGGAAGGTTCTGATTTGTTGTCAGCTTCCACGATACGCAGTTTTTTGCCGTTGATGCCGCCGGCCTTGTTGATTTCATCAACCGCCATCTTACCGCCGGCCAGGGCTGCCTGCCCGTAGCTGGCTACGTTACCGGTCAATTCATAGTTGGCGCCGATCAAAGCCTCGCCGCCTTTATTTTCCGCTTTCTTTTCGCCGCCGCCACCGCCGCAGCCTGCTGTCATTGCAGCCAATAGAACCGCCGCTACTAATACGCCTGACATTTTTTTCATGAATTTCATAATTTCCCCTCCTTGCCCTTTTATAGCTACAACCTGTTTTTAGTCTCGCCCCAATGCACATTTGCAAAGGTTTCATTTTTATATTTGTAACTACTTGCTTGAAATTATATTAACCCGCGAAAAAAGTGTCAATGTTTTTCTGTGTTTTGTGTATACAATAAAGATTCGTAATTAAAAAAAGTAACATTTTTATCATTTTTATGCGAAAAATGACCTTACGCATTCCTAAAATAAAAACGGCAGGTTCTGTCTGAAACAAAGAACTTGCCTGTTTGTATACGGTTGCAACCACCATAACTGTTTATGGAGACTCCGATTCATTCATGTCCCCGTATTTCTTTTATAATAGTCTACCTGTTAATAAAATCACACACCTTATCAACCTGTTCTTTAAACGTGCCGTTAAATTTATTTTCAAAAAAGGCACCCCCGATTGTAAATGCCCATGGCGCAGCCGATTGTATCTCACGCAGTCTTTCATAACTGTTTATGCTGCCGGCAAGGCAGACCGGGGCCGTTACCTCCGCAACAAATTTCCTGTTCAGCCCGACCGGATCCCCCGTATATCTGTACCCCAGCAGATCAATCCCGTAAACGCCTCTGGCAATATATTCACGGGCTTCCTGTATCATGTCTTCCGGCGAACCTTCCAACACAGAAGGACGTCCGGCAATTTTCCCGACAAACGGCATATATTTTATATGATTGTTTTTGCAAAACTGATTGACGGAATCAAAAAACATCGTTCCCATAAGAAAGTCACAATTACATGCCAGCGCTTTCTGCGCGCCCTCCAAACATTCCCTTTCACTGTACGCAACCACTTCCAGGAATGTGGTTTTCCCGCAGTCCTTCATATATGTAAATAATTTTTTCATTTGGTCTAAAGGCAGCGGCTCTTCCTTAAAGCCCCAAAACTTTGCTTTGGAATGTTTACACTGATCAAAAATTTCGAAGGCATTTTGAACGGTAAGATCATTATGGGTCAGCATAACGATCAATTCCGGAGCGTTTTTCATCATGCAATCCTTTCTCCAACTGCCAGTCGGAATCAATGACGCGATATTCACACGCCTTTTTGTATCATTGGTTCCTTATCAGCTCCTGAGGGATCAGGTCATAATCGTACATAACTTCCGAATGATTATCTAAAATGAGTTCTTTGTTCAGTACATCACCGGTGGAACGATCCGTAATCTCCCGGTAAATCTTGGATACCCTGTAATATTTTTCCTTTTCTTTCTGGAAATGATGATCTTCCTCCACCAGCGAATAGCGCCAGGGAAATTCCTTTTCACTTCGTAATTCACCGTGTAATTTTTCATCATCACACCAGACATGCAGCTGGATGTTTTGATCCGTATTGTTTTTAAAACGGTAATCAATATAGTTGTAGCTTATGGAAGTCCCGGTACTGAAGGGTACCCGTTTCCCTTCCTCCGGAGCTAACGCGTCGGAGTGATGATGGAATTCGGTAACTTGCAGCGGGCTGTGTAACACCATATAATGGATCGTATTCCCTAAATTACAAAGTCCCCCGCCCAGTCCGGGGATCAGTTTATTATGTATGATGACCCGTCCGTCTTTATATCCCCTTTCCCTGGTAGTTTTACCTACTGTATGCCAGAAAGAAAAAATCTCGCCGGGATGTATGATAAGTCCGTTAATTTTTTCACAGGCTAACCGGATGTTAACAGCTTTGTTTTCCTGAAGACGCAGATCAACGCCTTTGCCTCTTTTAATTAAATGGCAGCTGTAATCCGCCACTATATTCGGCAACAGTTCGTCACTTTTAATTTTGGAAAATTTTTCATCACTCAGCATATCTTTTATATGGCGTTTGCAAATTTCTTTTTTCAAAGAAATTTCATAACAAACGGGATGAATTTCACAAAAAAGCATAGTCAGACAACCTCCGTCTTATTAATATCCCCCAGTCTGTGCCGGTACTTTTTACTTATACTGTAAAGTTTAAGAATATATTTTTCTATATTTCGCCGGATGCCAATGTTGGTCTCTTCCTCTGCCGTCACGTAGTGGACCAGTATATTGGCCATGCCGCATTTATTGGCGCCGTAAATGTCAATCAGTATCTGGTCGCCGATGTAAACCGTTTCATTTTTTTGCAGCCCCATCATTTGGACTGCTTTCAGATATCCGTCGGTATTTGGCTTTTGGGCATCGCAAAGATAGAGCGTGTCAATATTTCTGATAAAACGTTTCACCCGTTCCTCGCTGTTGTTGGTCATCAACAGCGTTTTCAATCCAAGACGGTGAATGGTTTTAAACAGTTCATCAATTTCTTCTGTGGAATCAGCGCCATGAGGGACCAGCGTCATATCTATATCAAAGATAATCCCTTTATAGCCCTGCTGCATCAGTTTTTTATAATCTATAGAAAATACGCTGTCAACATATTCATACGGAAATAACAAATGGAACATGAACACAAGTACCTCAAGAAAAAGCAGTCCCGGCAATGTTCGGAACTGCTTCCTGTCTAACGGAATTCACAGCATAAAAGCTTGTTAACAATTTTTAAGGAGACGCTGATTAAATGAGATTATGCGATGTCCGCGGCATACGAATTACTCAGCGTTTACTTAAGCAAACAGTTCTAACCGCCCTGATTACCTTAATTTTTTTATTTCAAAAACGTTGTCACGTCATGAAGGCTTTTCCGGGTCCGGGCTTTGGGCGCTTCATCCGCATAGCCGAAGGCCAGCGCTGCCACCAGCATGCCGTGACCGGAATTTTTCTTTTCCAGCCATTCGGAAATTTCCGGATAGGCAAAAAAGATGTCACAGATCCACAGGCTGCCGATCCCCAGCTCCTGCGCTGCCATCAGCATATTTTCCACAGCCGCGGCTACGGACTGCACATTGCAGATTTCCGCGACCCGTTCATCCACGGACAGATTTTTTGCGAAGTCTGTCCCGGTACCCAGTTCATTGGAAACCAGTACCACCACCGGAGCCTCCCGCATTACATTCACGCTGGTAAAGGCGCCGTTGATAAATTTCATGCTGTCCGGCAAAAACGGCTCGTGGGCCTTCACTTCCAGATTCAGTCCCCGTTCCATGACCCGCGCCAGTTCTTCTTTGGCATCGCCCCGTACCACCGTAAAATGCCAGGGCTGCCGGTTCTTGGATGAAGGAGCCGCAATCCCGGCTTCCAAAATGGTATGCAGATCCATTTCCGAAATGGAATCGGATTTAAATTTCCGGATACTGCGACGGTCTTTGATTGCCTTTAATGCAGATACTGAAACCTTCTTTTCACCATCCTCCATGGCCTCATCCCTCTTTTATTTTGATTTTGTAAAAAACAAAGTTCTTGCGTTCTTCGTGGTCTGTTCCGCAATATGTTCAAAGCTTGTGCCCCGGACCAGGGCCGCGTTTTTGGCAACATATTCCGTAAGGCTGGGGTCGTTGCGCCGTCCCCGGAAGGGTTCCGGAGCCAGATATGGGCAGTCCGTTTCCAGCACGAACAATTCTTCCGGGCAGGCTGCCAGCACTTCCCGCACCTTCTTGTTATTTTTATAGGTAGACGTTCCGCCAAACCCTAAATAATAACCGCGTTTCCAAAGCTCTTTCGCCATTTCCAGGGAGCCGGAATAGCAGTGGAACACAACTTTTAACTCTTTGGGCACTTCGTTTTGGAAAAAGTTCAGACAGTCGCCATGGGCTTCCCGGTTATGGATCACTACCGGCAGGTCCAGCTGATACGCCAGGTCACACTGCTGTTTCAGACGCAGCAGCTGCACTTCTTTCGGCTCGTTTTCCTTCCAGTAATAATCCAGCCCGATCTCCCCGATGGCTACCACTTTTTTGTGTTCACGGGCCAGTGCTTCCAGCTCTGCAATATAACTTTCGTCTTTAATGCCGGCCAGATCTTCCGGATGCCAGCCCACCGCGGCATACACAAAATCATACTGCTCCGCCATGTTGACGGACGCGACCGATGATTCATACGTAGTGCCCTGCGTAATGACCGCTTCCATGTCGTTGGCGAGCCGCGCCATTACATCAGCACGGTCCGCATCAAAGCGGTTGTCATCTAAATGTGCATGCGTGTCTATGATACCTAATCTTGACATGAGAAAACCTTTATTTTACCTTACTGCCGCTCTTAATATTCGGCGCATCCGCCAGCACCAGATTCCCTTCCCCGTCGGAAGCAGCCAGCAGCATGCCGTACGACATAATGCCACGCAGCTTGGTGGGTTTCAGGTTTTTAATTACGATCACATTGCGGCCCACCAGTTCTTCCGGTGTGTAATATTGGGCAATGCCGGACACGATAGTGCGCTCCTCTTCGCCCAGCTGCACCTGGATCTTCATCAGCTTATCGGTCTTGGGCACCCGTTCCGCGGACAGGATCTTAGCTACACGCAGGTCGATCTTTGCGAAGTCATCAATCGTAATCTCTCCGTCTGCAGCCGGAGCGGATTTTTGCGCTTCAGTACCGCGGGCTGCTTCCAGCGCCGCATTTTTTACTTCCGTTGCCGTGCGCACCGCATCGTCTGCTGCCGCGCTGACACGGGCCCGGGCCGAAGCCACTGCCGCCAGCACCGCACCGCCTACGGCTTTGGCTGCGTCACCCGCCGCTGCTACCGCGTCGCTGGCCGCATCCGCTGCCGAGGTTGCTTTTTTCGCTGCCGCTTCTTTGGCTGCCAGCGCTTTGGCCTTGGCTTCTTCCGCCTTGGCCTGGGCTTCCGCTAACGCATCCGCTTTTTTATTTTCATTCTTATTCTCTTTTTTAGTATTTGCTGCTTTGGCCGGTTCCGGATGATACTCCTCATGCTTGCCGGTTTCCGGATTGTACACCTTGCCCGGATATTTTTTGGTAGCTCCGATGAGGGTACGGCCGTCCGGCAGCACATCGATACGGGGATACAGGGGTTCGCCTTTCACCACTTTGGTTCCGTCGGCGATACCGCCCCATTGCAGATCTTCCAGCAAGTTCTGTTCCTTCACTTCAAGTCCCAGCTGCTTCAGAATTTCCGGCGTAGTCCCCGGAATGAAGGGCTCGATCATCACGGCCACAAAGCGCAGCACTTCCGCCAGATTGTACAGCACCAGATGCAGGCGGTCATCGTCCGCCGGATCTTTCGCCAGCTTCCAGGGCGCCGTGTCGTCAATATATTTGTTGGCACTGGCAATCAGGGCCCATACGGCTTTGATGGCATCATTGATTTCCATCTTGTCCATATGTTCCTGATAGGAAACCAATGTGCTTTCCGCCAGTTTGATCAGGGCGGTATCTACATCCTGCACCGCGGCCGGGCAGTTTTTCAGTTCGCCGCCGTGATATTTTTCCACCATGCTGACGGTGCGGTACAGCAGGTTGCCCAGATCGTTGGCCAGGTCCGCGTTGATGCGGTTGATGAGAGCATCACGGCTGAAGTTGCCGTCGCTGCCCAGATTGATTTCCCGCAGGAGGAAATACCGGATGGCATCCGCACCGAATTCGTCGATCAGCCCGTTGGGATCCACCACATTGCCGATGGACTTGCTCATCTTGGTCCCGTCCACCACCAGCCAGCCGTGGCCGTACACTTTTTTCGGGATGGCTTCGCCCATGGCCATCAGCATAATGGGCCAGATGATGGAATGGAAACGCACGATTTCCTTACCTACCAGATGGATATCCGCAGGCCAGTACTTCTTGAACATAGCGTCATCCGCTTTGTAACCGATGGCAGTCATATAGTTCAGCAGGGCATCGAACCATACATACACAACGTGCTTGGGATCGAAAGGCGCTTTGATGCCCCAGTCAAAGGACGTACGGGTCACGCACAGGTCTTCCAGTCCCTGTTTGATGAAGTTGATCATTTCGTTGCGGCGGGCTACCGGCTGGATAAAGTCCGGATGCTCGTCAATGTACTGCAGCATACGGTCCGCGTACTTGCTCATCTTGAAGAAATAGCTTTCTTCCTGCATTTTTTCTACCGGACGGCCGCAGTCAGGGCATTTGCCGTCTACCAGCTGGTGTTCGGTCCAGAAGGATTCGCAGGGCACGCAGTACCAGCCTTCGTAATTTTTCTTATAAATATCCCCCTGGTCGTAAATCTGCTGCATCACAGCCTGCACCACTTTTTCGTGGCGTTCCTGGGTGGTGCGGATAAAATCGTCATTGGTTACTTCCAGCCGTTTCCACAGGCTCTGGAAGGTAGCCACGATCTTATCTACATATTCAATCGGGGTGATACCCAGCTCTTCTGCCTTGCGCTGGATCTTCTGTCCGTGTTCGTCGCTGCCGGTGAGGAAAAATACATCTTCCCCCTTGGCGCGGTGATACCGGGCAATCGAATCCGCTACGGTCGTGCAGTACGCGTGGCCGATGTGCAGCTTCTCACTGGGATAATAAATCGGTGTGGTAATAAAAAACGGTTTCTTTTCCATAATATGCCCTTCTTCCTTTTAATATAGGTATCTGCATTGCAGAAGTATTAACTGTTTTATTAATTTTTCTCTCATGTTCCTGAATGATCCAGCAAACAGAATTTTTTGCAAACAGAAAAATTTTTCTATATCTTATATTTTACTCTTTTTCCTGCTCCTGAATCAAGCGGTTATATAAATCCCGTTTGGGAATTTTAAACTGTTTTGCGATTTCGGTCAGCGCTTCCTTCCTGGGAACGCCAGCCGCGATTTTTTCTTTCACTACGTCCAGCGGGTCTTTTTCTTCTTCATCCGCCGGTTTTTCCTCTTCCCGGGCGATGACCAGCACAAATTCACCCCGGGGCGGGTTTTCTTTTAAATAGGATATTGCCTGGGAAATAGTCCCCCGCCAGAACTCTTCGTGCAGCTTGGTCAGTTCCCTGCCGAACACCATCTGCCGGTCGCCCCAGATTGCCAGGATTTCTTCCAGCACTGTCACAATCCGGTGGGGCGCTTCATATAACACAACCGTAGCCGGGATCCATTTCCATTTTTCCAACTGCTCTTTCCGGTTCTTTTTACTTTTGGGCAAAAAAGCTCCGAAGAAGAACGGGGTGGAAGGCAGGCCCGAAGCCACCAGTGCAGTAAGGCAGGCATTGGCCCCCGGCACCGGCACAACCGCGACGCCGTTTTCTATCGCCAGCTTCGCCATGGCTTCCCCCGGATCCGAAATTCCCGGAAAGCCCGCATCGGTCACCAGGGCAATATTTTTTCCGTCCAGCAGTTCCTGCAACAACACAGGCCCCTGTTTCTCTTTATTGTTTTCATCGTAATGGATCAGCTTGCCCTTAATGGAAAAATGGTTCAGCAGCTGCAGCGTTCGCCGCGTGTCTTCCGCCGCAATTAAATCAGCGTCCGTCAACGTTTGCACCGCCCGCGGCGTCATATCACCTAAATTTCCGATGGGGGTCGCTACTAAATATAATGTGCCGGGCATAAAATCTCCAAATAATTTTATAAATACTTTTTAATAAAGTCTTTTGATGTAAAAAGATTTAAGCAAAACATAGTGTGGGTTTGCGTCATTTCAGGAGACGAAATTCGCCGCGGTGGCGAGACTGTTTGAGGGGCGAAGCCCCGAGTTTCGAAGCCACAGGCGAATGAGTCCGTGAAATAGCAAACACGAACGTTTTTGCGTAATCTTTTTACAGCGGAATTTTTTAATAAAAGGATTTTATTCTTTTTCCATCTGCTTCTTCGCCTGTTCCGTCAACGACCCGTCCGCGTTGTACATGATCAGCGGCGGCAGCACTTCCAGCCCGTAGCTTCCGTTTTTTACCATTTCCAGCAAAAAAATCCAGGCCGGTTTGTCCACGGATGCATGGACCCACTGCAGTTTTTTCGGCTGCAGTTTGTATTTGATGGCCAGCTCCATGGATTCCATGAACCGTTCCGGCAATTGTACCAGGGCGAAGCGGCCACGGCTGTGCAGCGCATACGATGCAGCGGCAAAAAAATCTTCCAGCACGGCAGTTTTTTCGTGGCAGGCTGCCGTACCAATTGCCCGTTCCCGCCCGCTGTTGCGATAGGGCGGGTTGGCAACGACCAGATCAAAGGTTTCTGTTTTGCAAAATTGTTTTACATCTTTGATATCCCACTGCAGGGCACGGACGCGCCGACCAATCCCATTTTCTTCCGCACTGCGGTTAAACAGCTCCACCATCCGGGGATTCACATCCAGCCCGGTCACTTCCGCTGCGCCCCGGGCTGCCAGATAAAAACTGACGGCTCCGGTCCCACAGCCTAATTCCAGCGCCTTCGCCTGATTCACCAGATGGGGGAAGTGGGCCAGAAAGACGGAATCTGTCGTAAAGGTAAACTCCGCCGGGTCCTGATAGATCTTATATCCGCAGCCCGGCAAATAATCTTCTCTGATTTCGTTCATAACATTTTCTTAATCGTCATCCATGGCCTGGGAAGCATCAATCAATTCATCCCATTCCAGGGTGACCACATTGTCACGGGAAAGCTGTACGGTAGCCGTGTGTTTGGCTTTATTCACCGTGGTGACCTTGCCCTTGCCCATGCTGGTAGCCACCATGGTACCAACCTGGGGCGCTTCCGCATATTCCTTCTTGGGCCGCCCGCCTTTGCCTTTTTCTTTGGCATACATATAATCTTCATATTTAAGACAGCACATCAGGCGCCCGCAGCTGCCGGAAATTTTAGTAGGATTCAAAGACAAGTTCTGATTCTTCGCCATGCGGATGGATACCGGTTCAAAGTCTCCCAGCCAGCTTGCACAGCACAGCGGCCGTCCGCAGCTGCCGATGCCGCCCACCATCCGGGCTTCGTCCCGGACCCCGATCTGCCGCAGTTCGATACGGGTACGGAATACGGAAGCCAGGTCTTTGACCAGCTCCCGGAAATCAATACGGCCGTCTGCCGTAAAATAGAAAATGATTTTATTGACATCAAACGTAAATTCCACATCCACCAGGTTCATTTCCAGACCGTGGCGTTGGATGCGGCGCTGGCAGATATTAAACGCTTCCCGTTCCCGCACCTGGTTCTGGACCACGGTTTCTTCATCTTCCGGCGTTGCCTTGCGGATGATGGGTTTCAGCGGAGCTTTGATCTGTTCCTCCGGAATCTCCCGGGTGCCGATGGACACCGTTCCGTATTCCATGCCACGGGCCGTTTCCACGATCACGTGGTCTCCCGGCACAAATTCAATATCCAGCGGATCGAAATAATATATCTTGCACGTTTTCTTAAAACGTATCCCAACAACTTTCTTCATGCTATATTCTCCCTTCGCAGCATGTATTTATCGTAAAGGTCATCTTGTCCAGCACACTTTTTGTGTTGGCCCGCCGCACAGCAGCGGCCGCGGCTTCCTGTGCCGCCTCCGTTGCCTGATGCAGCCGCCCTGCATCCCATTTTTCTGCTATTTTCCGTAATTGGGGCAATGCATCTACATTAAAAACCTGTCCCTGCAATCCGTTTTTCACAAACAGCAGGTCCCGCAACAGGGATACGGTCATAGCCGCAAACTGTTGCAGCTGCTCATTGCCGCCTGTAGAGGGGATTACATCAGAAAAGTAATCCTCCGTCAGCAGATAGGTCATAGGAGCCTGCATGGGAAACTCCGCCACATATTTCAGCGCCGCGTTGCGGAAGTCAACGATTCGTTCTTCCCGGAACCGGAGCGCCTGTCCTAACGACCCATCGGACAGATGCGCCAGCAGGTCCGCTTCGGTTTCGGGAATTTCTTTATGAAGCAGCGCTTTTTTTGTTTCCTCCACAGAAAGCGGCGTGAACCGCACCTGGATCACCCGGGACAAAATCGTGGGCAGCAGGCGGCTGACAGAAGAGGCCACCAGAATGAAAAACCATCTGTCCGGCGGTTCTTCCAGCAGCTTCAGCAGCGAATTGGCCGCCTCCGTATTCATCGTGTCCGCCTCGTTAATAATACAGATCTTATGTTTTGACAGTGTGGGCCCGAATGCAGACTGTTTGATCAGGCTGCGGATCTGGTTTACGGAAATGATTTTTGTTTTTTTCTTTTCCTGTTCCTCATCTGTCATGGGATCAAAATACAGATAATCCGGATGGGCAAAGTTTCCGGTCTCAAAATTCAGCAGGCGACAGCTTTCACAGTGGTTGCATGGTCGCGCCCCCTGCGCAGAGCCCAGGCACAGAAACGCCCTGGCAAACTCTTTGGCCAGCAGGCACTTGCCGATTCCCTCCGGTCCATAGAACAACAGGGCATGAGGCCGCTCTTCCCGGTTGAGAAACCGTGCCAGAAAATCCTTATTCTGTTGATGCCCTACAATTTGGTCAAACATGTTGCACCTGTAAACAGTTTAAAATCCGGCATCCACTAATATTTTCCGAATCTCTGCCTGCACTGCGTCTGTATTCTGCAGTGCAGATACTTTCTTAATGCGTTCCGGATCGGCATTCGCCAGCAGTAAAAAACCTGTCCGCACTTTTTTCTGGAAGTCCAGGCCTTCCTGTTCAAAACGGTCCTGCACACCCCGGTCGGCCCTGCGCTGCAACAGTGCTTCCGGCGCAGCGTCCAGCAGGATCGTCAGTTCCGGCTGTACGTCGTCCGCAGCAAATTGGCAAAGAGCCTTCACTTTGTCAGTCTCAATGCCCCGGACAAACCCCTGGTACACCATTGTGGAATCGGCAAAGCGGTCGCATAGCACTATTTTACCTGCTGCCAGCGCAGGCTTAATGACTTTTTCCACATGCTCTGCCCGGGCTGCCAGATATAACAGCACTTCCGTCCTCGGATTCACAGCGGTGTCCGCATCCAGCACTACGTTGCGGATCCGTTCCGCCAGTTTCGTACCCCCTGGTTCCCGTGTGGTCACCACTTCATAGCCCCGGTCCAGCAGGTACCTGGCCGTCAGCTGCAGCTGGGTCGTCTTGCCGCTTCCGTCTACGCCTTCCATGGTAATAAAAAAACCTTTTTTCATAATCTGCACCTCTGTTTGACAGGTTATTCGTCCAGCACCCGCACCGTCTGCAGGGAAACATCCGCCGGACCGCTGACAGGCAGGCCCTGCTGTTTCATAAGTGAGCACCATTCAATCATCTTATCCGTAAACCGTTCCCCGGGCAAAATCACGGGAATGCCCGGCGGATAAAAGCTTACCGGCTCGGCACAGATGTGCCCGCCTGCTTCTTCCAACGGTATTGTTTTCTTTTTTCCGTAAAACACATCCCGCATAGGCAATGCGGCTTCCGTCACCGGAATTTCTGCCTGCTGCGCTTGCTCTCTTTTCAAAGCTTCCTTTTCCAGTATTTTGACCCGTTCCACAGATCTGGCTTCCAGCAGATTCTGCACCGGGCACAGTTTCTGCAATGTTCTGCAGATCCGGTTCACCGTATCCTGCCACTGCACCGGCACCCAGTCCGCATACGTCACAAGGAACAAAACATTTTGCGGGTCCACCAGTTCTACTGCTATTTTCTCTTTGCGCAGGGCTTCCCCGGCGGTAACGCCGCTGATGCCCCACTCTTTCAGATTTATGGTTACCTTTGTTTTATCCAAAGCGGAAATTCCGTATCTGCCAGCCACATCTTCCGGACGGATTACCCGCAGTCCCGGAATCTTTTCTAATGCAAGGCGTAAAAGATCCGCCGCCCGCAACGCATCCTCCATCATAGAAGCACCCTTATCGGCCAATTGAGCCCTGGCGGCATCCAGAGACCCCATCAGCAGATAATTAGGACTTGTTGTCGTAAGCAAACTCATTACATCTGCCGCATGCTGCAGATCAACCCGTGTTCCTTTCACATGCAACATGGAACATTGGGTCATCGCACCAGTGATCTTGTGCGTACTCTGGGCAGCCATATCCGCGCCGCACTGTATGGCGGAAGGCGGGAACTTTTCATGGAATCCCAGATGGGGACCGTGCGCCTCATCCACCAGCAGCACTGCATGATTAGCGTGAGTAATCTCCGCAATCTGTTTCACGTCCGCAGCCATTCCAAAATAATTGGGAGAGGTCAGCAGCACCGCTTTAAGATCCGGATGCAGCGTAAACGCTTCTTTCACCTGCTCCGGCGTAACCTGCCCCTGCATGCCAAACTCTTTTACATAAGCCGGCTGCACATAAACGGGCACCGCGTCTGCCAAAATCAGACCGCCCATCACGCTGCGGTGGGCATTCCGGGGCACCATCACTTTATCGCCCGGCTGCAGCGCCGTCATCAGCATGACATGGATAGCGCCCGTTGTCCCGTTCACCGAATAGAAGCAGGCGTCACTGCCATATAACTTTGCCGCCTCTTCCTGCGCTGCTTTGATGCAACCGGAAGGCGCGTGTATATCGTCCAGTTCGTTCATGAGGGAAACGTCCAGCCGCAATGCGGTGGAACCCAGCAGGGAACGCAGCGGTTCCGCCATGCCCCGGCCGCCTTTATGGCCCGGCGTATGCAACGGATACACCTGTTCCTGCAAGTACTGTTCCATTGCCTCCACTAATGGTTGTTTCACGACAGTTTCCCCCTTTGACAGTACTCTTTATTTTACCATATTATAGGAAATCGTCCAACCTTCAATTCCCGGCAGATACAGATAAAAACAAAAAAATTGTGTCGGTCCGATATAATTTTCCTTAGTTTTTTCTTAATATTGTATTGACATAAGAAAAAATAAAGGACTATACTATACATAGTTTTCAAAAATTACTTGTTAGAGGAGCCTATCATGACAAATAAAGAAAAATCTGCCCAGGTAGATGCCAAAGCCAAAGAGATCATTGAAGAAAGCCGGAAACAAAGCAACGGCAAACAGTTTATCCTGTGGATGGCGGCACTGGTAATCGGCGGCGCACTGGGCTGGATGAACAATCCCTCCCTGAACGAGCTGTTCAATTTTATTGCCACTATCTTCACCCGCATGTTCCAGTTCATCGCCGTGCCCACCATTGCGCTGGCAGTCATCACCACACTGTCGGCATTGGGCGCCAAAAAAGACACGAAGCGTATCTTCGCCCATGCGCTGGTTTATACATTACTGACTACCATCTGCTCCGCTGCCGTAGGCCTGGCTTTATATCTCTGGATCGCTCCGGGCAACCTGCCTGCCGACGTGGTAAGCGCAGGTGCGGCGCAGGTTCCCCAGAATTTAGGAAAGCTTTCTTACTATGATCATTTCCTTTCCGTAGTTCCCAATAATATTTTAAATCCCTTCCTGTCCGGCAACGTGCTGTCTGTGCTGTTCATCGCTGCCGCTGTGGGCCTGGCCCTGGCCTTTATGCCGAAAACGGAAAACCGGGAAGTGCTGCTGAAAGGCATCAATGGCCTGCAGGAAGTTTTGTTCACCCTGATCCGTGCTATCCTGTATGTGCTCCCTGTTGGCATTTTAGCATTTGCCGGCCAGCTGGCCGCCCAGATTGAAGCCGGCGTTATCGTAGGCGCGCTGGGCAAATACACCGCGGTTGTCATCGGCGGCAACCTGCTCCAGTTCTTCATCGTGCTTCCGCTGTTCCTGCTGGTCCGGGGCCTGAACCCGGTAGATATCATGAAAAAGATGTCCCCGGCCCTGGCGGTTGCATTGTTTACCAAAAGCTCCGCCGCCACCCTGCCGGTAACCCTGGCTTCCGCTGAACAGAACGTGAAAGTCAATCCCCGGGTATCCCGCTTCGTGCTGCCCATCTGCACCACCATCAACATGAACGGCTGTGCCGCTTTCATCCTGGTCACTTCCTTATTTGTGATGCAGAATTCCGGCATGAACCTGACCATGGGTGCCATGATTTCCTGGCTGTTCGTAGCGGTGCTGGCTGCCATCGGCAACGCCGGCGTCCCCATGGGCTGCTACTTCCTGACCCTGTCCCTGATGAGTTCGGTAGGTGCGTCCATCGGCATCATGGGCGTTATCCTTCCTATTTACACGATCATTGACATGATTGAGACAGCGGAAAACGTGTGGTCCGACTCCTGCGTCTGCGCCATGACCAACAAAGACCTGAAAGGCGTATTGGAAGAAGACTAATCCAGAAAAGATTGAAAGTACCGGCTGCGATTACATTTGCAGACCGGTACTTTTTTATGGATTATTATTTTTTATATTCATTAATACGTTTTAATTACGCAACGTCATCTGTCCCATTCACAGACGAAGGCATTCCCGCCTGTGCCGTCGGTTATACCGTTTTCCCGCAGGTTCTTATAGTTCCAGTAATACAATCCATAAAACAGTTCCTCTTCTCCGGAACTGCTGTCCGTATCCGCTTTTACATAGGTAACGGGTTCGCCAGGAATCATACGGTAATGTCCGAATTTCTCAAAGTATTCGTTATCATAGCCGCTGTCATTGATCAGCCGGTATAGGCGGTCATTTTTTCCGTCATCGCTCACCGATGCTAAATGACCGCCTATGGATTCACAGAACTGCTGCGCATCTTCCATAGAATTACCGATATCGGAGAACACCAGATAGTGATGTCCTTTATATTTGATTGCTTCTTTGGGAATAAAGGCACTGGCTGAATCTTTCTCATAATAAATCACACGGGCCGGTTCGGTAATATACGTAGAATGTATGATCTCTGCAGCTAAAAGTGCGGACAACACATCCGAATAGTAGATACCGTTGTAATACCCCCTGTAGCGCCCCGGTCTGTGAGCCGGCCTGTGATTCCACCAATGATCTTTTGGCGGTTTTGGGGCACGGCGCCATACATGCATGTTTTCATAGGTCCGTTTAACAGGCGGGCGAAGCAGATCTTTTCTAGGTCCCGGTTTTCTGTGTTTCCAATATTTGGGTCTATGCATATCCGGTTTCACAATTTTTTGCTTCGGTTCGTGCATCTTTGGTCTTGTGACATCATGTTTCGGTTCATAAACCTTTGGTTTTGTAACGTTTTGCTTCGCCTCATGTACCGTTGGTTTTGCAACGTCGTGTTTTGATTGTTGAATTTTCGGACGCAGGCTTTTACTCCTTGTTTCTTTAGGTTTCGGTTGATGCATCGTCGGGCGTGACAAACCCGGTTTGGGCCGATGCATCGTCGGACGTTGCGAACCCGGCCTTGGCTGCTGCATCGTCGGGCGCGGCGAACCCGGTTTGGGCCGTTGTATCGTCGGACGTTGTGAACCCGGCCTCGGCTGCTGCATCGTCGGGCGCGGCGAACCCGGTTTGGGCCGTTGTATCGTCGGACGTTGCGAACCCGGCCTCGGCTGCTGCATCGTCGGGCGCGGCGAACTCGGTTTGGGCCGTTGTATCGTCGGACGTTGTGAACCCGGCCTCGGCTGCTGCATCGTCGGGCGCGGCTTCTGCACAGACGGTCTGCTATGTTGTTGATTCTGCTGCTGAGACGGATACAGATATCCTTCATGCTTTTTAGATGGAGCCGCTTCTGCAGCAGAAAGAGTTACCCCAAAAAATGCTGTGATAAGAAATGCTGCCACTGTTTTTTTCGTCACAAGTCTTCGTATCATCGCTGGTCTCCTTTATCGCCTTTTATAAAACTGCAGATTGTCCGTCATTTTTTAACGAAAAACATTCATCCAAAAGCCTTCAATATTATGATAAAATATGTTTGTGTTTTTTTAGTATTATGTTTATGTCTTTTTTTTGTCAGCTATCAAATATGAGAGACCCCCAACATTTTTTAAAATGAAGGGGGCCTCTCTTTTTTTTATTTTGTATTTAGATTTCACTTTTCTTCTTTCGGCAACACTTCCCGCACTGCTTTCACAAATTTGGTGCGGGGTATCATCACATGATGCCCACAGCCGCAGCAACGGATGCCGAAATCCATTCCCGTACGGGTAATTTCCCAGTTGTTAGACCCACAGGGATGGGGCTTTTTCATCCTCACCACATCGCCAATCTTAAACTCAACATTGGCAATCATTTTATTTGGCCCTGCCGGTAGAAATATTGGTAACATTAAAACCGGCTTCCCGGATTTCTTCAATGATACCCATACCACTCTGGGACAGATCGGCTGTAATGGTCATTTCCTTTTCCCCCGGCGTTTTGGTTTCGCTGGTCACACAGGATAAAATATTGATTCCCTGGTCGGCAAACATCTTCGCTACTTCAGCCAAAACCCCGGGTTTGTCAGAAGCGTCAATGGTAATACGGGAGGCATGCTGGCCCAACCCGAAGATGTCCACCAGTGCACGGAAAACATCTGTATCCGTTACAATGCCGCACAGGTTATTTTCTTCATTCATAACCGGTACGGAGTTGATCTGGTCCTGATACATCAGGGAAGCCACGTCCCCCAAATCTGCATCGGCATATATCGTCTTTACGTTATGGGTCATCACGTCTTTTACTTTAATGCGGCTTAACAGATACGATGCTTCATAACGGGACAGCGTACTGGCTTCAGAAGGAGAGGCCATCCGTACGTCCTTGTCCGTAATGATCCCTACAACCATCCCCGCGTCATTCACAACCGGAACGCGGCGGATATTATCATCGCTCATCAGTCCCTGCAGCTCCAGCAGCGTCTGGTTCTGGTTGATGGTGACCACATGAGTCGTCATGATATCTTTTACAAGCATGATTGTATCCTCCTCGTATAATTATTTTTAAGATTAAATAATAGTTGTATTTTATGCCCTTTCTCATTCAATCGGTCTGTCAATACCCATGGTATAATTGCAATGCG